>NZ_JACFRL010000011.1:0-78487 GCF_016100925.1 Lactobacillus sp. W8093 | reverse complement strand
CACATTTTTGCGAAAACATTGTTCAGTTTTCAAGGTACTACCTGCTGTCTTCTTTAAAACAGCTTTTTCATTTTGCCAGATTCAATTGCTTTTGTCAAGCACTTTTTTCTGACTTGTTTTCGCCGTCTTACCTGACAGCGTTTATTATCTTACTAAACCTGTTGCTTTTTGTCAACTGGTTTTGCTCGATTTTTTTGTCGCCCCTTGGCTCCTCTTGCCTTGCGGCTCATTGCCCGACGACAGTTATTAATACTAGCAAGTATTTCTCCTTTTTGCAAGTCTTTTTTGTAATTTCTTAAAGTGACTTACTTCTTTTTTCATGATAAAGTTGTCATATCAAGGTTTAGAGGGGAGTTTTTAAAATAAAAAAATTTGATTTAGCAATTATAGGAGCAGGTCCGGTTGGATTATTCTGCGCCAATTTTGCTCATCTTCATGGGTTAAATACAGTAATTTTTGAATCACTGAGTGAAGTAGGAGGTCAGCCAAAATTACTTTATCCTTTTAAACAAATATTGGATATACCAGCTTACAGTTCTATTTCAGCCCAAGAATTAATTACTAATCTGCAAAAAGATGCTGAACATAACGCAAAGTTTATCCTAAATCACCGCGTTGAATCTATTAAAGAAAGTAATAAAGAATTTGTAATTGATAATAGCTTTATTGTTAAAAGCATTATTATTGCGACAGGCACTGGATTTTTCAGCCCGAAAAAATTCCCATTGAAAGTAGATAATGAGAGCGAAAAAAAGATTTACTACTATGTTAAAGAACCGCAAACTTTTGCTCATCAGCAAATAGGAGTTTTTGGCGGCGGCGATTCAGCGCTTGACTGGGCCATTGAATTAGCAAACCAGCCAGGTACAAAAATAAAGCTAATACATAGAAGAAAAGTATTTCGCGGCTTAGAATCAAGCGTCAAAAAACTACAAAATTTAAAAAATGTTGAAATAAAGACGCCATATCTTCCCAAATCAATTGAACTTAGCGATAATCAACTTAATATTGGTTTGAAAGAAATGGGAAGTAACGACATAATTTCTGCAAAATTTGATCAAATTGTCGTTGCTTACGGTTTCCGGGCTAATAACCAATTTGTTAAAAAGTGGGGTGTCAATCTGACTAACAACCATATAGAAGTGTCACGCACAATGGAAACTAATATTCCTGGTATTTATGCGGTTGGTGATGTAGTCACTTATCCTGAACGGGTGCCGCTTATTGGATTAGGATTTGGTGAGGCACAGATTGCAGTCGCTGCTATTATGCGCACACTCTTTCCAGAAAAGACCTTAACGATACATTCAACCAGCATTTAAGGAGATGTTTATGACAATAATCAATTTTATTCTGCACATTGATCACCATTTAATAGAAATAGTTAATCAATTCGGGAACTGGACATACTTGATTATCTTTGCCATTATTTTTATTGAAACTGGACTAGTTATCTTCCCCTTTTTACCGGGGGATTCTCTCATCTTTGCCGCCAGTTCATTAGCTGTGAACCCTAAATACAATTTAAATATTTGGTGGATTTACTTTGCCGTACTGACGGCTGCCGTGTTGGGCGATGCCTGTAATTATGAAATTGGCGCATGGTCTGTTAGACAAGGGTCTAAGCATAATTGGTTTAACAAACTGATTAATCAAAAAAATAGAGCGGCTGCCGAAAATTTCTTTAACCGGCACGGTCCGATCACAATTGTAATCGGCAGATTTATCCCTTTTATTAGGACTTTTGTTCCCTTCATATCTGGCGGCAGCAGCATGCATTACGGCAAATTTGCGCTCTATAATGTAGTTGGCGGAATTATTTGGGGTGGATTATTTACTGTGTTAGGTGCCTTTTTTGGTAACATCCCATTTGTAAAAAATCATTTTTCAATGTTGCTAATCGCAATTATTTTGATTTCTGTCTTGCCAATTTTGATAGTCGCCTTAAAAAAACGTATAACAAACAAAAAGGAGTTCCACTAAGAACTCCTTTTTTATCTTTGCAGCAACTTATTTGCAAAATATAATTCGTAAGAAATGCCTGCAATAGCAAAACATGAGGCAAAAAAGCCTTCAGTAAGGACATTAATAATCGGATCGGTTGCAGGGTCAAATAACCAGGTATTACTACCAGCAAAAAACAAATGATGAAAAGTAATGAAAAAGTTGTCAAAGTTAGCCAAAGCAAAAGGCAAGACAACTACTGGCATTAATAAAAATAATAGGGCCCAAATTTTATCCAAGCGCAATATTTTTTTGTTATGATGCTTGCTCCAAAAATAAATTACTATGCAACAGATAAAAGCAACAATTGCTAAAACAAATAATTTTTTGACATCGGCAAAATGTTGCGCTGCCATTCTTGAAGTTGGCAGATTCTGCATTTTTAATTTGTGCTTAAACGGCCAAGTCAAATACCACAACAGTTGGTTATAATTATGCATCACCTGACTGACCGACAAATTTACTGTTTTGTTAGTCTTTTGCACTAAAACAAAGACAAATAATAAGGGCCAGCTCGCAACCAACGTGACCACAACACTACTTGAAACAGCAAAAATAAAATGATAAATGATAGTTAATATATTACTTTTTTTGCTCATATTTCAACCTGATCCAAACTATTAGTCAAAATAGTAGGTTGTCTTTTCCCTTCAATATCCGCTGCTTTAGTTATTCCGGTAGTAACCAGCAATTGATCAACGTTACTGTTAAACCCAGCTTTAATATCAGTATCATAATTGTCACCAACTATCAGTGCATCACTCTTAGCACAGCCGTATTTGGCTAAAACCATGTCAATAATTACAGAAGAAGGCTTACCAATATAAAAAGGCTCTTGTCCACTTGAAGCCGCAATCATAGCGCACTGTGACCCATTACCGGGCATCAAGCCTTTCTCACTTGGCAAATTAAGATCAGCGTTAGTACCAATGAAAGTTGCACCATTTCTAATAGCAGAAACGGCCACCTGAATTTTATGATACGTTAAGTCGGTATCCATCCCTACCACCACATATTCAGGGCTAGTTTCATTAAGTTCAAATGCAGGATTTTGGATAAACTCCTGCCAGAGGCCAATCTGACCAATTAAGTAAACACCAATTTTATTTGTCTGCTTTTTTTGGCATTTTAAAATGTAACTTATGGTAGCCATACATGGTGTATAAATATGAGCAGTATCTGTTGCAACACCATGAGTTTTTAGCTTATCCACTACCATTTGTGGTGTTCGCGTGGTGTTATTTGTCAAAAAAAGATAGTCTTTATGCGCTTCTTCTAAGCGCTTAATAAAACGAACTCCTGAGGCAATAGTTTCCTTACCGCGATAAATTGTGCCATCAAGATCAATTAAAAATAGACGGTAATTCTTCACTATTTGCTACTCTTTCTTTTTTTAATTACAAAAGAATGACGACTGCCATGTTCTTTTCTAACAGGTGCAGTTTCAGGCTTTTTTATGTGACTTTGCCGAACGCGATAACGTTTAACTGCTTTACTGGAATTTTTCCGGCGCAAACTTTGTCCGCGATTTTTATATGAATTAGGACGCTTTTTACGTTTACTATTATGATAATGATGCACGGGGCTCAAAAGTTGCAAGATAAAATATGGTCCACCAGGATTGCAGTACTCTAATAAATAGTCAGCAATGGTCTGTTTTTTACGGTCTAGGGCTGTTGGCACATTATCTTGATAAAAGCCCTTCAACCTTAAATGCCCACTGGAAACATCACCAACAATAAAATCGTATTGATCCAAATATGGATCATACTTGCGTCGCAGTTGCTCAATATCCAAAGCTGCTGCTTTATTGACAACTACTTGGTAAAGTTGCTTATTGATTTTTAATTGTTCTTTATCCCAAGCTACAGCGGCTAAGGGATGACGCAAGGGTTGTTCCTGCTCAAATTTATTTTCTTTTTGTTTATTAGTGCTACTTTGCTCTACCATTTGCTTCACTTCCTTGCAGTGGATATTTTTGTGCTAAATACTTACCAATTACCTCGCGTAAAAATTGCGGAAAAAGAAAATCATTATCGCCCACAATTGCTAAAGTAGGGAAAAACGGCACTAAAACATAATGGTCTAAAACGGCAATTTGATATTCTTGATAAGGATCAACCTCTTTACCATTTACAAAAACCACCCTACTCATAGGGTCAAATTTAATTCCCTTATAGTGCATTTGCCCAAAGATTTTTCCCCGAAAACTCATTCCCTGTAATGGAAAATGATCTAAAAAGTGCCGGTTTTTTTCTATTTCCATAATTAAACGCCAAAGATCACTCCCCTTTAATGTCGATCGAACAACGTGCATTGAATGTGGCAGTGCTTTTTGCAAGTCATATTTAGTTAAAACACCCTTTTTAAAAGGTGTTAAGAACAAGCCCGAACTTAACATAGCCAAATCGGTTCCGGCAAAATTTGCAATTGCGTTCATGGAAACTTGAATAGCTGCTTCTTTATCATCATTAAATTTTTCAGGCAAATCAGCGACAAGCTCGCGGCTCAAAATTTCTTTACCCTTTTGCCTGTAGTTTAAAATCGTCTCTTCATCGGCTAAATGCGATTTCATCAAACTTGTCGGCTCAACATGCGGGGTTATTTTTTTAACATGATGGTTGTCATCAATTTCCACATAGGTATTACCAACATAATTGCCCCATTTACCCGTTTGCGTTATCCAGACATCTTTGACTTTTTTACCATGTGGCAATAAGTCGTGACTGTGACCCCCAACAATCAAATCAATTTCAGGATAGTTTTTGGCTAAAAAAGTATCCATATTTAAACCAATGTGAGTTATTAAAATTAAAACATCATATTGATTTTTAATCTGGGGTAAAACTTCGTCCATAGTTTCTTTTAGCATTTTAACGTGCCAGTGATTAGGTTCATAAGAAAGAGGATAAGCTGCGGTTAAACCAATTAGCGCGATACGCGTCTTCTTTTTTGTAGTTAATATCTTATATTGCACCGCCCAGTGCGGCATTGAACCATCTTCTTCACGCAAGTTAGCCAGAATAACCGGGAAATTAGCATGATCAAACAATTTTTCGACTACTTCATGTGAATTAGAGATGCCTTCATTATTACCGATAGTAATCGCATCGTAATGAAAACTATTCATTAATCTGATATTAGCTTGACCATAAGTGGCATCGGTTAATGGCTGGGAGCGATCCATAAAATCCCCTGCATCAAAAGTAAAAACCTGGTCGACGGACTTATCTTTTTGTGCTTCTCTTAAGTAGCGACCAATTTTAGGAAAATGTTCGAAATGAGAATGTAAATCATTAGTATGTAAGATGCGGATTTTTTCCATTTTTTCTCTATCCTATTTGATTCGATTTTAATACCATATTATAGGCGTCTAAAATTTTGCCTTTTGGCTTCTGCCATTCAACCCAGTCGGGATTTTTCCAATCATCTTCATTTGTCAAAGTTTCAAGTTTATAAGTCTTATTAATATATTCTTCATAGGTAATCAGAGCTTTAGTACGCGGAATATTTAATTGTAAGATACGTACGCTTTTAATCTTTCCCCGGTCAGCAGCCAGCTCGGCGATGCCATTTTGATCAATATTAGATATTTCAAAATACTTGCTGCCATCATTACGCACAATTTCTTCAATTAAATCCAATTCTTCATATTGTTCATTCATTAATATTCCCCGCATAAATTAAATCTGTGACATATAGCAAAAAATGTGCAACCATGCTATTGTAGTAAACAACAGAGGTGTACACATGAAATATCAAAGCCATATTATTACGGCTCTCATTTTTAGCATCATATTCATAACAACTTGTGGTTTCACTGTCGTTGGACACCGGGGAGATCCCAGTAAATATCCTGAAGAAACCATTCAAAGTGACAACTCTGCTTTTAATTCAGGAGCCGATTATGTCGAACTTGACCTTCATCTTTCTGCAGACGGTGAGTTAGTTATTTCACATGACGACGACTTATTTCGAGTGACCCATACACATGCAATTGTATCACAAAATAACTGGGAGGCACTTAGCCAACTTACCTATGATAATGGCGAACATGTGCTGAGTTTACCACAGTTATTTGAATACTATCAAAAACGACCTAATACTAAATTTATTTTGGAAACCAAAATTGATCATTCGTTAGAGCCGTCTTATGAATTAGAAGACAAAATCGCGGCTACAATCAAAAAATACCATATGGAAAAAAGAGTTATGATCCACTCTTTTTCTGCAGCCAGCTTATTTCATTTTCGCAAAATCATCCCTGACGCATATTTAATACTAATCGTTGGCAGTTTGAAACGAATGAATTTCAGCAATTTGCCTCAAGTAAATGCAGTCAATGTTTCTTCTGATTTGATTTTAAACCATGCTTGGCTGATCCACTGGCTGCATCAATTAAATAAACAAGTCTTTGTGTGGACTGAAATGGATGAATCCCCTGATTTATGGCAGTGGCTGATTAATAAAAACGTTGATGGGGTTGTTACCAATTTTCCCAGTACCGGCTTTAAGTATAAGTTAGCTAAAGAAGGCACCAAAAAATACGATATTCACCGCAATGGTATCTATTTTGGTAAAAAGAAAACTAAAACAATGATGAACCCGTATGTGCAGGACAAACAAAATAAATATGTCTATCCCGGCCAAAAGTTTGAGGTAATGTACGGTGTCAGAGCACATAATCAGCTTTACTATCAAATTGCCAATCAAACATTTATTTCGGCAGAGTTTGTTAATATGGATCTAAGACCGGAGGAGATTGCACCTTATCAAAATAAGCAAATTTTGGCTAAGCCGGAAAAAAATGTCCGAATCTATCGTTACCCGGATAATCAAGCTAAGACCGAAAAATTTATGCCCATCAATACTCTTTATAAAATTCAGAATTTTAATGGCAGCCCTAAAAGTATGTGGCTTTATACCTCTTTAGGTTGGATCAAGGCCCGTGATATTCTTTTCTATGGCTTTTTCGGCGAAACAAACTGGCAGAACTACCGGCAATTACCACGCATGAGCCGTTACTCCAATATTGCTTTAACAGCATACTTGCCGCTGCAATCCGGCAAAACACTAAATATTCTGCAACAGATAAAAAAGGTGCAGAAAATAACAAGCAAAAAAGTGCTGCATGGCTAACATGCGGCACTTTTTACGTGACTAAATTATCTTATTCATTTGTAGTACTCTGCTTTTTCAATATTTCATAAGGCAGCTCAATTTGTTTTTCCGGTACTTCTTCGTTATTCATCAGTTTAGTTAACATTCTCATGGCAACTGCACCAATATCATAAAGCGGCTGACGAACGGCAGTTAATGCCGGACGCACAACCGAAGCAATTTGTGTAGCACTTGCTGTAATTATTTCTAGGTCAGCAGGTACTTTTTTACCGGCGTCAATAGCAGAATTGAGTAAGCCTACCGCAGCAACATCGCGTGTTACGATCACACCGTCAATGCCATCCTGTTCTAATTGTGACAATAAATTATAGCCATCAGAGTGATCCTTAATATTAGAATAAATATGACCTTCGCCCAAATTATGATCTTTCATGAACTTTTTATAAGCAGGTATTCTTTCTTGGGCATTGACTACCGTGTCTGGGTTGCCTATAACTAGCGCCAAGTTCTTCCTACCGTCATTATAAAGCAGGTTCAGAGCTTCTGTATCTGCTTTTTTGTAATCTATGGCAACTGATGGAAATTCACTATGACTGTCTTTGGTTCCAGCCAAAACAACCGGAGTATCAGTCCGTTTAAATGCAGCAACTGCTTCCTCAGGCAAACTGTCAGACATGTAAATTACACCATCTACTTGTTTATTAAGTAAACCTTGAATCGCTTGATCTTCTCTCATTAAGCGATTTTCAATACTGGTAATAATAATATTGTACTTGTATAACAGAGCTATATCGTCAATACCTTTTGACAATTCGGCAAAATAAAGGTTGGTCAAATCAGGTACAATTAACCCCACTGTGGTCGTTCTTTTAGATGCAAGACCCTGTGCCACAGCATTTGGCTGATAATGCAGCCTGTTAATTACTTTCATCACCCGCTCACGTGTGTCTTTACGCACGTTAGTATTGCCATTAACCACTCGTGAAACTGTGGCCATTGAGACTTTAGCCTCACGAGCAACATCATAAATTGTAATTTCTTGTTTACGCATTCTTTTTTTGTTCCCCCATTTTACAATTACTAGTATAAAATTTATCATGATTTTGCAAAAAGTGCAAACGTTTACAGCTATTCTTTCATTTTTTCAAGACAAGAACATGATATACTTGCATTAACTATACATTTTGAATAGAAGGAAGAAGCTATGAATTTAACCAAATTACAAGAATGGCTGCAAAGTTCCGATAACGATGTTGCCTATATCTCTAATCCAACTACAATTGCTTACTTTACCGGATATGACATGGAACCACATGAGCGGATTTTCGCTCTTTTAGCGTTCAAAGATCAAGATCCTTTCGTTTTTGTTCCTGCATTAAACGTTGAAGAAGCCAAAAATTCAGCCTGGAATGGCGATGTGTACGGCTATCTTGATTCAGAAAATCCCTGGGAGATTATCGCTGACAAGGTAAAAGGCAGAACTAAGGACTACCAAAAATGGGCTCTTGAGAAAAACAATTTGTCTGTTTCTCATTATCAACTCATTCACGCACAATTTCCTGATGCTAATTTTGACGGTGACGTTTCTAATTTTGTTGCAAAAATTCGTCTCTACAAAACTCCAGAAGAAATAAAGCAATTACAAGCTGCTGGACGTGAAGCCGATTTTGCATTTCAAATTGGTTTTGATGCGATTAAAGCAGGTGTAACAGAAAGATACATCGCTGGACAAATTGAGTACCAACTTAAGGTTCAAAAAGGAGTTATGCACGAAAGTTTTGAAACAATTGTGCAAGCCGGGGCAAACGCTGCTAATCCTCATTTAGGTCCTACTATGAACAAAGTTAAGCCTAACGAACTGGTATTGTTCGATCTGGGCACTATGCATAACGGTTATGCTTCTGATTCCAGTAGAACAGTTGCCTATGGTGAACCATCAGCCAAAGAAAAAGAAATCTATGAAATTGATCGCGAAGCCCAACAAGCTGCAATTGATGCTGTTAGACCAGGAATGACTGCTTCAGAACTTGACAGTGTTGCACGTGACATTATTACTAAAGCTGGTTATGGTGAGTACTTTATTCACCGTCTGGGTCACGGAATTGGCAAAGAAGTGCATGAATACCCGTCAATCGTTCAAGGCAACGATTTAATTATTGAGGAAGGCATGTGTTTCTCAATCGAACCAGGAATTTATATTCCAAATGTAGCAGGTGTTAGAATCGAAGATTGTGGTGTTGTCACTAAAAACGGCTATGAACCATTTACTCATACCAGTAAAGAACTAAAAATTTTGCCTTTGTAAAACAGCAATTTTGTTACAAAAAAATGGCACTAACAGAAATATCAATCTGCTAGTGCCATTTTAATAAATAATTGTTTATGGTCTGTCAAATGGATCTGCTGGTGCGTCAGCTGAGTCTTCCGGTCTTTCAGACTTTGGAGGTTCGGGATGATTTAAATTATCTGGAGCTTCAGCATGATGTAAGTCTTCTGCTACATCTTTATTCTTTAAATCTTCATCCTTCGAATTATCAATGACGATATCATCAAAATCCTTTAATTCTGAATCATCCTCAACATTCTTAGGGAATGAAGCCAGTTGATTTTTCACAACTTCAGTACCATTATCATATTTTTTCTTTAAGTCTTGAACGGTTTCATTGTTCTTAACTTTTTTCTTTAATTCATCAATTTGGTCATCACTAACTAAAAATGAACCGGCAAGAAATCCTGCCGCACTTCCGACAATTGTTCCCAAAACAAAACTTGCAAACTTTTTCATAAAAGTAACTCCTTTTACTTAATCTTCACCTTTACGCCGCTTATGCCGTGCAAACACTGATGCTAAAGCAGATGACATCAACCCGTTACGCTTCCAATGAAAATTATTGAAACGCTTTGCCATCTTTCTGGTAGATGTGTTGACATCTGAAACGCTTTCGCCTAAATCAGCTGCTGCCTGTACAACAGGATCAATAGTTTTCATTTTAACATTAACATCTGCTAGCAAGACATTAGTTTTATCAAGCAAATCACTAGTCTGATGAAGTAAATCATTAACATCCCCAGTAACCTGTTGAATTGACTCGTTAGCACTCTGGATCGTTTTTTCTGCTTCTCTAGTCGCTTTCGCGGCACGTATAAGCACTGGAATTGTGAAAAGTACTAAAATTAAAAATGCAATGGCAGCTATTAGTCCCGCTAATGCACCATAAGATAATCCCATCTTTTACCTCCAATTCTATACCTAAAAAAAGTCTAGCATGAAAATGCTTCAATCTCAATCTATATGTCATATTTTGTTATAGTTAATATGCATATACGGAAGGCAATTATTATGAATAAAATATTTCAAATAAACAAACGTGTTTTAAAATTCAATTGGGACAGATTGGGTGAACAAGCACTAACAATACTTTGGCAATTAGCCATTTCAACGTTGGTCTTTTACATAATTGACCGCATTGGTAAAAAAATCATCAATCATTATTTAAAGCATAGTAAAAGAAAACAAAACAAGAGAACACAAACAGTTACTGCATTAATTAACAGTATTTTTGAATACACTGTGATTTTCTTTTATTTATTTGCAGTCTTATCAATTTTGGGCATTCCCATTGGCACACTGCTTGCCAGTGCTGGTATTTTTTCTTTAGCTTTAGGCATGGGAGCTCAAGGATTTGTGAGTGACCTAGTCAACGGATTCTTCATCTTAAGCGAAGATCAATTCGACGTTGGTGACATCGTCTCAATTAATGATCAAACCGGGGTAGTAGTTCAGTTGGGCTTAAGAACTACCAGACTTAAAGGTTCAGACGGTTCTATCATTTATATCCCCAACCGCAATATTTCTATTGTACAAAATTTGGCTCATGGTGGTATTGGACTGGATATTAATATTCAGCTTAAGGCCAATAACGATTTTGCCCAAGTTCATGATTTAATTAATCAAATAAATAATGAATTGAGTACCAATATTAAAGTTTTAGTCCAGGAGCCTAAAATAGTAGGCATTACAGCGCAAACGGCGCAAACAGTCAACTATGTTGTCCACTTTCAAGTTAAACCCGGTCACGAAAAAGAAGTACAAGATGAATACTTAACACAATATTTGAAAATTTTGCAAAAAAATCAAATTCACCTGGCAGAATAAAATAAAAAAACTGATAAGAAATTTTATCAGTTTTTGTTTTATTCAAATTGTTCAAGCCAAGCAGGTAATTTTTGCAGCAATTGGGAAATTGCTCTACCGCGATGGGATAAACTGTTTTTTTCCGCTGTCGTCATTTCCGCAAAAGTTTTTTGCTTTTCAGGCACAAAGAATAGTGGATCATAGCCAAAACCATCTTCACCTTGTGGAGCTGGTAAAATCAAACCAGCACATTGACCTGAAACAACCAAATCTTGGTCAAAATGACCCGGTTTTGATACGACAATTGTGGTATTAAATTTGGCAGTCCGCTGTTTTAACGGCACACCGCCAAGCTCTGCCAGTAGTTTAGCATTATTCTTATGATCATTATGTTCAATTCCTGCATAGCGGGCAGAATGAACTCCAGGAGCCCCATCAAGCGCATCAACCATTAAGCCGGAATCATCAGCTATCGTCAGCATTTGACTATAATCCGCTAATTCGTGCGCCTTTAATTTGGCATTTTGCTCAAAAGTGGTGCCATATTCTTCCACCACTGGTGGTCTATCCAAATCAGCATTGGTTTTAATCGTGGCAGTAATACCAGCATTCTTAAAAGCTGCACGCAGTTCTGTCACTTTTCCCTTGTTAGTAGTCGCAAATAAGATTTCCATTATTTAGATCCTTTCTCTAAAGTTGCTGAGCCTGAAACTGCTGGTCATTCAATACCAAACGGCCAAGTTCGTCAAACAGTGCCACATTTCCCGTTGTGAAGTATTCGTGTTTACCTGCTGCTGTGTTAGCAGAGAACAGCTGGTCTCTTTTCATAACGTTATACGTGTACTGAGCAACTTGGTCTGCCGGATCAATTATTTGAACATCAGGTTTCAAGCACTGGACAAATTCTTTTTGAATAATTGGGTAATGAGTACAACCCAAGATTAAGGTATCAAAGTCCAAATTACTAATCGGTGCCAAAGTCTTTTTAAGCTCGGTCATATAGGCTTTATGACCCGCATCAGCTTCAATTAAAGGCACAATTTTAGGAGCAGCTAGTTCAATAGTCTCTATTTGCGGATCACGTGTTTGGATTTCCTTTTGGTAAGCATGTGAACCGACTGTCATTTTTGTAGCCACTACAGCAACCTTTTTATTTTTGGTAGTATTTGCTGCTGCCAGTGCACCCGATTGGATTACGCCAATTATTTGGGGCTGAATTTTCTTTTGAATAAAGTTCATGGCCACAGCAGTCGCTGTATTACATGCAAATATAATTAACTTCACGTTTTTACTTAATAAAAACTTAACACTTTGGGTCGTTAGGGCAATTATTTCTTCTTTTGTCTTGTCCCCATAAGGAATATGGGCATTATCACCAATAAAAACAGTCGATTCGTGAGGCATCTTGGCAATAATTTTTTTAACTACTGTCAACCCACCAACACCAGAATCCAGCAAGCCAATTGGTCGATTATCCATAATAAAAGTCTCCCTAAATAATTTATACTTCAATCAATTTTACGGTAAAATAAAAGAAAATAAAAGGGATGAATTTCTTTATGCAAGACAATAACCAACATGAACACGTATATTTTGTTAATCAACTATACCGCGACTTCTTATTACCTACTATTTTAGGCACAGATAATGATGCTATTCTTTATTGGGGTGGCAAGCGTATTGCCCGAAAATATGACTTATTGTCATTTGAAGATGTGGTTAGCTTTTTTAATACTGCCGAATTTGGCTTATTGGAAAAGACCAAAACCCATCGCAATGAAGAAGTTTTTAAATTAACAGGTCAAAGCGTCACGGATCGCATTAATAGTGGCAGTCAGGAGTTTTCCTTAGAAGCTGGAATAGTTGCCGAAGCAATACAAAAGGAAACCGGTCGCACAACCGAATGTGAAATAAAAATAGATGACCGCAAAAAAGAAGTAAAATTGCTGGCAAAATTTGATTAAATTCTCAAAAACAAATAATTTAGTTTTTTACCATTTTTGCAATATTATTAAAGTAGGAATGGAGGAAATAAGATGCTAAGAGAATTTAAAGAATTTATTGAACGCGGCAATGTTATTGATTTGGCCGTTGGTGTAATTATTGGTGGTGCTTTTACCAACATTGTTAATTCATTGGTAAACAATTTGATCAACCCACTTTTAGGTTTATTTATTGGAAAAATTGATCTCTCCAACTTGGTATTTAAAGCAGGTGGAGCCACCTTCAGGTACGGTGAATTTATCAATACAGTCATTAACTTTATAATTATTGCTTTTATTGTCTTTTTGCTAGTTAAAGCTGTCAATAAAGTAATGAGGCATAATGACCAAAAGCAACCAGCTGGTCCGTCTGCTGAAGATTACCTTAAAGAAATCCGCGACTTATTAAAAGAAAAAAGCAATTAAAAAAATTCCTGCATTTGCAGGAATTTTTTATTTAGTATATTGATCTAAAATCTGACTAAGTTTTGCCTTAGGGGTATAACCGGTAATACGGTCAACAATTTCACCATTCTTCTTGATCAACAAAGTAGGAATAGCCATGACCCCTAAAGAACTAGGTACTTCTTTATTTTGGTCAACATCCATCTTAGTAAACTTGACGTCTTGGCGCTCCTCAGCTAATTCATCAACTACTGGTGATTGCATTTTACATGGACCACACCAAGTTGCCCAAAAGTCTGTTAAAACGACACCGTCTTTTGTTTCTTCTTCAAAGTTCTGATCTGTAAGTTCATCAACCATGAAAAAACCTCCTTTAAGGAAAATATTTTTATCTATTGATATTTTCATTATAGCAAGTAGACTTACTTTTTACAAGTAAAGCAATTTACTGCAAATGAACTATGGTTGCACCATTGCCACCTTCATTTGCCGGGGCATAATTGTAGCTCTTAACGTGTTTACTTGTCTTTAAATATTGCCAGACACCTTTTCTAATGGCCCCTGTGCCAATACCATGAATAATTGTCACAACATCTAGTCCGGACAATAAGGCTGAATCAATGTAGCGGTCTAAGTTGGTCATTGCTTCATCATAACGCTGACCGCGCAAGTCAAGCTCGCTTCTAATATTGCTGCGCCTGCTGGCGCTGACAGCGCGCACCTTTGGTTTAGATTGTGACTTTTGCTGCGGGCCAATCTTTTCAATATCACGATCACTAACTTTAACCTTGATGATCCCCATCTGCACTTCGTATTCATGATCAGCTAATTTTTTGGTAATCGTGCCAGTCTGTCCGTAAGACAAGACCTTTACTTGATCACCCACGTTAACATGATGCCGTCTTTTTTCACGTTGTAACACCCGATTATGGGCCAGGTTTTCGTTTTGCCGTTCAAGCTGATTAAATTCACCTTTGGCTGCAATTATCTCGTTTTGCTTCACATTCCCCTTTTGCTGTTCAAGCTGCGCTATAATTTTATCAGCTTTTTTGCGACTTTTGGCTACTACTTCGTTTGCCCTTTCCTGCGCAAATTCCAACTGCTTTTGTACACGTTGATTATACCAATCAAGCGCCTGCTCAAGTTTTAATTCCAGTTTTTGTGCCCGATCAAGGCTGGTTGCTAAATGGTTATGCGCATCTGTTGCCGCTTTGGTTTGTTTGGTTAATTCAGTAATCATCTGATTAATATCAACATTTTGGTCACTCATTAGCCCTTGAGCTTTTTTAACGACATCTTCACGCATACCAAGTCTACGTGCAATTGCAAAAGCGTTACTATGACCTGGAATACCAATCTGTAAACGGTAGGTCGGAGACAAAGTTTTTAGGTCAAATTCCATTGATGCGTTGGTCGTTCTTTCACGGTTATAACCATATAATTTAAGTTCAGGATAGTGCGTGGTAACAATAATCTTGGCTTTTCGCTGGCGTAAAAAATCTAAAATACTGATTGCAAGGCTTGCACCTTCTTCTGGATCTGTTCCAGCACCTATTTCATCTATTAAGACCAGTGTTTCGGCGTCTACCTTTTTCATAATTTTAACAATACCGTTAATGTGTGAAGAAAAAGTACTTAATGACTGCTCAATAGATTGTTCATCCCCAATATCAGCACAAATATCCTTAAAAATACCTGCTTTACTGCCTTCTGCAGCCGGAATGAAAAGACCAGACTGTGCCATTAATTGCAAAATACCAACCGTCTTTAAGGTAATAGTCTTACCGCCAGTATTAGGCCCTGTGATTAAAATAGTATCAAAATCTTCGCCTAAGCGAATGTCATTTGCTACCACTGTTTTGGGATTAATCAAGGGATGTCGCGCCTGCAAAAACGACAAAGATTGATCACGAGTTAGTCTTGGTTCAGTTGCGCTCATACTTTGAGCCAATCTTGCTTTAGCCTGAATAAAATCTAATTTAACTAAGCCGGCAGCAATATTATCAATATTATCAACTTCAACGCGAGCTAGATCAGATAAATGATGCAGTATACGATTAATTTCTCTTCTTTCTTTTGCCAAGAGATTTTGCTGGCGGTTATTAAGGTTTAAAACAGCACTGGGCTCAATAAATAATGTTTGTCCACTAGCACTTTGGTCATGAACAACGCCGCCAAATTTATTACGATACTCTTGCTTAACCGGAATAACATAGCGTTCATCCCTAATAGTCACAATTTGTTCGGATAAATATTTGCTACTGCTGCCCTTGATGTAGCCATCCATTCTGTCTTTGATTTCTGCATCGTTACTTTTTAGTTCATGACGCAAATGAGACAACTCACTTGATGCAGCGTCAAGCACTTCTCCATCAAAATCAAGTGAACGGTTAAGCGTGGCATATAAAGACTGCGGTACTTCTAGTTGCGCTAATATTGGACTGATTACCGTTAAATCTAATTTTTCTTCATCAGTATTAGTAAAAAATTCGTTAATTTCATTTGCCAATGCTAAAACCAATAATAAATTACCTAATTCTTTAGCATTTAGGTTTGCTTTAATCCGTAAGCGCTTAGTACTAGGTCTGACATCAGTAAAATCTGTTAAAGGTAATTGCCCCTTAATCCGCAATATATCTGCACCTGCGAGTGTCTGTTTTAATGCCAGTTCAACTTGAGCAAAATCACTACTGGGAACAAGATTTATTGCTTTCATTTTCGCTGGTCTGGTTATAGCCAGCTGCTTTAATTGCTCAGTAATTTTTGCAAATTCTAAAGTTTTTAATATTTTATCATTCATTAGTTCTCTATTTATTATCTTGAATAAAAAAGGCTGGCTTGGCCAGTCTTTTTTTTATTCTCCACTTAAGCGATTATCGTCCAAAAATGTATTCAATACACCTTGAACCATGTTCCATTCATCATCTGCTTCAATCTCATGCAAGTCGCTACTGGTTACATCTCCTGCAGAATCTGCATCATAACTGAAGGCTAAAACTTCAATTTCATCTTCATCATCAGCAGCTGCTGGATACAGCAGTATGTATGATTTATCGTAGTCATCTGAATGAAATGTGAATAAAATTTCATATATTTCTTCGTTACCCTGATCATCGATCAAGGTAATTTGACGGTCATCGCCATTAATATCTTGTACCATATTAATCCTTTCGGTTTAGGTTTAGATCCAAATAGTTTTGCAGAATCAAAGCAGCAGCCATTTGGTCTACTACTTTTTTGCGTTGATGACGGTTATGCATGCCAGCTTCTTCAACTAAAACCCGTTCTGATTCAACTGTTGTTAAACGTTCATCGGAATAATAAACCGGCAAACCAAATTTTTGTTCTAAACGTTTACCGTAATTCTTACTCCTTAAAACAGAGTGTCCGGAAGACCCATCCATGTTTTTAGGTAGGCCTAAGACAAAGCCCTCTGGCTCATATTGACGCACAATTTTTTTAATTGCACGCATACCAAAATTATAACGCGTTTCATCAATAGGGATAGTTTCAAGCATTTGCGCAGTAATACCTAATTCATCACTGACCGCAACACCTACTGTCTTTGACCCAACATCTAAACCAACTAGTCGCATTATTTATCTTTTCCAAGATAATTTTTGACAAGCTCTTCAATAATTTCATCGCGTTCGTGCTTCAAAATTAAATTACGAGCATCATTATGCCGTGGAATATAAGCTGGATCGCCAGACAATAGGTAACCAACAATTTGGTTAACTGGATTATAACCTTTTTCTTCTAAAGCATTATAAACGTCCTGCAAAGTATCATGCACATTTTTGCCTTTATTTTCATTAAAGTCAAAATGCATCGTTTTATCTAGCGAACTCATAATCATTCCTCCTAGCATAATTTTACTTGAAAAATAGTACAAACTCAATCAATTAATTTTTTGATATCACTGTGATTACTGTCTGAATAGCCTTTTTAAGACCCTCAGGTTTTTTACCACCTGCTTGTGCCATATCAGGACGACCACCTCCGCCGCCACCAAAGATTGGCGCAACTTGCTTAATCAAGTCTCCTGCTTTAAGTCCCTTTGCTAGTGCCTTTTCTTTCAAGCTAATAATCATATTAGCCTTACCCGCGCTAGCACTTGCCAAGACAAGCACATCAGATTTATTACCGTTCTTCCAAGTATCAGCAAACTCACGCAAATCTTTCATACTGTTTGCATCAACCTCTTGCGCAATCACACTTAAATCTCCTGCTTGCTCTACATTATTAAAGATAGAGTTGGCTTTGTTTTGATTAATTTGCAAATTCAAATCTTCAACCAGCTTTTGACTATCATGCAAGTCTTTTTCAAGAGAATCGACTTTATCAATAATATCTTCAGGCTTAGTTGATTTTACTTCTGCCTGTATCTCATCTAACAGTTCTGATCTATTAGCCAGGTATTCATACGCCTTCTTAGAAACGACAGCTTCAATTCTTCTCATCCCCGCACCAATAGCTGATTCGGAAATAATCTTGAAAATACCGATTTGATTAGTATTAGCGCAATGCGTACCACCGCAAAATTCAATTGAAAAATCTGCCATTTGGACAACCCGGACTTTATCACCGTATTTGCCATCAAATAATGCTAGCGCACCCATTTTTCTACCATTTTCTGGATCTGTAATCGTTGTTTGAACTTCTATTGCAGCCCAGATTTTTTGATTTACCAGATTTTCAACCGATTTAATTTCCTTATCTGTCATTGGTTCAACAGCTGTAAAATCGAAACGCAGATAATCAGGTTCAACTAAACTGCCGGCTTGATGAGTATGCTCGCCTAAGACGCTTCTAAGTGCTGCATGTAATAAGTGGGTAGCAGTATGTGAATGGCGCAGACCCTCACGGCGAACCCGGTCGATTTTTAATGTGTATTCTTCACCCTTTTTCAACGGTAAAATCACATCAACAAAATGCATGTTCTGGTCATTTGGGGCATGTTGTACATCAGTTACCTGGGCTACAAGTTCTCCTTCTTGGTCATAAATATTGCCGTGATCGGCAACCTGTCCACCACGTTCACCATAAAATGGCGTTTTATCAAAAATCAAGACAGCATTGTCGCCATCAGCTTTATCAACTAATTGGTCATTGACTATAATATCAATTAATTTGGCATGTTTTTCTTCATAAACGCCATACTCAAATTCTGACTTGTCCTTTAAATTCATCAAGGTTGCATCTTGAGAGCTCATTGATTGCAGATTGCCCCGAGCTTTACGGGCACGTTCTTTTTGAGCAGCCATCTCAGCATCAAAACCTTTTTGATCAACTTTTAAGCCTGCATCCTGGGCAGTTTCAAAGGTAAGCTCGTATGGGAAACCGTAAGTATCAAATAATTTAAAGGCGTCTTTACCAGAGATGGTCTTATCATTTGAACTCTGCGCTTTGACAATTAAGTCATTTAGCAGAGACAAGCCGGATTCAAGTGTCAGTTGAAATCTTTCTTCTTCATTTTTAATTACCTTGGCAATAAAGTCTTTTTGATTAGTAACTTCTGGATAGTGACTCTCCATGATTTTACCGACTACTGGCACCAATTTGTAGAGAAAAGCACCTTTAATGCCCAACCTTTGACCATTTAAATCTGCCCTGCGAATTAAACGCCGCAAAACATAGCCCCGGCCTGTATTTGATGGCAAAGCACCATCAGCAATAGCGAAACTAACAGTACGAACGTGATCGGCAATAATCTTGAAAGCAGTAGTAGCGGCATTATTAGTGCCATATTTTTTGCCAGCTGCCATTTTTTCGGTTTCATGAATAATCGGCAAAAAGAGGTCAGTTTCAAAGTTAGTTGGTGCATCCTGCAAAATAGACAAAACACGCTCTAGGCCCATACCGGTATCAATATTCTTATGCGGCTGATCAACATACTTGCCATTTGCCAAGTGATTGTATTGTGAAAAGACGATATTCCAAATTTCCAAATAACGGGCATTTTCACCACCAGGGAAGTTTTCGGGATCATCTTCTGCCACGTCATTATTTTCTTGACCACGATCATAAAAAATCTCGGAGTCAGGACCGCAAGGACCTTCACCAATATCCCAGAAATTTTCTTCTAGCTTAACAATATGATCTTCGGGCATCCCAACTTCCAGCCAAATTTTGTAAGCTTCGGTATCTTTAGGATAAACCGTGCAATATAGCTTTTCCTGATCTAAATCAAGCCAGTCTGGGCTCGTCAAAAATTCCCAAGCCCAAGTAATTGCTTCTTTTTTGAAATAATCTCCAACTGAAAAGTTACCCAACATTTCAAAAAAGGTTTGGTGTCTGGCAGTTTTACCCACATTCTCAATATCATTGGTTCTAATGGACTTTTGTGAACTGGTAATCCGGTGATTCTTAGGGACTACAGAACCGTCAAAATATTTCTTCATGGTTGCTACACCAGAGTTTATCCACAGTAAAGTTGGGTCATCTTGTGGGATTAAAGATTGACTCGGCAATACCATGTGTCCGTGCTGCTTGAAGAAATCCAAAAACATTTGTCTAAATTCTGAACTTGTCAGTTTCTTCATCAAATATATCTCCCTTTTTGCCAAAATAAAAACACCGTTGCTTACTTTAAGGACGCCTTTAAACGCGGTACCACCTCAATTGCAACAGTGTTTGTTACCTCTTAATTATTTTTATTTGTTGAACTTTAAGGAGCATTTTTTAAGTAACAGTAAATCTTTTTCACCAGACGATTCTCTCTTTGAACTGCAAATCTTAAAAAACATATCTTAAGTTAACAGTAATTGTACTACTTGCATAGTTTTTGTCAATAACTGGACAATTTATACTAAGTTATGCACAAAATATCCACTTTCATATTAGCGGTAAAAATCATCAAAAACAGTTACCGGTAAATGCCGCTTATGCTCACTTTTGCGCCACAAAGCTTCGATCTTTTCTGCTGCCTCGTCTGCTACAGTCTGCCCTTCCAAATAATTATCAATATCGTGATAGCTGACACCTAAGGCTTTTTCATCAGGTAGACCCGGTTGTTCTTCTTCCAGATCTGCAGTTGGTGCTTTGTGATACAAATGCTCTGGGCAATTTAAAAACTTGAGCATCTGCTTGCCTTGTCTTTTATCCAAGCGGAAAAGTGGTGTTAAATCTGCTGCGCCGTCACCATATTTAGTGTAGAAGCCGCTAAAGTTTTCAGCTGCATGATCTGTCCCGACAACAGCACCGTTATTAGCTCCTGCAATAGCATACTGCACTACCATACGCTCACGGGCCTTAATATTACCTTTATTGAAATCCGTAATTTCTTGACCTGCTTCATGCAAACTGGTTACCAAAGCATCAACAGCAGGCTTGATATTGACGATTAAGTCTTGATCGGGCTTTTGAAAAGCTACTGCATCTGCTGCATCCTGTGCATCTGTCTGAACACCGTATGGTAAACGAACTGCAATAAATTGGTAGGAGTTATCGTCCGTTTCAGCGCGCATTTCTGCAATCGCCATCTGGCAAAGTTTACCAGCTAGAGTAGAATCTTGACCGCCCGATATTCCCAAAACATAAGTTTTCAAAAAAGAATTAGCTTTGAGATAATCTTTCAAAAAATCAATTGACCGTCTTACTTCTTCTTCAGGATCAATTTGGGGTAAAACATGTTCATAGGCAATGATTTTTTCTTGCAACGGTCTCATTGTGCACCAACTCCTTTGTTGATATTATTGCGAATATCTTGAATGATATTCATTTTACTGTCATATAAATCTTGGGATAAGTCAACTGGATATTCTTGCGGGTTCAGGCTGCGCTTATATTCTTCCCATAACCCGTCTAAATTAGCAGCACAGAACTTCTTAATATCAATTAATTTAGGTTGCTGATAAGTTAGTTTGCCATCAACAAAAATATCTTTTAAAAGAGGCTCAGCAGTATAATTAGTCACGACCTTGTTAATGTATGAATATTGTGGGTGAAACATGTACAATGAATCAAAATTGCGGGGATCTACGCCTACGCGCGCAATCCAGTCACCTTCATTTTTCTTTTCCGTATTAGCTGAAATCCGCCAAACCTGCTTTTTACCAGGTGTTGACACTTTCTCCACATTCGAAGAAATTTTTAATGTGTCACGCATACGATGTTGATCATCTTCAATTGAAACTAATTTATAAACAGCTCCTAGAGCAGGCTGATCATAAGCGGTAATGTACTTGGTACCAATACCCCAAACATCTATCTTAGCGCCCTGCATCTTTAAACTGGTAATTGTTGTTTCATCTAAATCATTAGAAGCGTAAATTTTAGCTTTAGTGTAACCAGCATTATCAAGTTCACGGCGAACCTGCTTTGAAATATAGGCCATGTCTCCTGAATCAATTCTTACGCCTTGGAAGTTTATCCGCTCTCCCATTTCATCAGCAACCCGAATTGCGTTGGGAACCCCACTTCTGACCGTATCGTAGGTATCAACCAAAAATACACAGTCCTTATGCGTTTCTGCATAAGCTTTAAATGCTTCGTATTCATTGCCAAAGGCTTCAACTAAAGAATGAGCATGAGTACCTGAAATTGGTATGCCAAACAGTTTACCGGCACGTACATTGCTTGTTGAGTCAAAGCCACCAATATATGCTGCTCTGGTGCCCCAAAGTGCGGCGTCTGTTTCTTGTGCGCGCCGTGTACCGAACTCCATCACACCGTCACCTTGAACAGCCAATTTAACACGCGCCGCCTTAGTAGCAAGTAAAGTCTGGTAGTTAATAATATTTAAAATAGCAGTTTCTACTAATTGACATTGCGCAAGCGGTCCTTCAACTTGCAATAATGGTTCATTGGCAAAAACAATTTCACCTTCCGGCATAGAACGAACTGTCAACTTCATTTTTAAATGACGCAAATAGTCAATGAAGTCATCATCGTAACCAACTTCTTCTTTTAAGTACTTCAAATCACTTTCTTTAAACTTTAAGTTCTTTAAGTACATAATCACATGTTCTAGACCTGCATAAACGGAATAGCCATTGCCAAATGGTTCTTGACGATAGTACGCTTCAAAAACAGCGTTACGCTCCGAAATTCCTTTTTTAAAGTAGGTATACATCATATTAATTTCATACAGGTCTGTATGAAGGGTTAACGAATCATCTTTATCCAATTCTTGGTAAAACATTCTGTCCTCTTAACTAATTTCACTAAATATTTTTGTTTTATTATAAACATTTGTGGACTTTTTAACAATCTTACCAACTCAAAGGATAGCGTCATACACCCGCAAAATACTATCTAGCTGCTGGTGTAATGAAAAGTGCTTTACCACATAATTCTTTTCCAGATATGCCATTTCTTTCAGTTGTTTTTGGGGCATACTTATTGCCTGCTCTAAGGCAGAACAGATTGAAGAAACATCTCCAATTTGAGCCACAAAGCCATGCTCTTTATCAGGGATCATCATGTTAATATCACCAACTGCTGTCGATAATAGCGGCAGCAGATTGTCACTTGCTTCTAGTAAAACCAGAGGAAAGCTTTCAGAATAAGAAGTCAATACAGCTAGATCCATTCGCCGATATAAATTTTTCAACTGCTTATGTGTCATGAAACCTTGAAAAGTAACTTGTGGTCCTAAATTTAACTTCCGGGCTAAGTCTTTTAGTGCCTTTAATTGTGAACCATCCCCAGCAATAAATAAGTGCACGTTGGCATTGTTTAGTTCTTTCAAAGCTTTTAATAACAAATCCTGACCCTTAACTTTTTCAGTTCTGGCCACATTCACAATATTAAAGTTAGGGTGTTCATACTTTGCCGGAATTTCACTGTCTTGATGAAAAAAAGTGCCATTATAAATGACATGAACTTTTTCAGCTTTTACCTTTGCCTTCTTTACCACTAAATCGGCAAATCTTTTGGTAACAGCAAAAATACAATCTGCCTTACGAATAGCACTGAGGTTAATTTTGGTAAACAATTTTCCACTCAGACCGCGATCAGCAAAATCAAGATAGGGATCTGAATGGATAGTTATGCACCATTTAGCAGTTATTTTGCGCCTAATTAGGGAAACAAACAGGTTTGCACGGGCACCATGAGTATGAACAATTTGATAATCGCCATTATTAATAAATTCAGTGAGTTTTTTTAAGCTTCTTAAGTCATAGCGGCTTGTTATTCCCAAAACATGCACCTTTATTTTTGCAGCTCTTGCAGCTTGAGCAACGGGTCCATCGCTTAAACAGAGCAAAGAAAAGTCTTGCTGTTCACTTTTTGCCTGCTTTAACAGGTTGATAATATGCGTCAAACCGCCGCCATTTTCCAGACCGGCATTAACATGCAAAACTTTCATAATTATTCTTTTCCCTTTTTTGATTTGTAAACTTCATTAACAAATCGTGGTAAAACCAGCATTCTTTTATAACGTGAAGGATTTTTAAGCAGGCGATAAAACCATTCTAAATGGGCTGACTGCCAAATTTGCGGAGCGCGTTTTGCCTTTCCTGAAAAAACGTCAAAACTGCCGCCAACTCCCATCATCAAAGCAGGTAATAAATTTTTACGTAAAATAGATAAAAGCTGTTCTTGCCGAGGTGAACCTAACGCAGCAAAAACTAAATCAGGTTCGGTCCGCTCAATTTGATAAGCAACAAGTTCAAGGTCTTCGTTAAAATACCCGTCCTCAGCACCAACTAGTTGAATATCAGAATAATCACGTGCAATTTTTGCCTGGATAGCATGTATTACATCAGGTTTAGCTCCTATCAGGTATACCCGTAGTCCCCGTTCATTAGCTAATTTCATCAGCCAAACAAATAAATCATAGCCGGTTACCCGTTGTTTAATAGGCTTTTTTAATATCTGACTTGCCTTAACAATGCCAATACCGTCAGCAGTGATATAATCAGCATCGTAAGTTAAAATTTTCATGAATTCAGGATTTTCATTAGCTGCCATGACAATTTCTGGGTTGGCGGTAACGATCAAAGTTGATTTGTGGGCGTTAATTCGGCCAATAAATTCGTTTTGAAACTGAGTAAAACTTTTATTATCGAAATTAACTCCTAAAATATTTACTTTAGCCATAACTATCTCCTACCATTCAATTTACTTTTATTTTACCAAATTAATATCCATTTCTGGACATGCTTTACCTTTTTTATAAATATGATACTATTAACTCGTCAAAATAATAGGAGTACCGATATGAAAAAAATTATTACTTACGGCACATTTGATTTGTTGCATTATGGTCATGTTCGTTTATTAAAGCGCGCACGTGAACTTGGAGATTACCTGATTGTGGGCCTATCAACCGATGAATTTAATCAGTTGCAAAAGCATAAAGAATCTTATAATACTTATGCGGAGCGTAAGTATATTCTTGAAGCCATTCGTTACGTCGATGAAGTTATTCCTGAAAAAGACTGGCAACAAAAAACAAATGATGTTAAAAAATACGGCATTGATACTTTTGTGATGGGAAATGATTGGCAAGGCAAATTTGACTTTTTAAAACCTTATTGCAAAGTAGTTTATCTGCCGCGAACGCCGGGAATCTCCACCACTAAAATCAAAAACGATTTGAAATAAAAAAAACTCTGAACTAACTGATTGAAGTTAATTCAGAGCTTTTTATTTAGAAAAAGTAAACTCAAAACGATCTGCCACATAGCTAGCCCTCGTATATTCAAAAGGGGTACCGTCTGATAATTCCGTTACTTGCAAACGCGTAATCAGCGCCTCACCCTTTTTGGCATCGAGTAAACGCGCAGCATTTTCATTTGCGACAGCTGCAGAAATATGTTCAGTTACCCGACCAATACTATAGCCACTTTTTTCTAAAGTTTGATATAAATGAGAAGAAATATCACTTTTTGACATATTCGCAATTACACTTTGCGGAATGGTTACTACTTCATAACAAATAGGAACATCATCGGCATAGCGAATTCGCTCCATCCGCAGAACTTCTTGTTTATCACTTAAGTCAAGCCTTTCCATTTCAGATAAAGACGGCTTACCAAAGCGATACGAAATCAACTTGCTGGATGGCGTTTGACCATTGGCATGGGTAATATCGGTAAATGACATAATACCTGACATTTTTTCCTGCACTTTTTGATTAGCAACATACGTACCGCTACCCAAACGTTGCTCCAAGATCCCTTCATCTTCTAAAGTTTTTATCGCTTGACGCAATGTCATGCGGGAAACACCGAACTTTTGCGCTAATTGTCTTTCAGCTGGTATCTTGCTGCCAACTTGATAATCATGATTTTCTATTTCTCTTTTAATTTGATTATGAATTTTGATGTACATTGGTTCTTCCATGTATACACCCCCATTACATCTTTTATTATAATCTAAATTGGTCTATTTTGCATAAAGCGCTATCATTCACCTATTTACTTTTAACTTTTTTTGGTGGTCCATTTCATTCCCCACAAGCGAAATTCAGCATCTTGCCCACATTCAACAGTAATTGATTTATCACTCGTCGCAATCACAGTCGCATGCATTTGTGCCTTGTTTTCTACCGCTAAATTAGCTCCGTTAGAGTTAAAAATAAGGTCATGTCCTTCTAGTTGTGCATGATCACTAAGTGCTAAAAAATATTCATATTCATTACCACCATTGAAGGTAACCCGCCGAGAATTACAATCAACTTTATCCTGAAAATCAGCGTGATTAACAATGACAGAATTATTAAGTGTAAGCTGAGCTTCTCCTGTCGCAATTAAACGATTAAGCCGACTATTTTGAATAATAGCATGCGGCTTCTTTTCAAAATAAATACCACCTTTAGCTTCGCTGCCAATGATATTAACCCAAGCCTCATCTGTAACAAACATTCCAGTATCTTCTTGTGATAATACCGTGCTATTAAGCATATTCAGCCAAACTTGTCCCTGCAACAGCAATGAGTCAACCTGAGAATTATTAACATCAAGCTCTACATTAGATTTTGTAAAAGTATCAATACTACCTTGAATGCGAGAATTATTAACTATAGCGGTACCGTGACCTTCTAAAGCTAAAGCACCGATATCCTTAGTAACATTTTTAATGGTAGAATCGTTCATCTCTAAGCGAAAATTTGCATCGGCAAATAAAGAAACGGAGCCGTTCATTATCACAGTTGAATATAATTCAAGAGTGACTTTACCATTTGCTGCAATAACGGCAGTATCATTGCCGAAGCCTTTAACTATACAATTGCGCAATGACAAAAAAGCGTTTGCTTCTGCTGGCAAAAACAAACTATTAGCGTCATCAACCGTATTAATACATAAGTTTTCTAAATTAATAAACTGACTGCCAGCATCAACATTAACATAACCAAGTATTGTTGTATCTTCAGGCAGATTGCCAGTTCCTTTAATTGTGATATCAGATAGATATATTCCTGTAGGCAATTCATAAAATCCGGGCTCTAATAAGAGAACATCATCTGCACGCAAGTCTTTTAAGGCATCGTGCCAGCTGATTTCCTTGCCACCAGCGCCCACTCGCACAAGTCTTGACATAAGTTTCCCTTCTCAATTAAAAGTAAGCTAGCATCTATTGTACTATGATTAGCGCAAAAATAGTTAAAATTTACCGATTTGATTTTTTAAGCTAAATAACAGCTCTATTGCAATTAAAAGTAACCATTAAATTTGTCAAACTACAATTTGCTAACTTCAAAAAATAATATATACAATATTGTTTTTTGCATATAAATACCACTTTATTAATATTGGTTCAGACCAATTATATACGATTTTTTATAAATAACACTTTTCAGCTTTTGTGAAATAAATAACTAATAAATTACCGTGCATAGTAATGACTATTTTGGCTTTTTTTAGATAACAAAAAGTATTTAATTCCTCGATATCAATAGTTGACCTACCATAAAAAATGCTGTATACCCTATGGTAAAGGTAAATGTATAAATTACATAAAGAGGTTTTAATTATGCTAAAGTTTAATAATGGAGAGGGAAAAAATAACGCCTATTATTTTTCAAAAAATAACAGGGCTAAGTTTTTTTCTTATAGTTTAATTGCAAGCGCTTTAATCGGTTCAGCTATGGTAACCACTGAAAAAGCGGTCTATGCCAGTGTTAACTCATCACCCATTTCAGTAAGTAATTCTGACACCAAAAATAATAACAATTTTAAAAATAACATTACTAGCAAGTCAGAAATTGAAAATAGTGTTACCAAAAGCACACAAAACGAAAAATTTACCGCTCGCGGTAAAGATAACAAGTGTGACTGGACCTATAACGAGGACACAAAGACCTTAACAATTAAAGGTGGGGTTTTGTCAGCGACACCAATCAGCCAGATGTTGGCCGATCATGATTACGAAGGTGAAAAAGTTAGTCCTAGCGATATCCAATATATTAAGTTTGAATTAGTGATGGCTGATTATGGCGAGTATCTAAAAGCTGGCCTAGCACGTAATTCTAGTAGCAAGTTTGCTAATTTACCGAATTTAATTGGTTTTATCGGTCTAGAAAATGTTGATGCCAGCAATGCCAGTGATTTAAGCAGTTTATTCGCTAATGACGTTAGTCTCAAGCAGCTTGATTTGAGCTCATGGGATACACTCTCAAACAGGGACATGAACAGCATGTTTAAAAATGATGTTCAATTAACTGAGGTCAATTTAGATAATTTTAGGACTGACAGTGTCTTTGATTTCAGTCACATGTTCGAGGGTGACACTTCTTTAACAACTCTAAAATTGGCTAACTGGAAAACCGGCAATGTCAAAAACATGAGTTATATGTTTAATGGGATAGCTGCTACGGATTTAGATGATATTACTTCTTGGCAAACATATAACGTCACTAATATGAGCTATATGTTCAATGATCCTAATTTAAGGCAATTAAACTTAAGCCACTGGGATACGGGTAACATTTTTGAAATGACAAGCATGTTAGACGGACTAGGCAATAACAGTAATGGTTTTATTCTTAGTCTCGGAAAGCATCGGCTGAAATCAGCAGCTTTTGCCACTTTCAAAATGCCTAAGGTTATCCCAGTAAGTAATGGCAGCATAGCTAAACCTGCAGGAAAAGCAATTTCGGTAGCAGAATTAGCAAAATTATACGATAAAGAAGATGTCAATTGTCCAGCTGAAACCTATGTCAGTCAGCCTATAACTTGGTCTAATGGTTCAATTGATCTAAATCACGCCACTAGTGACAACCACTTACCTGTTAATAAAGGAGACTCAAGTTTTGAGTCCAACAATTCTACCGCTGGTTCAGTCGGAACCACTACAGGTATTTCAACTAATGTCCCTCCTGTTTCTGCTCCCGCTAGTGAAGTCCAAAATAACAAAAAAGCCACAGAAGATGAGCCGGTCGCAATACCAGCCAAAGATGAAAAGCAAACGGTAGAGCCGCAGTCAGTTGATAGCAACAATGTTAAGGCGCCACGTACAATTTATTGCTCAATTCAGGTTTATGATAAAACAGGCAGTCCAATTCAAGGCTTTATTCTTAAACCAGGAATGACTGTTGAAACTTTCGGTACACAAACTATTAATAACCAAAAGTTTTATAAACTTGGTGAAAATATTTTTGCTAACTCACAAGACATTGAGGGTAAGAAAAGAAAAATCAAGCACAATTCATTCGTTTATAACAAAAAAGGCAAAAGAATTCGTAAATTACTGGTAAAGAAAGGCAAATCAGTTCGGGTCTATGGTAATCCGATCAAAATTAAAAAGAAGCTTTACTATGTAATTGATAAGAATATGTATATTAAGGTTAATAACATAGCCTGAAGTAACAAAAAAGACGACTCGTACGAGTCGTCTTTTTGATTATTGGGTTAGCTGGATTCGAACCAGCGCATACTAGTACCAAAAACTAGTGCCTTACCGCTTGGCTATAACCCAGTGATAATGGAGGAGGGTGGATTCGAACCGCCGAACTCAGGGAGAGCGGTTTTACAGACCGCCGCGTTTAGCCACTTCGCTACTCCTCCGTCACGCACGTTAATTATAATACCGAAAAACGTACGTGATTGCAAGCAAAATTTGCTTAAAAATTATTTCTTATTTTCTTTAACAAACTTTTCTAATCGCTTCAATCCCTCTTTAATTTGATCCATAGCAACAGCGTAAGAAAATCTAATATAGCCTTGTCCGCCCTCACTAAAGCTAGAGCCGGCAGAAACAGCTACATGAGCTTTATCAACCAATTCATAGATAAATTGATTATCATCTTGGTCGAAGCCCTCTGGTATTTTGGCAAAGATATAGAATGCACCTTGGGGTTTAGCACATTCAAAGCCTAATTTAGTTAAACCGGCATATAGAACATCGCGCCGCTTTTGAAATTCTTCTTTCATTGGCAGTGCATCATCCATTCCGTTCTTAAAGGCTTCTTCTGCTGCATCTTGCATTGGTGTTGGTTCAGTTGTGGCAATTGCTTGGTGAATTTTTGCAATTTGCTGCAAAATATCTTTTGGAGCACAAACAATCCCAATACGGTAACCGGTCATGGCCCATGACTTGGAAACGCCGTTCATTAAAATAACTTGGTCATGCAATGATTTTTCCATTGATGCGTGAGGCTGGTCATAGTTTAATTCACTATAGATTTCATCACATAGCGCAAAAATTGGTTTGTCGCGGATAACATCTGCTAATGCGTCCAATTCATCTTGACTATACATTACCCCAGTTGGGTTAGTCGGATAATTCATGACCAGCATTCGCACCCGGTCTCCGTACTGATCAATTACCTTTTGCAATTTTGCTGGCGTCAACTTAAAGCCGTCATCAGATGTGTTAACTTTAACAACCTCTATACCCTCATTAATAATGTTTTCATCCGTCATATAGAGCGGAAAAATAGGCGTGGGTACAACCATCACGTCGCCAGAATTAAGAGTTGCTAAAACGGCATCAAAAATTGATTCAGTCACACCGTTAGTAACTAGTACCTCAGTTTCCGGATCATAATTTTGATCGTATTTTTTACTCAAAAACTGACTAGCGGCTCTACGCAAACTCATTGTTCCATTTGAAGGAGCATAGTGAGAATGATTTTCATCAATACTCCTCTTAGCAGCCTCCTTAATATGGTCAGGAGTATTAAAATCGGGTTCTCCCAGAGTAAATTTAACTACATCAGGGATTTTACTAGCGTAATCTGAAAATTTTAAGATTGGGCTAGAAGGGGTTTCAGCTAGTCCCTTGCGGACATATTTAATTAATTTTGCCATATCTTTCACCAAACTTTCTTTTTAATTATCTAAATTATACCTTTAATAAAATTATTTTTCTACAAGATTTTTCTAATTTTTAGCTCATACAATTGGTATAAAACAAAATCGTTTTAATTAAAAAACACCTTTAATTTTTGAATTAAAGGTGTCTTTTAAAATGCAGATTATCTTAGCCTTGTATTTGGTCTCTTAGTTTAATCATCGCAGGATAATTGTTGGTAAAAATACCTGCAACATGTTCCTGAAAATATTTTTTGGCAGTTTGGGGATCATCTACCGTCCAAATACGCTCAGTTATTGCTTCAGTCGCCGGCAAAAACTTTCCCGGATGAATACCAGCAAAATGATTATCTTTAACTAGTTTAGCCGAATTAGTTACATCCTCATCGGTTAAGTAACAATAAATTTGCTTAGGGTCAATCTCCTGACAATTTTTCAAAGTAACATAATCGAATGACGAGTAAATAATGGGATGAATAAAATGATAGTTCTGTGCGAGATTTAAAACAATTTTTTCAATTCCAGGATAATGAATAGTATTTGTTTTAAGCTCTAAATTAATCTGAAGATCGCGATTTGCGAGTAACGCAAATAATTCTTTCAGTTCTGGTACCCGCTCACCGTTTGCTAGATGCAACTTTCTCAATTCTTGAAGAGTGTAGTCCTTAATATAGCCGCTACCATCAGTTGTACGATCAACCTTTTCATCATGCATAACTACCGGGACACTGTCTTTGGTTAAATGAACGTCAAATTCAATCCCTTCAGCCCCGTTTTCAACTGCGTTACGAAAACCTTCCATCGAATTCTCAGCAAATTTAGCGGGATAACCCCTATGGCCAAATACAATTGTTTTGTTGTTACCGCTATTCATATTTTTATGTTTGTTTTACCTCATTTTGAATATAAACATTACAAACAAAGCACAGAAAATATAATAAACCCATTCATATAAAATTTAAATAGCAAAAGCTAAATAATTGTACTTTATTTTCTTCATCTTTTACTGGAATTAAACAGGCAAAAAAAGAAGCAGTCTATTTAAAACTGCTTCTTTTTCGGGTTGGGTGTTCGTAAGAACAATTGGGTTAGCTGGATTCGAACCAGCGCATACTAGTACCAAAAACTAGTGCCTTACCGCTTGGCTATAACCCAATGCCATTTGAGCTTTTACTTGATTGCTCAACATTAAATAGTATAGGAAATTGTGTCCTGCAAGTCAAGCAAAAAAATATTTTTCTTATGATAAATTGAGCTCATAGGCATTTCTGGCACTGTTTTCAGTCTGATCAACCTGAACTATCCCCCGGTAATTAAACCCTTGACTTTTAATCAGGCCCTGCATGCGCTGATTAAGTGCGTGGGTATCAATACGGAAGTTCTTGATGTCCAGCATTAGACCACGAGAAATTAAATTTGACATCATAAATTGACTCAGGTGCTGTCCGCGAAATTTTGTGCTAATTGCAATTCTGTGAATAGTAGCATATTGTTCACTAGTATTTGCCCAAGAACCGTCTATTTGTGCATAGTTGGGATCAGGTGTTGTCAGTAAAACTGCCACTCCCGCTATGGTTTGATCTGCTACAAGGCAATAAGCACGCTCTTTAGCTATATCTTCAGCAAGCATTTCCCGATTGGGACTGCCACTTTGCCACTGAGGAATGCCGTCTTTTTTTAATAGCTTCTTTGCTTCATCAATGATGATCATAATCTGATCCAGATCTTCTTTTTTGGCCAAACGAATGTATACTAACATTTTCATATCCTATCTTGTCAAACTTATAAGTGAAAGCAAGAGCAGCCCGTCAACAACGCTGCTCTTTTTAAGGCTCAAACCCAGAGTTGTATTTTTTACTTTTTACAATGTATGTGGGAACGCTGATAAAGTGCAAAGAACAAATATTATCATTATGAGAGATACTAAAGCCATAATAATTGTAGTCGCCATCATGCAACGATCCTTGAGTATTAAACAAATCGCCAGCGTGCTCCCATTCCTGATAATAATTCCGGTCGGCACTTTCTTCTTCGCCACTGCCGACATAACCAAAAATCATTTGTTTTAAACCAAAATAGATACTCTTTTTTAGTTCTGTCATAGTCATTGTCGAATTAGGATTATAAAACCCAGCCATATCTTCAACAAAGTTGTCATCAAGTTTTAAGCCGTTAGCATTGCATGCACGAACAATTCCGGGAACATAGTGGCTGTCTTTAATGGTCTTATTGTTTTTACTGTACTCTAGCGCAATGTCAGCGGCTAACTTACCTGTTCCGCCACTTGCAACCCACGGAGCTAGGTTTAAATCATTTCTAGCCTCATTGATCAGTCTTAAAGAAAAAGCTGTTAGATCACCAATCTGCTGTGGGGTTAGCTGACCTAAATCTACTTGGGTTTCATCATCAGCTTTACTTTCAGATACTTTTAGACGGCTAAAATCATTGATCTTCATCCCCTGCATTGATGCATCAATAAAACTTTTACTTGGTTTGCCCTGATAGGCAGATAACAGTTCAGTTTTAGTATAGCCGCTTGGCAGCACCATCTTTGCTTTGGTATAAACACGTTTGGTACTCTTTTTAATGACTTTGACATCTTTAGCCAGAATCCAATGGGAATTGTTGCCAATTTTATAAGCCATTTTCTTTTTCTTGCCAATCTTTTTCTTTGCGCTATAGGGATAGCGGTATTTAGATTGCGCATAAAAGTTGGAATGCTTACCAGATAACTTATAAAGTCGTACTTTTTTCTTCTTTTTTACTTTAACGTAACCTTTAATAGTAGCTGCTGCTGCTTGTTCAGGTTCACCTAAAGTCAATCCTGGAATTGTGATTAAAAAAATAATATTAACGACGGCAATAGCAAGTTTGCTTTTCTTCATAATCTTCCTCGAGAGTTACTCTTATATTGGCTCTTTTTGGTATAAATTTAATTCTAAACTTATTACTAGAGAATTCCAATTAAATTATTTTTTCAATTCAAAAAACAACTTGAAATATTAGTTAATTTACTAAATTGGTAAAAATAAAACTAAGTAACTAGAAAATAAAAAGCAGACGCTAATTCACGAGCGTCTGCTGATATCAATCTTTATTTTTAACAGCCAGCTAATTAGTACCAACCATTAGCTTGCCAAAATTGTTTAGCAGCTGCCCATGAACCATAACGACTCGCAACGTAATTGTTAGCAACACGTTCTTGGTTAGCAGCTGAGTAGTCACCATTAAGGTATGAAGCAGAAAGTTGGTATTTACCAATGTACTGTCCATTTTGTGCACTGTATGAGCCACCGGATTCACGATTTGCAATCCATGCCTTAGCCCCTGCTTCTGTATCAGAAGCAGCAGCAGTGTAATTTACATTATTATAATTTGTAGAATCATTATTAGCAGCAACTGTACTGTTTTGCGTTACGCTGCCGGTTGCAGCTGCTGTATTTTGAGATTCATTTGCTGGGTAGTAGCCTTTATTAACATATTTAGCTCTAACCCATTGATTCTTGCCTAGGTCATACCACTTGTGACCCTTCTTGTCATAAGCAGTTTTAATGACTTTCCAAGAAGAATTACTTGGTAAAATTTGCCCAGTAGCTTCAGGATGTTTGTAACTGTCCCAAACACGAATTGAATTGCCATCAACGTAGTTTACAGTCACAACTGCTGCATCATTTTCCACAGTAGCTGCTTGAACATCGCTAGTATTAGCCTTGCTCATGATCGCAACTCCTGAAGCAGATAATGCTGCTACTGCTGCTGATTTAACTAAGATAGATTTTACCTTCAAAAAAATTCTCTCCTTAAATAAAAATCCTTAACAATTTTTTCAAATCAAAAATAGCAAAGTATTATTCAATTTGATGGTTTATATAGTACAACGTTAAAGTTGCAGAACCATAACAGGAATATCACTCAACTTTTAAGAATTAATTACCTCTGCCACTCAAAATGTCACACTTGTAACACAAATTTATTCTAAATTTAGTGCTTGAAAACGCTGCAGTAGCAAGGGATTAAACTTGAATTGCTAATAGCAAGAACACCCGTTTGCAATGTGCAAACTTCGCTGAACAAAACTGATTTTGCAACACAAATGAAAAACTTTGACTAGTTTTACTCGTTTACCCAATAAAGTGTTATAGTAAAATTTAGATTTGGCAGAAAGGAAAAACACAATGAGCAAATACGAAGTTATTTTAGATGAAGAAGACTTGCAAATGATTAAGGATTGTCATTCCAAAAATCCTGCAATTATGAAAGCAATGGAAAACGCTAAAAAAATAGCAGATTAAAATACACTGATCACAGAAGGCAGCAATTTGTCCTCTGTTTTTGTTTGATTTGAATATCTGAATGAGAAGAATGCATGAATTAAACTACAGTATGCAAGTGCCGCTTTTTCATTTTTAAACAAAATGATGAACGGAATTAAACAGCAATTACCTCATTTTGGCGATACTCAGTCTACAAAACTAGTTCGGAAACAAAAATATTGGTCTTATTTTGAAAATCTTCATATTAAATAAAAAAACTTTCTACATCTAATTACTGTGTAGAAAGTTTTCTTTTAATCTAAAAATTACTTAGCAATTTTTAACTTTTCCTGCCAGGACTTAGCCTTTTTAAGAGCCTCATTCAAGCTTTCGATATTTTCTTTACCTTGAGTAGATAACCATTTTCTACCTGCTGCTTCACTTTCAGCCGCAAAAGGTTTGATTGCGGGTTTCCAAGTAGCTCGCCCGCAAAGAACACCGTTAAAATCAGCACCAGCTTCTTCAGCCATTTTGATTTCAGCGATAAATTCTTCACTGGTTACGCCAGCAGACAAGAAAATATATGGTAAATCAGTTATTTCAGACTGCTTCTTTAGCAAATCCTTAGCTTCTTCTTGAGTGTAAACAACGTTATTGTCCCCATTAAAGCCGGCAACAAACTTAATGTTGAAAGGAATTTCAACCTTTAAGACAGTTACACCGTATTGGGGTTTGGAAAATTCTTTCATTGTTTTAAGCACTTTATCGGCCTTAACTTTTGCAAACTCCTCGCTTTTAGCATCGGCAATATTTGCGTCATAAGTTAAAACTTCTAAAAAGAATGGTAGTTCATTAGCTAAAGCCTCTGCACCAACTCTTTCAACAAAAGCCTGCTTTTTATCATTAATTTCCTGTCCTTCATCGGGATCATAGTAAACCAAAAACTTAATGGCATCGCCACCTTCATTTTTAATTCTTAATCCAGACTGGTTAGCAATTAGGTCAGGCATTCTGCCCGGTTCTGTCGTATCATAACCAGTTTTTTCATAAGAAAGCAGCAAGCCGCAAGCTTGATCTCTAACTTTGGTTGCCGGTAAGCCATATTCAGGATCAGTCAAAATGGCTGAAGCATAATGAGTCAGTTCACTGGAAACTGCTTTTTTAAAATCAACAATCGTTGTTTCGTCAGCAGGCTTATTAGCAGCATCAGCCAGCATTTTTTTCAAAGAGCCACGTTGATCAATTGCCAAGGCGCTGATGATGCCATCAGCTGTTGACAGTTTTGCCATGTGTTCAGCAACTGCTGCAGAAATTGTTCTCATTATATCTCTCCTTCAATATCATTTTTCTTTTCATCTTTAAAACGACGAGTGAAAAGATTAAAAATGAAATACAAATTTAAAAGTTTATCCTCTTGATTTACCACCAGACACATTAACAGTCTGTCCGGTCATATAACTTGATCTGTCTGAAAGGAAAAAGACAACAAGATTGGCAACTTCAGATAATTTGCCACTCCTACCTAAAGGAATTGTTGAAGTGTTGGCGTAGCCAGCACGTAATTGCTCAACAGTTTCATGTCTAGAATATGCTAACCCTTCTTCATAAGATAGGGTTCTTAGTCCAGTTGCTTCCAGTACACCTGGTGCAACACCGATTACGCGGACGTTGTATTGACCTAATTCTTTTGCCCAAGCTCTGGTAAAACCATTGATTGCTCCCTTGGTTCCAGAATAAATTCCAGCACCTTGTGAGCCTTCCAAGCCTGATTCAGAGGACATATTAACAATTACACCATGTTTTTGTTTTACAAGAATTTTAGCAACTGCAGAAGACATTAAGAAAACACTTTTAACATTAACATCAAACATCTTGTCATAATTGTTTTCATTGATTACATATTTTCCGTCTGGATCTTTCGGATCAACCAGAATACGAGGGATGTTAATACCAGCGTTATTCACTAATCCATCCAACTGACCGAAGTGATCAATTGCTGTTTTAACGACATTTTCTGTATCTTCTTTACTGGTGACATCTGTTTTAACCCATAAATAATTTGGTGCTTCACGTTTGTCATCATTTAAATCAGCATTGACAACCTTAGCTCCATCATCAAGCAGTTCATCTACAATCGCGCTCCCTATTCCTGAAGAGCCACCGGTTACGATAAAGACCTTATTCTTAATATTTAACCAATCATTCTCGTGCAACATTACTAACCTCTTGTTCTATTTTGTTCTAATTTTTTTCTTCGACTGAATCAATCTTGTACAATGATTTCTTTTTGTAGCTGATATAGGTATAAACGAAAGCGCTTACCCAAAGGACAAAAATAATAAGCAACCCAATGCTAAATTCCTTTGAAAGACCCTTAGCCAAAATATAGGTAATAGGATTACCACCTTGGTCTAATGAGCCCACTTTCTTATTTGCTGCTAACAAACCAACAGAGCGACCTAGCTTAACTTGATACTTCCAAGTTTGGTTAGAAATCCAGATCGTCATGGTCATAATAGCAGTACCTGAAATCAATGTTCTAAAAATGTTACCTTTATGAATACCTGCCGCAATAGCAACAAAGAATCCAATAGTAGCCAAATCACCAAATGGTAAAATGCGGTTGCCAGGCATGATCATCGCTAAAAGGAGTGTAATCGGAATTAGCAATAAACTGGTCGCAATTACGTTGGAATCACCTAGTAACAAGGCTGGATCCATACCAATTGTGAAATTAGCGTTTTTAAAGTGCTTATCCATAATTTTTTTGGCAGCGTCTGAAATTGGAATTAAACCTTCCATAATGTATTTCACAACCACTGGCATCAAAACCATGACACTCGCCATTTGAATGGCCAAAGTTAAGGCTTTACCAATTCCTTGTCCTGCTAATAGACCGATTATTAATCCTAAAAAGGCACCTAAAATTGATGGTTGACCAAAAACTCCAAATCTCTTTTCAATAGTTTCAAAAGAAATATCTATTTTATTTAATCCTGGAATGTGGTCAATTAAATCATCAATTGGCTTAGCAAATACTCCCATGATTGCTGAATCGCCATGAGGGATTGAAATACCGTTTAAGCCAAAATAATTATCTGTAACTGGAGTGAAAATATCACCCAGTTTAAAAACAATAGCCGAATGAATTATGATGGCGATAATTGCCAACCAGTAGCTGCCTGTAACAACTTGTACAATACAGCCAGTAAAAGCCATATGCCAAATATTCCAAATGTCGACATTAACAACTTTCGTCATCTTAGTCAGCAACATAATTACATTAACGATAATTGAAACTACAATTGCTATTAATCCTAGTTCTGATGCCCACGCTAAAGGTGATGTTCCTGGCCAGCCAACGTCAACGACGTCTAGGCCTAAGTGAAAGTTCTTAGCCATTGCTTCGGCTGCTTTACCTAAATTATTGGTAAGCAGTTGAATTACCAAGTTTATTCCTGTAAAACCGACACCGATTGAAAGAGCGGCTTTGAGGGATTTACCCACACCTGCGCGGAAAATGACACCAATGATAAAGATCACAATTGGTATCATAACTGAGGCACCTAAGTTAACTATATATTGTAAAACTTGCATTTAAACACCTCATTTTCTTGAGATAACTTCTGGAATTTTATCTTCCAGTTTTTTATATATTTTTCTATCAATCGTATCTGAAATTAAAATATCAATATCTTCTATGCTGGCAACATTTTGGGTATAAATCTGATTAAATTTTGAATGATCAACCCCAACTGCTACTTTCAAGCATTTCTTAACAAAGATTCTTGATAATTTAGACTCATCTATACTAAAGTTTGAAAGTCCTACCTTTGTATCAAAACCGCCACCACTAAAGAAACCAATATTGATGTTTAATGAATCTAAATATTCATGAGCGATTTCGCCTACAAAAGACCCTTCATTTTTCCTAGCTCTCCCCCCTAATACAAAGAGTGCAACATTATCATCTTTATAGAGCTCATTGATGATAGGAAGCGAATTAGTAACAACCGTTAGCTTTTTAAACCTATGAAGTTTCTGAGCTACGAACAAGGACGTGGTACCGAAGTCCAAATAAATCGTATCCCCTTCTTTAATACAATTACAAAATGACTCAGCAATTTCGTTTTTTTCTGCGACCATAAAGTCTAATCTTTTTTCGTAAGGGGTTTCATCTTTTGAAACAATTAAGATAGCACCACCACGGATCAAAGTTACTTTGCCTTGATCTTGTAATACTGATAAATCGCCTCGAATGGTTTCCCTGGAAACATTTAACTTTTTGGATATAAAAGAAATTTTTAGAGTATTTTGTGATTGAAACATATCTAAAATTTTCATTCTACGTTTTGTTGCGTCCAAATTTACACTCCTTTTTTTTCGCTTCGAATTTAATATAAGACTGATTAAGTGCAATTGCAATACTTTTGACAAAAATATTTTGCAAAAAATAAAATATGACAATTTTTTTGTCTAAAAGTATTGCAAATATCTAATGAAAGCGCTATTCTATTTTAAGACTACTTCAGTTTTTATAAAAATATTTAAGCTAATGGAGATGATTATATTGGAAATAATTCATAAAAATCTTGTTTTTCCAAATAAAAAATTTAAAAATGATCATGATGCGTTGTCTTTTCTGGCATTAGAGGTTGAAAATGCCGGTTATGCTCGTTCTACATATAAAGATGCTGTGCTAGCAAGGGAAAAGATCTTTCCTACGGGTTTGCCAACCGGTAAAATTAACGTTGCTATTCCTCACGCAGATTCAGAACATGTAATAACATCTACTTTAGCTGTAATGACATTAAAAGAGCCCGTAGACTTTCATAACATGGGAGAACCAAAAAGCACTTTACCAGTTTCCATTGTTATTATGATGGCAATTGCAGAGCCAAAAGGACAGTTATCAATGTTGCAAAAGATCATGGGCATTGTGCAAGATGCGGAACATCTCAAAGAACTCATGAAATATACTACAGCAGAAGATTTGTTTGCTGATTTAAACCAAATTTTTCAAGAAGTTCACATTTAATATTTAGTCAGAGAAAGGAATAGAATTATGAAAAAGATTTTAGTAGCTTGTGGTTCTGGGATAGCCACTTCAACAGTTGCACGCAACAAATTGGAAGAAGAATTGAAAAAACGGGGGTTTGGTAGTGATAAAGTGAGCTTTTCACAGACTTCAATTCCCCAATTACGTAGTCAAGCAAATGATTATGATTTAATTGTCACTACTGCAAAGTATACTGAAGACGTAGGTACTCCTGTCATCAACGGCTTAGCTTTTCTCACCGGTATTAATATGGATAATACAGTTGATCAAGTTATCAGTGCTTTGCATTTGCAATAACAATACACATTCTTTCTTTAATTAAATAAGTGATTTTACCAATTAGCAAAATCACTTATTTTTATGTTTTTTATTTTAAAAATCTTAATTTAAAAATTTATATTACAATTAAATATAATTGCAAAAAACAAAGGAAGATATATGTTCAAAAAAACACGTTTTACGCTACAGTCAAAAACTATTTTTCTGGTTTTTTTTACCACTATTGTTTTTATTTTAACTGCTGGCACCATCACATCATATCAAGTAGCGCAAAACCAAAAGCAAATCATCAAAGAAGAAATTAATAGTGTGGCTAAAATTGTCGCCAATAATCAGCAGGTACAAACTGCTTTAAGAAAAAGAGTCAAACCGACAAAAGATAACTCGATCCAAAAATATGCTGACCAAGTAAAAAAAGAAACTAAGGTAGACTTTATCGTGGTACTTGACAATAATTACGTTCGTTATTCCCACCCTGCTGAAAATCATATTGGCAAAAGATTTAGTTCGCCTTCTGATGCTCAAAAATCAAGTTCCGGTAAGGTGCATTATTCACACCGTATGGGTGTTTTGGGAACCGGCTACCGTATTTTTCGCCCAATTTTTGCGCAAGAAAAGCAAATCGGAATTGTTTGTGTCGGCTTAACTGACAAATCAATCAGTAAAGTTATTCGAGTTGCTCAAAAATCTGTTGTGATTGGCTCTTTGGTTGCCCTAATAATTGGCATACTGCTGGCGTTATTAATAGCAAGGCACATTAAAAAAACGCTGTTCGACATGGAGCCAAATGAAATTGCATTTAAGCTCACAGAATTATATGCTATTAATGATAGTATTGATGAAGCGCTTATCGTGGTTAATAATCAAAAAATTTTGATTACGGCTAATTACTTGGCCAAGAAATCTTTTCCCTCTCTAATAGTAGGAAAGCCTTTAGATAAAAATTTAAATGATTTATTATTTGCAGATAACCAGCAATTGCCTAAGACAAATGAACTGGTCTTGATCAATGCTAAAGAATATATTGTTTCAGTCAGCCAGCTGGTATACCATAAGCAGATTTTTGGTCAAGTAGCTTTACTGCAGGATCAATCCAAATATCAGAAACTATCCGAGCAGCTTGCCGGCAGTCAGCAATACATTCAGTCACTGCGGGCACAGTCACACGAATTTCTAAATAAATTGCAGGCAATTTACGGGATGATTGAATTAAAACAGTATGATCAAGTTAATTCATTCATCGCGCAAATAAATCAAAATTACCAGCAAGAATTTGGCCAATTGAATAAGCAACTCGAATCTCCTGCACTCGTTGGCTTCTTGACGGGGAAAATGAACCAGGCACAAGAGCAGAGAATCAGCTTGGAAATTACGCCAGACTCCAACTTACCGCAAAAGATTGTTACTGAGCAATTGAATTTGGACCTGATTAAAATACTAGGCAACCTCATTGACAACTCGCTCGCGGCAATTAAAGATAGCGGCAAAATTACCTTAACAATTAATTTTGACAGCGAAAGTTCCGTTTTGATTATTGAAGTTACAGATACCGGCACTGGTATTTCAAGCGAAGTCAAAAAGCATTTGTTTAAACAAAAGTATTCAACTAAGGGTAAAGATCACGGCTATGGACTTATACTGGTGCAGCAAATCATTAAATCTTATAGTGGTCATCTTGTAGTTTCATCTTGTAAGCCTCATGGCAGCAATTTTTATATAGAATTACCTTTGCAGAAAAAAAGCGAAAAGGAATAAAATGTTAACAATTTTAATAGTTGAAGATGACCCAATGGTCAGCTCAATTAACAAACAATATTTAACGAGAATTATTAAGCCGGAAAACTTGACTGTTTATCAAGCTGATACGGCCCAAAAGGCATTGGCAATTACTAAAAAAATCAGTCCTGACCTGATATTGCTTGATGTTTATCTCCCTAAAACTTCCGGTACCGAACTGTTGAAACAATTTATTAAGCACAATCTCCACCCCAATGTCATTATGCTTTCTGCCGCCAAAGACAGCTCAAATATCAATATAGCTTTAAAATATGGTATTTTGGATTACTTACTTAAACCTTTTTCTTTTAAACGTTTTAAAGAGGCAATTGAACATTTTCTAAAATATAACGAATTGTTGCAAAAAGACAACGTAGTATCACAAGGTGAACTAGACCGCATTTTTATCACTCAAGATATTAATAACTCAAATAATGATAATGGTTTGCCTAAAGGACTTTCGGACTTTTCTTTAACCAAAATTGAAACTGCTATTTCAAAACTTGCCGGTGAATTTTCCAATCAAGATGTAGCACGACAATCAAAATTATCACGCATTACTACTAAGAAATACTTAGATTATCTGGAAAAAACCGGCAAACTTTCTGCCAAAGTACACTATTTAAAAATTGGTCGTCCAATTAAAATCTACAAATTGAATAAATAAAAAAACAAGCTACTAATGTAGCTTGTTTTTAATTAGATAAACTTTAGTCAAGTTTGACATCATTATCAGTATGACCTGTTTCCAAAACTTGGTGGAAGTTTTCATAACTGACGTTAATCATGTCTGTTAAAGCTGGACTGGTATATGAACCAATATGAGGGGTTAATAGAACTTTAGGATATAATTCTGTTAATTGTCTAGTCAAATCATTTGTAATGTTACCATTAAAATTATGTCCCAATACTTCTTCTTCATCAGGTAGCACGTCGCTTGCAAAGCCGGCAATTTGACCATCTTTAATTGCCTTAATCACAGCAGGGTAATCTGCCAGTTGTGATCTGGCGGTATTAACCAGAACCGCATTCTTCTTCATTTTACTTAGAAAAGTCGCATCTATTAAATTATCATTTTGTCCTGGGAAATACGGTACGTGAATTGAAACAATGTCTGATTGCGCTAATAATTCGTCTTGACTTACAAACTTAACATATTGCTTGGCAAAGTCACTCGGATAAGGATCATAGCCCAAAACATTGGTCCCCATACCATGATAGAGTTGTGCTTCGGTAGCACCAATTCTACCAGTACCAATGATACCTACTGTACTTGAATGAACTTCCCCTGAAAAAGTAGCTGTCGAAACTGAAAAGTCTCCTTTATTAGTCAAGCTGGTAGCTAAGGCAGTATGTCTAAAGAGCATCATTCCTAAAGTCATAGCTAATTCGGCCACTGCGTATGGTGAATAAGCAGGAACGCGGGCAACTTTCATATCATATTTTTTAGCTGCCTTGAGATCAATATGGTTATAACCTACTGTTCTTGTGAAAACATATTTAATGCCCCACTCGTGGAATTTGGCCAAGTTGGTTTCATCACCCACACAATTGGCTCTGAGTAAAACCGCATCAGCCCCCTTGGCAGTTTCAACATTATCATGGGTTAACATGTCAGATTCAAGTTGTAAATCATAATTATATTTATTTAATTTCTTAAAATAATCTACTTCATTTTTGCGAACGCCGTAGGCTACTATTTTAAACATATAGAATTTCCCTCCTAATTAGTGAAATATACCCATCTGGCTCAGAACACCCAGAAAAGCAATCCATATTGGCATGGCAATAACCGCCATAATTGTTGAAATAAATGATGCATCAGAAGATAGCACCGGCTCACGATCAAAGCTGATAGCATAAGATGATGCAACAGCTGCAGTTGGGGTAGCCATCATGATAATAATTGTTCCTAACGCAATGTAGCTGACAGGTAAAATATTAGTTACAGTTAAAATAACCAAGAGCAGTAAGTTCAAGATTGGCACTAGTATAACCTTGTTAAAGCTGTAGTACCAAGAAGTCTTGTTGGCAGCAGCTTCTTTGAATGAGGTTGAGCCTAACGTTGAACCGATTGATAACCAAGCCAGAGGTGAAGCCAGATTTGCTAAGTATTGCATCGGTTTATATAGCCAAATTGCGGTTTGATCAATACGGTAAAACGCAACGTGAACTATTGGTGCATTGGCATCAATTACGCCGTTAACTGCTTGTTTAACAGCTACTTGCGGTACGTAATTTTGGCACAACCATAAAATCAAACCCAAGAATGTAGCAATTACGACTGGGTTAACAAACATCTTTTTTAAGTTGCTGGCCTTCATCTTTAATCCAGACATCTTTATATACGCATACGAATATAAGAAGATACGGTAACCGATGTTAAAGATGGAGCTGTACATGATACCCTTAGGACCGAAAACAGCCCCTACAATTGGAATACCAAAGAAAGTAGTTGAACCAAATGTAGTTAATACGGCTAAAACATCTCTTTTATCTTGAGGGTATTTAACATAGGACAAAGGGGTCAAGAATATCAAAATGATATAAATTACAATTCCCCAGATTAAAACGTTCATCCCTTGTGATAAAGTTTCATTACTAATCGGTTGCATAAATGAGTTAAAAGCCAAAGCTGGTAATGCAACCGTCAAAACTATCTTGGACAAAATTTTACCGAATTTTTCAGTAAAAATACCGCGTTTACGCAGGTAAAAGCCCAATAGAATAATGAAAATTGTTGATGTTATTGAACTGACAATCGCAACATTTGAAAAAGTTACTTTGATTGCTTGCGCAATATTCATTTTATTTCCTCCTATTAGTTATTCTTTTCACATTAATAATACTACTTATTTGTGAAGTTAGTAACTTTAACAAACTAAAGTAACCTTTTGTAACTTATGTAAATAAAAAAGCCGCAATTTTTTACCTAACGGCTTTTTACATTTTATGTCATACTTTTATCCTTAAATTTTTCTAGTCATGATATTTGCCTTCAGCCCACTTCTTGTTTTCAGCGTCAAAAAAGTGTTCATTATCTTTTTGCTCAGGATTTGGCTGCGCAATCTGATCAATTTTTGCAATTAACTGCTTATTCTTACTGGTAGCGTGATAACTAGTATTTAAAAAAGCATCTACAATATCAAAAATAAAATCGCGTCCCAGTACAATACCGCCAAAACCCAGTACGTTAGCATTTAGTTCACGACGGGCGTATTCAGCCTGAGTAACATCCCCGACCATCGCAGCACGAACTCCTTCGTTTTTGTCAGCAGCCGTTGAAATACCTATGCCGGTACCACACAGCACAATACCGAAGTCAGCACGACCAGAAGCAACATCTTCTGCTACTCTTTTACCATAAATAGGATAATGCGTCCTGGTATTATCGTGGGTACCCTCATCAATTACCTGATAGCCATTTTCTTTTAAGTGATCAGAAATAGCCATTTTTACGGCAGTAACAACGTGATCATTTCCTAAAGCTACAACAGTGTGCTTATCGACCTTAGGATCAACAAATTCTGGTTGCGGTCTATCGTTATCTAACATGAGATCCCCCTTAAATCATTTCTTCAAGCATATTCAGACGTATTTGATGACGGTCACCTGCATACTTAGCATCTAAATAGTGCTGCACAATTGAATAGGCCAACTTTTCTCCGACAATGCCACTGCCAAGAGCAATGGCCTTGGCACCATTGTGCATGGCGGTCATGTGCGCGGTTCTTTCTTCATTTAAGTTTGCCGTGATCATGCCCTTGACCTTATTCGAAGCCATTGCTGACCCAACTCCATACTCGTCGAACATGATAGCCTTTTCTATCCCATTTTCCAAAACTTTACGTGTTACCTTTAGGCTAGATTCGACAAAGTCCACAGCGGGCTCTGGTGTAACGTCTAAAACTTCATAGTCATGTTCTTTTAGGTAATGTTTTACTTTTTCCTTTAGGACAAAACCATCTTTGTCACTGCCAATGACAACTTTCATAATCAAGTCTCCTTTCAAAGTGAGTATTTATTAACATTGATACTATTATTTAAATGTAAAAAGTGCTCTTTAGCAAAAGAAATTTTGCTTCTTTAAAAAAATGCACCCTTTGAGATAAATTTAAATTTATCTCAAAGTGGTGCATTAAAGAATTAGTTTGATAATAGATTGTTATTTTTTGATTGCTTCAGCAATCTTTTGGTACTTGCGTACGATATCATAGTCACTGTCTTTCGCCCTGACATATCCTTCATGATCATAGACATTTTCAATCACTTTTCTGCCGCTTTTCGACTTGCCAATAGCAATAAAGGCCTTGGCTAATTTTTCTCTAAACGCTTTAGACATGCTGGGAACCACTGAAATCGTATCATTAGGGATGGGACGGCTGTAGTAAATTGGGACAACCTGCGATTTAATTTTAGGATTATCCTTGATGACGTTATTGCGCGCATCTTCAAAGACAAAGGCAGCATCGGTATCCTTATTTAAAACGTTGAGTACACCTTGGTCATGACCGGTAACGGTAACTAACTTACAGCTGCGCGGAACATCTAACCCTTTTTGCTTTAATTCAGCTACTGGGAAAATATAGCCCGTTGTCGAAGTAGGACCCTGAATGGAAATTGACTTGCCTTTCAGATCTTTCCAGCTCTTAATACCTGAACCCTTTCTGACCAAAATCTCTGAACGCATTGTATGAACTAACTTTTTAGTCCAAGTACCACTCGGAGCTTTCAGTCCGTAACGTTCTGACTGCAATAAGACGTCGGCTGCGTGTTGTTTATGAGCTTGCACATAGGCGTCGCCTGGTAAGAAACCCACATCTACTTTTTTAGACTTCATCGCTTCTACCACAGCATTATTATCTGTTGAAACTGAAACGTGAACCGGGATTCCGAGCCTTTTAGACAGCATTTTTTCTAGTGGCTTGGCTTTTCCCTCTAGCTTGTTAGCAGAAACACTGGGTACGAACTGTACGTTTAAAGATTTGGGTGTTCCACTATCGCTTTGTTTTTTAGTTGAATTTGAACATCCAGCTAGAAAGGCAGCCCCTAAAACAGCAACTGCACTGACTAAAAATTTTTTAAATTTTGGCATAATTTCCTCCCACATTGGAAATATAGCAATCAAAAAGGCTCAACATATCATAGATGATAATGCTAAGCCCCTTATTGATCTTATTAAAAAACAGCAACAACAATTTAAAGAGATAAGAAAAAAGCAAATTAATCATAAAATCTGATTCAGTAATTTGAATTGATTTATACATATGATAATTTACCTCTCTTTCTTAATCTATTAAAATACTAGCACAATTTTATTAATGATAATAGTTGTTTTGCATTAGGAAATTTAATTGTTTTTATGCATACTAAAACCACTCTCTATAAGAGAGTGGTTCCAGATCATTATTATTAGCTAACTTTAGGCCAGAGTTGCCATAAGCCCGCAATAGAACCAATATCATATTGGTCCGGTGTTAATCCCGTAATTGCAGTAAATTTCCGCTCTACTTCCGGCTGGGACAAATGTGACCAAACTTTGAGATTTTTGTGGTCAGCACTCTTAATCCAATAACCTAATTTCTTTAAAGCTGGGTAATCATTAACATTTAGTACTAGACCACCTTTAAGCGTAATCAAATAAGTAGAGCTCCAAAAAACAGTTTCTCCTTTAAAATATTTATTGGTAGTTGGAAAAAGTTTATTTGTCCATTCATATATTTTTAGCGGCCATTTCATAAAAAATACCTCCTAGCAGTAACAATTGCTTTGTAAATAATATGATTATCATCTTGTTACTGTTATCATAGCACCATTTATTCAACTAGAGGGTAAAAATATAGACAGCTTTATTTTTTATCAAAAAAGCAAGTATTAATAAACTTGCTTTTTGACAAATATTCCTAATTATCGTATTTTTTATCACTGATTATTTTGCCATTACCAATTGATTTGATTTTTTGACTGCCGTCATCGCTATCACCTGTTTGTTTAAAAAGTCCACCAGTATACAACATGACTTGCTTATGTTCAAAATCATCATGCTCAAAAGTGTAAGTAATCTTATAGGTTACGCTACTACAGTTGTTAGGTGCAGGTGTAATCGAAACTACAGAACATTCCATATTATAGTCATTAATGTCATCGTCATTATTAAAGCCAGAGTTTTGAGAATGTAATTCTTGGTAGCCTTTATTTTCTGCACCACCGATAAAGTCATCTTCCTCTGGAGAATTAAAGTCATTTTCTAAAATATCCTCAGCATCATCTTTGCTAATTAGACCTGGCCATTCTGGCTTAATTACATTACTGCTACTGTCATCATCATCTTCAAAACCCATTTCATCATAATCAACGGTTTCGGATTTAATGGTTTTGCCATCAACTTTAGTAACCACATAAATTTTCATATCATCAGTTACCGGATAATCCTTAAATACTTTATTTCCTTTTTTATCAAGATTACCCACATTTTTATCATTAATATAAACTGCAGCTGCAGGAATACTTTTAATCGTAAAATTGACCGTTTTGATATTCATATCAATTTCTTTATTGGAAAAAATATTAGTACTCTTATCAGCCGATAACTGATGACCTGATGCAGTTGATTTTACTTCAATATGGTATTTACCAGGAAATAACGGTGTGACCTTTTTATAATAATCTTCGCCACTGCCATCAACTCCACCAAACTTTTTGTTATTAATATAAATTGTCGAATTAGCATGATTTGTTCTTATTTGCGGTGAATATGTTTTTAACTGTAAGCAATATTTAGGGAATAAGAGTAAATAGCGACCATTTTGGACCAAACTAACATTTTCATATTGATTACCATATTTAAAAGCTTCAGCCATCTTGTCAGCTTCAACATAATGATCAGCATAATATTCCTGAGTGGGTTTTAAAGCCGCTGTGGTTACACTAGCATTTGGATTTTCAGAAACCACATATGGAGCTAAATCAGCATGCGGATTTTTTAGACTCGCTGCAATCTGACTAATCTGATTATTTCTCTGGTAATGATTAGAACCCCAAGCATAAAAAGCAGCAAAAGCCACAACCAAAATTCCTAAACAGATTAACAAAATTTTATTTCTTTTTTTCATCGGCTGATGGACAGTTCTTGTTACAACCTTCTGCTGACTAGCGACTGGTTGAACCGAAGTGTTAGTCTGGTTAGAACGATATTCTTTTCTGCTGGGCCTTGCAGGAGAGAGTTTCTGACCACAATTAGGACAAAATTCGGCATCAGGTTTTACCTGCTTACCACAATTAGGACAAAATTTAGATTCACTCATCTTATTCACACTATCTACATTGATCCATTTTGCGTTGCCATTATTTGGTTAATGATTGAATGAATCATAGAGCTATAAATAACTGAATCTAAGATCATCAAACATAAAAATATAATAGCAAACGCGATTAAAAACCCATAAATTTTATCGCGAACCGCTCCATCATCACCAAACAAGATAACGTGTTGACTTGCGATAAATAAGCCTAACATAACCAAAAATAAAACAACGACAAATTTAATACTGTTAAGTCCCAGAATCATTAATAAAAAGAATGCTGCTGCCAGAATTAGGTTTAAATTGCAAGCATGGGCACTACGGTTAACAAACTCTAAAAAGCTGAGCTTTCTGTCATAAATATATCTGTAGCCAGCATAAAAGCCACCAATTACTACTGCTTCAAAAATGACTACAACCACAAATATTTCAAGCATGATGTTAAACGGGACATGAAAATTTTCCCAGCCGCTAATGTTGCTGCCTCTATGATTAGCCCAATCAATTAACGTATTAATAATAGTGTTGGCACAAAAATACAGACCTAAAACGATTAGAGCGTCTTTAATTAAAATCGTTAGCCAACCATACCAACTAGCTACATTGGGATTGCTAGTCCCCGGATTACGCCAAGAATCAACACACCATTGCCAGTAATTTTGAAATTGTCCTTCCGTTTTGTTCGGTGTATTGACATTTTGAACTTCTGGTTCAGTCTGTTGGGGTCCTGTTTTTGCAGTATTTTGCACTAAATCAGCAGCAGACACTGTTTTTTCTTTTTGAACATCAACATTGCGTAAATCATAACCACATGACGTACAAAAATTAACATCTTTTTCCATCATGGCGCCACACTGAGGACATTTTTTCATAGATAACTCCTTCATAAATCTACTAACTTCTATATTTATTTACTAATTTATTTATACCACTATTTAAAAACATGATCTTAGCTTAAAAATCTAGAAATAGCTCATTAACACTTTTTTATTTCAACCTAGTTAATAATTTTTAAATATTACTAAAAAAGCAGAATACTCGTTAAGTTTAAAATTATTTATAAACACTGTCAAATAAGATTGCAATTACTACATTAATACAATTTAAGGTTTTCCAATTATTCAGACGTATATGTAGTAAACTAGAAATTAAAAGAAGATTTGTAGATATGTATGAGGTAAAGATATGAAAATTGTTAATTTAGATAGTTATGCTCTAAATCCTGGTGATTTAGATTGGTCAGCGCTTGAAAAATTAGGTGAATGCAAATTTTATGATCGTACTCCAGTGGACGACGATGATGAAATTTTAAAGCGGATTGGGGATGCTGAAATTGTTTTGACTAACAAAACGCCCCTTGACGAAAAAGTCCTTAAGACTGCGCCTAACATCAAATATATTGGTGTGACTGCTACAGGTTATAACATTGTTGACACTGCTGCAGCTCGTGAAGCTGGCATTCCTGTAACTAACATCCCTACTTATGGTACTGATGCGGTTGCCCAATTTACTTTTGCATTGCTACTTGAAATTACCAGTCAAGTTGGCTTACATAACAAATTAGTCCATGAAGGTCGCTGGAGCAGCAACCCTGATTTTACTTTTTGGGCAAAACCGTTAATGGAACTAAACGGTAAAACTTTAGGATTAATTGGCTTTGGCAACATAGCTAAAAAAGTGGCAGAAATCGGTCATGCTTTTTCTATGAACATAATTTTTTGGAACCATCGGCCAAAATCAGATTTACCAGATTACGTTAAGCAGGTTGAACTTGACGAACTTTATCAAAAAGCAGATATCGTCAGTTTACACGTGCCACAAACTCCAGAAACTACGGAAATGATTAATCAAGGGGCAATTGCTCAAATGAAGGACGGCGTCATTTTAATTAATACTGCTCGTGGCGGTTTAATTAATGAAAAAGATGTCGCAGACGCTTTAAATGAAGGCAAGATCGCTGCAGCGGGGATTGATGTTGCCCAAAAAGAGCCCATTCCTGCTGACAGTCCACTTCTTTCTGCTAAAAACTGTTACATTACCCCTCATATTGCTTGGGCACCGCGCGAAACTCGCAATCGTTTGCTGGGTATTGTCGTTGAAAATCTGCAGGCATTTCTAAAAAGTGAAAAATTAAACGTCGTAAATTAAATATCATAATCAAAAACCAGTAATCTTGATTGATTACTGGCTTTTTATTCTAAAAATTATTTTCCGTGCTTGACCTTGACGTTACGTCAACCAATATACTTAATTTTGCAAGTGAGGAGATTTTAAACATGTCGTATTCTATCAATAAACTAGCAAAACTAGCTGGCATTTCAACACGAACTTTACGTTATTACGATAAACAGGGACTTTTAAAAGCGCGCAGGAATCCCGAAAATAATTATCGCTATTATGAAGAAAGCGAAGTTGATCAATTGCAGAAAATTCTATTTTTAAAGCTATTTGACTTGCCACTGGAACAAATAAAACAGGTAATGCAGACTTCACCGGAAACTCAATATCAAGTTTTACGAAATCAGCGCAGCAAATTAGTTGCTCAAGAGCAATATCTGGGTGATTTGATTAGGAATTTAGACAAGACACTTGCAACAATGAAGGGAGAAGCACAAATGACTGACACGGAAAAATTTGCCACATTAAAAAAAGAAATGATTACCAAAAATGAAAAACAATACGGTTCGGAAATCAGGAAGAAATATGGGGATGCTCAAATAGATCTTAGTAATGAAAAGTTCAGTTCTTTATCTGCAGATAAATTAGCACATTTCAAAAAACTGAGTGCGGAAATTTTAACTGAACTAAAGAACTTTAATACGACTACTGATATCAAACTAGCTGCTGCCAAGCACCTTTTCGACTTACATAAAGAATATTTACTGACAATTTGGCCTAAAGGTCAGTATTCGGGAGAAGCACATAAGAAACTTGCCCAAATGTATGTGTGTGACCCACGTTTTAGCAAATATTATGAAGAAGGCACCGGCAACCCTGACGCTGCGAAAATATTGAAAGCAATCATTGACTACTATGCGTAAACGTCTTTAATCTATATAAAGTTAGTTGCAAAATAAAACCTTTCAAATATAAATTCGTTAAGAATTGTTTGGCTCTGTAATTTATCCTGTTGATGACTTATTCATGTGATAAGCCGTTAGTAGATTTTTATTATATAAAAAAGAGAACCTCTACCTCTTGTTTCTTGTAATAGAATATTAACTTTACCTCATATTTTATAGAAAGCTTGAATTATCTTCTATTTTAATAATTATATTAAATTTGCCCTTGATATTAAAGATCAAAACATTGTTCTTGAAGATTATTTCTTCCGTTTGCTTAATGACCTTAAGAGGAAAGTTTTCATCAGCGGTTTTGCAGATGTCAGAACAGTTTCTTTGGACCTGAATTTTTACTATTAGGACATTGTGTGAGAATTCGCTTTCCCAACGCTGAAATCGTGATTGATCGCTTTCACATTGTACAAATGCATACGCGCTCCTTCAACTCTCTGCGCGTGCAGGGCATGAAGAAATTAAAAAAGGACCAGCAAAGAATATAAACTCCTTAAATCACCGTGGAAATTGTATTTCAAGAAGTATCAGGAATTCGAAAAATTTCATCCGTAGTATAAGCAGTATAATTGGCACTACAAAAACAAGCTGACGCAAGAGAAAGTAGTAAGCCAGGAATAGCACGGAGTGAGGAGCTCACTTATGCTTACAACCTGTTGCAGTCATTTTATGATGCCTTTGGTCACCAAAGATCCGCATGCAATTACAAAAGTCATTCACGCTAAAGAAGAAGTTGGCTAGCAGATGCATCAAACATTGCTAGCTTTTAAGCATAATCCAAAAGCAGATAAAAATATCGTCATATTTCTATCTGCTTCCTACTTTAGGATGTTTGATAAAGAGCCAAAAAGCGATGAAATCCGTAAGGAAATCATGGTTCTTTTTTCATGGTCTGAGAACTAGTTTTTTCCAGACAATTTGTATTGCTTTTCATAATCATTAATATTTTTAGTCATATAGACTTTTCCAAACTGTTGAAAGGTGGTATTTTTTCCCATTCATTACGGTAGTTAACCATTTTTCTTAAGAATAGGTATGAGTTAACTTTTATCTTTTTTAGCTAATTTGCTATACATATTAAATAGAAAGGCAACTGCATCACTTTCCGTTGTATTCCTAACCGATAATCCGTATGCTTCCATTACTGCACGATCATTATTTTGATGAGCTTTCAAAAGTTTAGATGGCATAGTTAACGGATCATATAAATCGGCAAGTGAATTGTCAGGATATAAAGCACGTGCATCTAAAATTGCTTGAGCTGTTTTTTCTATCTTTTTCTTTTGCTCATCAGTAGGATTAGGCCATGGAAAATTGTTATAAACAATTTTAGCAGAATATCTATATCTTGTTTCTAAACGGCCAGCAACTACACGCATCCAACCCATATGCACATTCGATTCTAAAATACCAAAATCGTATAATGAGGCATTTGGAATTATTAAATTAGCATTTGTAGAAATAGTATTTTCATCAAAATATCCCATAGGTATATATCTTCGTTTTGAAGAAGTAGTACTCGGTACAACAATATAAGATTTAAAATTATATGTTTCTCTGAATTCAGTTGGCCTTTCAGCAAGCTTTTTTGTTCCTTCAGGAGCCTCTCTTCTTAATCGAAATTCTTTTACTGCACTTACACGTTTCAAAACATTAGGCATATTTCTTAGAATACTTGGTTTAACACCTACTAACCATAAACAATATCTTGGCTTATTATATAAAAATTCTTTTGCACCTATTAATTTTTTAAAATAAGGTTGTGCTTTCGGTTCTTTTTTTAAAAAAGATTGCATTTCGGTCTCTTTAAATATTAAATTTCCACCGTCAGTAGGCTGAACTCCCTTAATCATTTTATGAGCATTAATATTAATTGGTATATTTCTTCGGGTTATCAATATATTTGGCATATCCAATAGGTAGCCATTTATATTAGTTGCATTGGCTCGGACTGTATCATCTATGATAAATTTGGATTTATTATAAAATTTACTGAATCCAATAATTACAACATGTACTGTTGCACCATTTTTAGCTTCACTGAACCACTGAAACGATCTATACGCAAAATCAATATGGATTTTATTTTCTAAGAGATATTTCCATAAAATTCCAGGCTGTTCTCCTTGAGTAATACTGTTTGTAGAAACATATGCCACTCTTATTTTACATTTTTTAATATAATCAGATGCTTTTATATACCATCCTGCAACATAATCTAGTAACCCTGTATTTTTAAAACCTGGTAACAAATTTTTAATTTCTTTCTTCTGTTCCTTATTTTCTGAATTTGCTCCTATAAACGGTGGGTTACCCATAATGTAATGACATGCATAATTAGGTAAAACTTTGTTCCAATCCATTGTTAAAGCATTACCTTCATGAATATGCGTATAAGTCTTTAATGGAAGAAAGTCCCAACTAGCATAAAAAATATCTTTTGTTTCTTCTAGCATTTGGCTTTCTGCAATCCAAAGAGCAGTTTTTGCAACTGAAACAGCAAAGTCATTAATTTCTATACCGTAAAATTGCCTAATAGATACCTTAATCACGTTTTCACTTATGTCAGTATCTAAAACTGGGTTAGGATATATTAACTTGATAGCTTCATTTTCCAATTTTCTAAGTTGCAAATATGTTTCTGTTAAGAAATTCCCAGAACCACAAGCAGGGTCAAAAAAGGTTAAGTTAGCAATTTTATCTTGGAACGTTTTAGCTTTTTTCTTTAATGTTGCAGGTTGTTTAGTTTTCTTTATTTCATTAAATTCATCTTTTAAATCATCAAGAAACAAGGGATCAATTACCTTATGAATATTCTCAACAGAAGTATAATGCATCCCACCCTGGCGTCTCGTTTCCGGGTTTAAAGTAGATTCAAAAACCGCGCCAAAAATAGTTGGACTTATTTCAGACCAATCAAATTCATTACTAGCTTTATTAAGTAATAAATCTCTCAGCTCATCAGTAAACGAAGGAATTTCAATATCCTTTTCTGAAAACATTCCGCCATTAACATAAGGAAATTCTGCAAGTTTAGGTTCATCATCAGCTAAATAAGGATCCCTATCTTCTACCTTTGTGTCTAAAACTTTAAAAAGATTGATCAATGCTGATCTAAAATGATGTGCATCAAAGTCTTCAAGGTAATCATGAAACATATTTTTGCGGCCAAAAATACCAGCATCTTCTGCATAAAGACAAAAAACAATCCTTACACAAAGTTGATTAATACTTTTTTGTGAATATTGACTATCAGGATTTTTATATTGTTTTAAAAGTTCATCATAAATTAGCCCAACTAATTCTCCCGCATTAATTGAAACTTGCTTTTCTTTTTCTAAATGTTGATTGCTACTATCAACTAGAAAATCTAAGCGATAATATTCAGTTACAAGATCTTTTAATTCAATTTTATCTGGTTCCGACTTGGGATGCTCCATGTCATAAACACGAAATTCTTTAAAATTGCAAGTTACAATCCAACGTGGACGTTTTGAATAAGACAACCCAGCAGAATACCTCTGGGCTTGTTGAAACGGAGTGAGAGATGTTTTATCAGATTGTCTGATTGGCTTATCTAAGTCTTTATTACTACCCTTTTGCTCAATCATCACATGAGTCTGATCAATATATGCATCAATAAAACTATCGTGTTCAAGATGCACCTTTTCCTCAAAATGAATAAAATTTTCTGGTTTTTCTACATCTAATACATTATGTAACAATGCTAACCAGAATGACTGACTGTCTTGTTTTTCACGCCCACGATTTTTCCAATCATTAATAAATTTTTTTGCATTTTTCTTTTGTGTTGCAACATCCATTATTTTATCCTTGTAATTAATCTAGTAATTAATTCTATTATACAAGATAGCGTTTCTATTAGAATATAAAATCTCGAACCAAATTCAGTTTTTATATTTAATTGCAGGAAACTTTTACCTGGCAAGAAATATAAGCATATACATAAAATTATTTTAAAAGACTATTTCAAATTTCAAACATATCAACGGATAAAACAGCTATGCAGATTGGTACTTTTTTATTTGATCGTATTCTTTACCCTTTTTTATCTTAGCATTACGAAAATCTATATCTTCCTGCAAATTTAGAAAATACTTGTCACTCATTCCAAATATTCTTCCTAATCTAATAGAAGTATCCACTGTTATTCCAACTCTATCATGCAATATATTTTTAATTTTTGAAGTTGGCACACCTATTAATTTTGCTAGTTTATATGCTGAATTTTGTAGCGGCTTCATAAATTTTTCTTTTAATATTTCTCCAATTGTGGGAGTTGGAATTTTACTCATTTTATTAAACTCCTAATTAGTGATAATTAAAATTGGATCTATAATTGCTAAAAAGCTTGTGAACTTATCTAAATAGATACTTTTTCTGAATTGTTTTTAGTACAAATATTTATAATTTAATATACTAATAAAGTGATATAATAGGAAAAAGTCTATAAATTAAGCTTTGTTTCCAATCATTCGATAATTTTTTTCTTTAGAAAATGAAAATATTATTTATATATTGTATAAATACCTTGCTTAGCTGAGAAAAATTTATATTGACTTTTGATCTTTCTCTTACATCAAGGATAAAGATTAGGGTGCAAAAATAGCTAAAATAAAGTTGTCAGAAAGGAAAGTACATGTTCGAATTCGAAATTCAAAAAATCCCTGATAATGAATCAAGAGAGTATCTAAAAGAAGTTATTTCATCTTATGAAAATAAAAATTACAGATCAGCCATTGTCATGCTTTATGCGGCGGTAATGGCAAACATTATTGATAAATTAGACTATCTCGATAAAAATTATAAAGATAAAGCAGCAAAAGATATTTTGAAAGATATACAGGATAATAAAAAAAACTATGTTCCATCTAAAGAAACAAAAATGATCAAAAAAATAGAAGAAAATATGCCAGATTTTTTAAGTAAACAGGCTTTTGCCACAATCGAGGGACTTAAAAATTGGAGAAATTTATGTGCTCATCCAAATCTTGATTCTAATTCATTGAGTAGATTACAAGAACCTAGCATGGAAATTGTCTCCGGTCTTATTCGAGAAAGTCTAGATAACATTTTCCTCCAACAAGCTCATCCCAATGGAAAAATTGTTGAACACCTAGTTACAGAATTGGCTTCTAAAAGTGATGCTCTTCTTATTAACGATGAAGAGACATTGACCGATTTTTTAAAACTAAAATATTTTGTCGAAATTGACAACAATGATAAAATTTATATCTATGTGTTAAAAAATATATTCAAATTTACGTTTTGCATCGATGACATTGATTGTAATAAAAATAGAAACATACTTTATAAAACTTTAGCTATAATGATTGATCATAAACCAGACCTGACTAAAAAATATTTTCAAGAATCATCAAATTTATTTAAGAATGTTTTAGTTAATTCTCCTGATGTATTTGAAAAATTAAGCCTATTATTTCAAAGATATCCTGAGCTATATTCAAGTAATGTTCCTAAGTTTTTAAAAGAAAATCTTGTCAAGTTTTCATATAAAGATCCAATAACTTATTTAAAGAACTACTTTATTGATTCTAACAGCATTGCCCAACATCAAAATAAACTACTATCTTCTTCTGACAAAGTGTATACAAGTATGTACGGATCCAGCAGAGCAGATAATATGGATAAAATAACTCTCGCAGAATATTTCTTTGAACTTATAAATTGTTATATACCAAATATGCAGAAAAACGATCTTATAAATTATACAAATGAAGTTCAAAAGCTGTATAACATATATTCAAGAAGTGGCTATTCACATCAATTTTTTGAGCTAGCAAATATTATTTACGCACATTCTTCGTCTTACGATTCTGCTAATAATATATTTACATCTTGGATAGCGCCATTTCTAGAAAAATACGATAAAACAGCAATAGAAGATTTAATTCAAAAAGCAGATAATAATTCTCAATGCTATGAACGAAGGTTTGCTAGCGTTGATCATTTTAGCGTTTTTCAAACTTATAATAAGTTACTTGATACATCACTCTCGATTGAAGAATTCAAAAACAGGTACCCTAGATTTGCTAATTATTATGATACTTGGAAAAATAGTCTATTATAGCCTGTTCATCATATTTTTTAAATACTCTTATTCACTAGACACACTACGAACATAATTAGATATTATTGTGCTTACTGATGTGCCTATTTATTTAAAATCATAATTATTTATGTTTTCTAAAATTGAGCAAAACACTTTCAGATACTGTCATAATGGAACTTTTTTGAGCGGTTTTAAAATATTAAACAATAAAATTATGCTGATTGCCAGAGTAGCAAAACACTTTAAAGTCGTACTACTCTAGCATTTATAACTATTGTATCTAATTTTGTGTGACTAATTGTGAACTGACGATATTTAACATATCTTCGTTCTTATCTTGATCAACATGAACATAAACTTTCATAAAAGTTTTTAATGAATGACCTAATCGATAAGCTGCCCAAGGGTAACTCATACCTGGAATGTTGGCTAATTTGGTTGCCACCGTATGACGACAAGTATACATACTAACACGCAAGCCACGATTATTAACACCAATCTTTTTACAGATTTTACGTATCATATCATTTAAGCCACGTTGATCTATTGGCATCCCTAACGAACATAAATTATAGGTAGTTAATGCTAATAAAATATAATCCTGCTCATTATCTAAACCATATTCTTGCAATACATCAGTTTGCTTGTCTTTAAAGATCATTAATGTCTTATACAAAGTTTCAGATATTGGCAAAGTTAATCTTTTAGCGCCTTTAGGTCTACTTTTTAAATGACCGTTTAATTTCTTTGCTTTGCTATTCCATGAATCGCTAATTTCAAACACTACTTTATCATGATCTTTAGTTAAATCTGTCCATTTCAAAGCTTGAATTTCTTGCGGTCGCATTCCTGTTTCCAAAGCTATCCAAATTGCCAAGCGACTACACCAATAATTTGTTTTAGTCAAAGCTAAACGTTTTTTAATATCTGCAATAATAGCAGTAATTTCTTGATCAGTAAAAACATATTTTTCATCTGGTACAGTCATCTCATCATTGCGAAAGAACTTATACAGAGCTTTTACAGGAACAGGATTTTTTACAATATTATCTAATGAACCAAAATAACATCTAATAATCTGTAACTGGCGTTCGATAGTTGCATGTGGCGCAACACTTGCATGATGTTTTTCAACATAATCACGAGCAAATTGCCTGATATCAGTTTCAGTAATATCTTTTACCTTTTTATCACCAAAATAATCTTCTAATAGCCTAACTGTATAAGTCCACGCTTTATAAGTAGTTGCAGATTGCCATCTACCTAACTTATGCTCACTTTCAATAAAACTTTTATATGATTGCACCAGTGGTTGATTCAGTTCCTGATAATTACCACGTGGATTAGAACGAAAATCTACCCACATTTTTTCATAAAGAGCTTTAGCTGCCCGATAATTGTCCGCAACTTGACTAGGAACTGGAATAACTTTTCCAGTATGTTCATCTCTTGGCTGTATTCTTACGCGATACTTACCAGCTTTCTTACCTTTATTAATTTTACTAATTGGCATGTTTACTCTCCTTTTATTTTCAAGAAGAACATACCCTTGACCACTTTAAATTTTACCATAGTTCCTACCGATTTCTAATCCAACTTACCACTTCATCATAGTTATAGAACTTTCTACCTCTTGGAGTTACGCGGTGAAATGGCATACCTAATTTAGTTAATTTAAAAAAGTAGGTGCTAGAAATTTCTAACTTTTCTGCTATTTGCCTAGCATTAAGTAATTCATTGCCAAACATTTTTTCATCTTCTTTCATTGTTTTACTTACCTTCAAATAATTCTTCATATTCAGATTCACTGTCTTTAAATACTTCTGCAATAAATTTGGGTGTAATATGGATTGCATGAATTCGTCTTTTAAGCTGCTCAAAAGTATCTGTTCTTTCGTCAGCAATCTTCACATGTTGATAAAATTCAAACGGACTATAAGGAGTAGTAATAATCAACATTTCAATGTTCAATTTCACATCATGATAACGTCTTGGCGCTACTTTATCATGCTCATATGGATCTAATAGCCTTAATAAGTCGGCATATCTAAAATCATTGGGACGCAAATCATTCAAAATTACATAATGTTCACCATGATAATCTTGAAAGTAATCCCGACTGCTGCCTAAAATAGCAACTTTTTCACCACGAACTAGCTTGTTGGCATAACGTGTTTTACCAACTCCTGCACTGCCCCATAACCAAATTGTTTCTGCTTTGCGATCATGATATTCATGTAACCATTCTTCATGCTTTTTGTCCGCGATTAATTTGGTAATATTGTCAATCACACTTTTTCTTTTGGCAACTTCAGCTAAACCAATAATATCCGCTAATTCTTGATAATCAATTTCTTCATTAGCATATTGCGTTAAGAAATTAGCCACTACTTTAGAATTTAACCTGCTTTGGTTAACACTGCTTTGTATTTCAGTAATCCTTGCGGGAAAATCAAATGAAGCCACCACACTATTAGGATCGTATTGATACTTATCTTTAGCTTCCAATGTTGCATGAATTAGATAGCTATAAGCGTTACTGATTCTTCCTTGCCAAACTTCTAAATATTGCGGTTCATCATTAAAAAGCCTTACAACATGAGAAAGTATTTGCGGATTAGCATATTTTAAGACCACATGTAGATGTTTCCTAATTAGCTTATTATCTTGATCAAAATCTTGGTCATGAATTATATAAGCCCACTCTTGAATATTAGCCTTAGTTAAAATATTGGTTAGTTCAGTAAAATCTATCTTTAAATGGTCAAAATCTTGCATGTACATAAACTGTCTAGCTCTAATCTCTGCCATATAATTCCCTTCTGCACAGTTTGCACACTTTTAACATTTGCCATAACAAGCCCAGCAAATGTTGTTATATCAATGCTTAACACACTTGCACAGTAGAATATTTATAAATTATGCAAGGTGCCATTCTTTTTGTCTTGAGGACAAAGCTGGCACCTTGCCTCTATTAAATTCTTGTACCGATTAAGACAAACTGATTATGATAATAGTCAGGCTTACTTACAAAACGATAATTGCTTAAATTATCCATTAAAAATAATCTGAAGTCTTCTGAATTAAGCATTTCCCTAATCCGTTTTTTAACTTCTAATTGTGATGATAATTGAAACCAGCGTTTAGTTGGAACAATTATCTGCACACGCTCTTTATTATCAAGGTATTTAACACCCGCCCAACAAACCACTTTATTAACTGCCACAATTATTTTATCTGGCTTTTCTGGTTCCATAAGCTTTAATGTTTGTTCTAATGCAATTGTTTTAGAAATTGATTTACCATAAAATTTTAGAAAATAATGTACGATTAGCAGAATTACTAGAACAATCAACAAAATTACGCTGATCTTACTAAGCAAAGCAATTAATTTATCAAATAACTTATTAATTAAGTCTATCCTCTTCACGATTCTTCTCCTTTGGTTATTGTCGGCATTGCAAGTGGTTCAATCCCGTAATGTTTACCATCATTAATCTCAATTATTCCTGTTCCTAAGCCACCAATAGGGATAGACAAGCCATCAATCATTGACGGAAATAAATACTGCACGGTTGCTTTATCAATTCTACCCAGCAAAATTCTAACGTTCATCTGTGAGCGAATCGGAATAGGCACAATATCATTTCTAGCAATTTGACTGGTAATAATTAAATTGATTAAGCTTTCTCTGCCAAGTAAGGCAATTAATTCTAATTCACGGTATAAATCCTTAACTTGTCTTGAAGTTGGTGCTAAGCCCAAAGTTAAGCTTGCCATTTCTTCCAAAACAACAAAAATCGGTGGTACATTGATTTCGTTAGCGTCAGTACTAATCTTATTTGAAACTTCATAAAGCTTACTTTGCCTTAACTGCATTTCCTTAACTACAGCAGCCAATTCCGCATTCACTCTAGTTAAAAAATCTTCTGGGCGATCGCTATCTTCTGGAATTAACAATTTGATTTCAGTATGTTTTTTCGCATATCTTGCACCATCAGACTTTTTGGGATCAATCATGATAACCTGTGCTGATTTATCACCATTTTGATTAGTTAAACGGCTAATTATTTCTTCTAAATAGCGTAAAGCATAGCTTTTACCACTGCCTGTATTACCACTAATAATCCAAGTGGTGGCATTCCTGCCAACCGTTAAGCCCCGCATCAACGGTATTTCCTTATTTAAATCATAATCAGCCACAATTTTAGTAATTGTGCCAACAAGCCGTTGTTTCTTACCCTTGTAACCTGGAAAATAAAACCCTCTGGCTGTTGCTAATTGTTCACCGTCCACTTCCACTAATTGCATAGAAGTAGGTCTAACACAGGTATATTCAGGGAAAACAGCTGCCGAAATAATATCGTAAATACGGTAATAGGTATCTGTATTTAATACTAAATTTGTTGGGTAACGCGGAATAAACAAGAAGCCACAAGGCTCCTTAATTACTTCCAAGACTAGATAAGATTGCTTAATTGTGCTTGCTTCATCCGATAAGACACTATCAAGCACATTTTCAATATAATTACAGATAGTTGTATGTTTACCCTGCAATGATCTCATCTCCTTTAATGGAAACTTGAACATAACCACGTTGGTTAGCCCATAAATTAACTTGATCATTCTTAATAGAACTTTTATCAAAATCGATCATTTTACCAGCTTTTAATCCATCAACCTTTTTAAGTTTGAAGTTTAACATTTGACCGTTATTAACATTGTTTTTATCAACTGTAATTGCCATTCTCACTAGATAAGGGTATTCGGTAACATCTTTAGCATTGTCATATTTTTCACTGGCTTTACGTTCATTAATTCCAGTAACAATCGCTGTGATACCATTTAATACTTGTTTTGCCGTTAAATTTATTTTAATTGTCATATTTATCTCCAATCTAAGCGCTTTTTTACATACGCTTACATAATTAGGTGTAAAATTTCACTTATATACTATTCAACTAATGAAGATTTGTTTGATTGCAATCAGATTTAATCTTCATGGTTAAGTATGATAGCTATTAGAACAAAAATATAACCCATCATTCTTATACAAAATGATGGGTAGCAAAAATAATAAAGGAGACAAAACTATGCCCGAATGTCCTAAACCTGAAAACAAATTTCCTAAGTTATTAACTGAATATAGGAAAGAGAAAAACAAGAAAAATTTTGAAGTTATTGAAGATATAAATCAAAATATTTTTATAGAAGCAGACAAAATACCTATCCGGATCGATGAATACGGTAAAAAAACTGCTAGTTCAACTTTTACTAATTGGATTTCTCCCACAAATCCTACTAGACCCGAAAATCCAGTCCAAAGAGCAGCAATTATTCGCACACTAAAAAAGAAATATATTGACACTCTATTTGACAATGGACAAGAAGTTACAAAATATTTAACCAATGTATATAATTACGCTGTAAAGTATCTTGAAGAAATTCGGGATAAGAATTTTTTTACAGATGACGTAAATATATTAACTGCTGGCACATTAGAAGAAAAAATTTTATATACGAAATATCAGTTTATTGCGCCCGTAGCCAATTTTGTTCTTAGTATTATTAACTTTTCTGAAGCATTTGATTATTTCATGAGTTCTAGTAAGTTATTTACTGGGTCAGTATCTTCTGAGGAGCTGTCTTCTGCAAGCTTGATAATGTTTTTCCATGAAGCCTTAACTACCGGCAAAATGGCACTTGAAAAATCCCTCCAAACTAAAAAAACGCATATTTCTCTGGGTAAAGGGATACCCGAAGGAAATATGCGTATCACAAAAGAAATTATTAAAGAATTTGCCAAGTCGGATATTAAAGTACTTGATTCAATTATTGAAACTGCCAAAAAAAACAAGTCGCAATTCTTGGTTTCCATTAATCGTACAAATTTTCCAAGCGGCAATCCGCTTTCGCAAGATAAGGGAAATAACGAGTTAAAATACAATAATATATATATAAGAATGGCAGCAGAAGTTAATAATCTAAGTACATCAGAACACGAAAATGAATCTGTGCTAAATGCGGCTTTTAAAGTTTTAAATTTTCTCCTTAACTCTATTTCCGAAACTTATTACCAGACTTCTTTTATAAGTGCGACCAAAACTAGTGATGGCTACATAATTTGGAACTTAGATTAATTCAAAATTTATGCAGAAAAATGCGTCTTATAAAAACTAAACTCTTAAACACAAAATGTAGTTCAGAAATTGCTTGAGCTTTTTGGTGTTGATTTAACTAAACTATATAATTCCAAATTCTTATTCTTAATTCGCCGTAATTTCTTCTCTATCTTGCCTAATTATAAATGGTACTCCGACGTAAGTGAGTTCAAACTTAACGGACAAAAGACCTACTTATCAACAATTATTAATGGCTGCACGCAAGAAATTATTTCTTATACAATTTCCTACAGTCCTAACTTAAGACAGACAATGACTAATATTAGAGTTAACTTGGCAAAAGCATCCGGCACTATATGACTTACACTGACCGAGATTGGCAGTATCAACTCACCACTTTCCAGGCATGGCTAAAAAAGTAGTGGTGTTGAGTAATCAATGTCATGCAAGGGTAATTCATTAGACGATGGATTAATGGATAGTTTTTTGATATCTTAAAACGGAAAATGCTTTATGGCCTTGAAAAGCCAACTGAATTAGAACAGGCAATTAGAGAATATATTGATTACTACAATAACAAAAGAATTAAGATAAAATATCAGCAGCTAGTCCTAAGTTAAAAATTAATAATTTGTCCTAATTTTAGGGTCCATATCAATTTTCACTAGCCTTTTTTCAGTTTATAAATTTATTGGGGATTTTTTAAATGAATTTCATGATCAAACATTTGATGAATTTGCGGTGTTAAGTTGTGAGCAATGAAGATTACTGTTGAATTGCTAGAAAGAATATTTTTTAAAATTTTGTGTGTAGCATTAGAATCTATGGCAGATGTACCTTCGTCAATTAAAATGATATTATTATCATAAGTTTCTGTTCTAGCTAAGACAATTTTTTGTTTTTGTCCTCCCGATAAGTTTTCCTTATTTAAATTGACCGCTGTATGAATCCCGGCTGGAAATTTATTTAAGTCTGCGGATAATTGCATTTTTTCCGCCCAAGCCGACGCCTTATGGTCTAATTGTGAATTAAACATAGTAATGTTTTCTTCAATCGTTCCCGGAAATAGTTGCGCTTCTTGGGGAACATAACCAATCTGTGATAAGTTTGGTTGCAATGAGTTGCCATTTTTATCTTTAAAAGTTATTGTTCCTGTTGATGGAATAATTTCTCCTAATATTAATTTTAAAAGTGTTGACTTTCCTGTACCGCTATCACCTGATAGCAAAACTTTTTCACCAGCATTAATAGTAAAATCTGGATATTCAAGTCGCTCAGCATTAGGAAATTGTAAACTTAAATTATTAATTGTAATTGTAGCAAAATTGTCTAAAGTAGATTTAGATAATTCTTGATTGTTTTTTAGAATAATTGAATAACTAGTACTAACACTATCTCTTAAACTCTTAGTTGATTGAACTTGGGTAATCCTTGATGTCACCGCACCTAATTCACTAAAAATTACGCTAGAGTAGTTTCCTAAACTAAAATATAGTCCTATGTTTAACTGACCAGTTAATACTAAAATACCTGCACTAATATCAACTAGCATCTGCGCTATCATATTAGCCGCCATGTTGACAGTTTCTAATTCATTAACTTTTTTCTCTTTAGTGACTGTTGCCTGTTCTAACTTTGCCGAACTATCTGATAATACTGTTAACAATTTTTTACGAACATTGTAGCGTTGAAGAATAGCTAAACCAGATAACCATTTTTCTAAAGTATTAAGATAGGTTGAATTGCTAACAGAAATTTTAGTGGTGGCTTTTTGCAAAGAGTTAGACAATATTTTAGGGACAAAAAGCAAAATAATTGCAAGTATAAAAGTTAGAGCAAGTAAAAATGGATTAAAAGTAAAAATCATTGTGGAAGAAAAAATGATATCACAAACTAACCCCCATATTCTATAAGTTGGCGTTAAATACAAATCATAAAGCATATTTAAATCATTTGTTAATCGATTCTGCATTGTAGACACTTTAGAAATGTTATCAGTTTTTGAAAAATAATTTTCGGTTATGCGATATCTTATCTGATGAATATAAGCTTGACTTTGTTTACTAAAAAGATATATCCCTAACCGCTTTAAAAAATGTCCTAAAATATCTGTTATCATTTCTAAGAAAGTAAAGAGCCACCATTTACTCCAGTTTGTTGCTATTAGGGCATTAATAGTTATTGATAATATATAATTCTTATATGCAATTGATATAGATCCTAATAATGTAAGAAAGATTATTACAACACTTAGTGGAATATTTAATTTTAAAAGATCTTTTAATTTCATTGGTGTCACTTTCCAAGAATATGTTTTGCTTTTTGTAAAACATAAATTATTCCTTGATTACCATCTTTAAAATTAGTTGTTGCTGTTCCAAAACTTTGATCAATCATTAAAGCAGTACCGTGTGAATTAATTGAATAGTACTTAAAGCAATTGATCATTTTAATAATAGTATTATCATATCTGCTATCATCAAAAGCCATTCTATAGTCCAATAGTGCATTAACTATTCCACCTAAGCCACGATAAAGTGAAGCATTTTTAGGCATTATAGCCTTACTAAGGTTTTTTGCCATCTCAAAAATGTATTCATCATACTTATTAATTCCAAAATATTTTTTAAAATATATCAATAATTCTAAAATACCTGCTGTTCCGTCACTTAAGTATGGTGATAAATATTTTGATATAAGCTTTACCTTAAATCCTAACAACTTTGAATTTTTGTTTCGCACACAATATTTAGATAATATTAAATCTGTACATTCAACTATTCTATTAAAGAAATCAGAATCATGCAGTTTATAATCTTTAATGATAACAAGACAACAAAAAATTAATGAAATAATATTTTCTAAACTAAGCTGTTTAATATCTTTGTTCTGTTTTTCAATTTCCTTAATAAGTATATTTACTTTATCAAAAAGCTTTGTTCTCATTTTAAAATCTTTAAATACGTTTTGTATTAACGACTCATCTTTTAAATAATACAATCTTAGCTTGGAAAGTTTATCAGAATAAATAAAATCATCTGTATATGTAAGTACAAAAGAATCGGAAGACTCAGATATAAGTAAGTTATCAATTTTAGCGCATTCATCTGTTTTAATTAATCTATTTAAAAAATTATCAGGAAAACTATCAGTGCTAATTACTGAATCTGAATCTAAATTACTAGTTTTCAAGTAATTTATCATTTTTTGCAGATCAATATCAGGATTCTTAATTAGCTGTTCTGCTGCTTCAACGAAAACTTTAGGTATTTTATTTAAATTGGCAAATTTTTCAAAAAATTTTATTGATGTTTGACCAGAATTATCAATTTTTAAAAACATATTAGCACGGCAAAAAAACGAAATAAGTAAATATCCCAGTTGTTCAATATCTTGCTTTAATGGAGTCAAATACTGAATTTTATTATCATAAAATCCTTCTGTTCTATAGAAATTATTTTCTCTTTTATGTAGATCTACTTCTCCAAGAAATATAGTTTGATCTAAATCAATAAAGTAAACTTCATTTTTATCTGTGTTAACCAAAATATTTTGACTAGAGATATCACCTAAAAATACATTAGACTTATGTAGTTTATCAACTTTAGAAAGTAAATCTATAATAATCTTAGAGAATTTACTAGCAGTATCTTTGTTTGAAATAAAGTCATTACTAGTTAAGGCTCTATAATCATCTACAGTTATTCCCTTAATATACTCTTCAACTAAAAAATAATTTCTCTCTTCATAAAAAGAATCTACATAGTTAGGAACGAAACTTAAATGATGCATTCTTTTTATATTTCTTTCTTCATTCTTTAATATTTCTATTTTTGACTGTGTTGTGTCATAGTATCCGTTAATTGCACTCTTAAGAACATACTTTTCTCTTTTATTAGTTTCTACTAGGAAAACGGAGCCTGCAGCCTTAGAATGTAATGCTTTAATTGGTATATAGCTATTAAAAATAAGATTATTACTTTTATTTTTATTGCTTGCTTCTTTTTTTGGAAAAGGCTCCTTAACAAAGTAAGGTAATTTGTATTCTAAAGTTTTGTAATCATCGTATAATTTTTGACCATTTTTATCATATATTCCTTTATTATCATTTTTAGATAACATCCCATAACGATAAAAGATATTATTTGAATCCCTATACTTTTTATCAGTTAAGATGCAAATTCCTTCTTTGTCTTTAAAATTAGGCAAAGCATACAAATCTTTAACCAAATTCAAAAAATCAGAATAATTACTTGGATAAATTGTTATGAACTTTCCAGTGGACCAAAGATTATTAGTAGTACCAGAAAGGTTTAAATATAATTCTTTCATATTTGATATATATTTAAAATCAACTTTATGATTTTTACAGAACTCAAAAACTGAATTTAAAATCTCTTGATAGTTTTTCATAGTTGCTGAAATATGAATTTTAAATCCTTGCCGATATGATTTTTTATTTGAAAAGTCAAACTGAAGGAAATAATGATTGGCATTTCTGGAAATATGATAGTATGAAATGTCTTTAACTTTGTCTGGAAGAACTGATGTACTATAAATCTTTTTATAACTATTTAACAAATAATTACACATATTAATATCACCCTTTAAAAATTATATCATTTTTTATTAACAATTAAAAATAAATGTTGTATACTTGCTTTAAGTAATAATTATTGCGGTTTATAGAAAGGTAGGACTTGAAAATGACTGAATTAATTAGATTGCAGAAACTAGCAGTTGATATGGCTGATTCAACTAATGAAGCTCCTGAAGATAGTGATAGCTGCCACTACAGTAATTGCACAACTATAGAATGTGTTGAATAAAAACATATATTAAATTAAGACTAATAGCTAAAACAAGAAATGATCAATTTTGTTTCAGCTATTTTTTATTCATCTAGTTTACGCTAAGTTTACAATCTAAGCGTAACAATTTCTAAAACATGATGAAAATTTACTATATAGTTTAATATATATTTCATGTATTTTACACTAACTGCAAGTTAACACTCAGTCACACAAAAAAGCAGGCAATTAAGCCTGCTACATCAAGGGTTATATCCATTCCTGAAAAATTTATGACGACAAATTTTCAACTTATTTTACTTTGTGTGACCTATAGTGTGACTGACCACAACATTTCACATTAATTTACAATTATTTAAAATGCTTCATAACAAACAAAAGCCCGTCATATCAAGATTGATACAACGGGCTTTAATGCTATATTAGCCTTTGTTATGCTGATTGCCAGAATCGAACTGGCGACCTTTTCTTTACGAGGGAAACGCTCTACCAACTGAGCTAAATCAGCAACTTTCACAACGTTTAAATTATACCAAAACAAAAAAAGTCGTGCAATCGAATGCGCGACTTTTATTTTATTTCCAATCTAGGCAAAGCTCTTGCTTGTGCAGTAATTCGGGCAACTCGTCACGATCAATTCTCTTATCGTTTAACTTGTCACCAGTTATTTGATTAGTGAAAGAATCAATACGTCTATTAGCATCCCGCAAGTCATAGTAAGTGGTAACGACTTGGTCATATTCTTTCAAGTCTGCCACTTTAAAATCACGCGGATACTCATTTTCAAAAGTAGTAAAGGCTAGTGGCAAGCGCGGCTTTAATTGCGGTTCTTGATCAGGAATACCCACTTGCATTCCTAGAGCCGGAAATGTCAGCTTAGGCAAGTCTAATACCTCTAACATTTTTAACGGATGATCATTAATGGTACCGAGTGGCACATAACCGAGATTCATACTTTCAACAGCATTAGCCACATTTTGCCAAGCAAGTAATGTATCATCCATCCCCTGAAAGAAAATATCCGTGGTATGAACACGTCCGTCATCTTTACCTAATTGGCGGCGAATTTGTTGGTTGCGGTATAAATCAACTACAAAGATAAACAAATCTCCTTCAGCACCAACATATTTTTGTCCACATAATTCTCTGATTTTTGCCCTTTTACCTTCATCAGTAATATGAAGCATTGTAGCATTTTGCATAAACATGCTTGTTGCTGTATGTTGAAAAACGGTGTACAAAGTATTTAATTGTTCTGCATTTAGTGTTTGATCTTTAAATTTTCTGATAGAGCGATGATTGATTTGTTGATTAATTGTGGAATTATGAATCATTTTGATACTTCTTTCTAACTATCTTACTAAAAGTAACTGTATTGCAAAATGATTTTACTGTCAATAATTGTCTTTTAAATTAACAGACTGTGCTAAAATTTAGACAGAAGATCATTACCATATAATAATTGGAGGAATTTATGCGTATTTTAGTCGTCGGCGGTGCCGGTTATATTGGCTCAATAGCTGTTAAGAAATTAATTGAGCAAAAAAATGATGTTGTTGTCCTTGATGCTTTGTATACAGGCCATAGAAAAGCAGTCAATCCAAAAGCTAAATTTTATCAAGGCGATATTGAGAACAAGTTTTTAGTTAGCCAAATATTGCGTAATGAGAAAATTGAAGCAGTAATGCATTTTGCCGCTTATTCTCTAGTGCCTGAATCTGTACAAAACCCACTGAAATACTATGACAATAATGTTTCGGGTATGATTGCGCTCCTAGAAGCAATGAAAGATGCTGGTGTCAATTACCTCGTCTTTTCTTCAAGTGCGGCAACTTACGGCATCCCTAAAAAATTACCAATTACTGAAGATTCACCGCTTAATCCGATCAGCCCTTATGGCGAAACCAAAGTAATGATGGAAAATATCATGCATTGGGCAGATAAAGCGGATGGCATCAAATCAATTGCACTACGTTACTTCAACGTTGCCGGTGCCGCAAGTGACGGTTCAATCGGAGAAGATCATGCACCCGAAACGCATTTAATTCCTAATATTTTAAAAAGTGCTCTGACCGGTGACGGTAAATTTACTATTTTTGGGAATGATTACAACACCAAAGATGGTACCAATGTCAGAGATTACGTTCAAGTAGAAGATCTCATTGACGCGCATGTACTGGCACTAAAATACTTAGTTAAAACTAATAAATCTGATGTGTTCAACCTCGGGACTGCTCATGGCTACTCCAACTTGGAAATCTTACAAGCAGCTCGTAAAGTTACCAGCGTTGAAATTCCATATACGATGGGCCCACGCCGTGCAGGTGACCCAGACAGTCTAGTTGCCGATTCAGCTAAAGCCAGAACTATTTTAGGCTGGCAGCCACAACATGAGAACGCTGAAAATATGATGACAAGTGCATGGAAATGGCACCAAAGTCATCCCCAAGGTTACGCAGACAAATAATAAAATTGCTGGTAAAAACTTGCCAGCAATTTTTTTGACTAATTTTTAGGGTTAAATGTGATGTATAGCTCCATATCACAAAACTGACCGTGATATTTAACTTCATCTCTGAGGGTAGCTACGTGAGCAAAATGCAGCCTTTCTGCAATAGCTCTGCTAGGCTGATTATTAGTATCTGCCAGTAATTTAATGCTATGTAGGCCCAACTGGTTAAACGAAACTTCCACTAGCTTTTTAACAGCTTGAGTCATAATTCCCTGGCCCTGATATTTTTGCCCCAGCCAATAACCAATTTCACCGCTTTCATTTTTGAGTTTGATATTATGCAGATCCACCATTCCTGCCGGTTCACCATCAACTAGAACTACTAGAGCCAACTTTTCATAACGCGCCGTATCGACACGCATTGCCTTGATAAAATCAACCTCATCATTGACGCTTGTCATATTATCTGCCCAGGGTAGGAAGTGTGCCAGTTCTTTACGATCATGGGCGATATTTTCATATAAAGCCTCTGCATGTCTAATTTCGGGTAAAACTAAACTAATCGTCATGTTGTTAATAGTAAATTGACTAATGGTAAACATTGCATCGTTCTCCTTAATTAAATTTTAATAAAGTATATCATACTACAATTTAAGCTTAAATGAAGCCCTTTTTAGCATAACAAAAATTACAATCTGCTAATTTTTTTAATTAGTTAAAAACATACACTTTTGTATAATGCTATAATTTAATAATGTAACGTTTTTTTAAGAAATTGGAGTGATTTAATGAGCGAAGAAGAGGAAAATAACGGTTCAAGCTATGAACGAACCTTGACTAACGCGCATATTCAATTAATTGCCCTAGGTGGGACAATTGGTACTGGTTTATTTCTAGGTGTAGGTAACAGCATTAGACGAGCCGGTCCCAGCGTCATTCTGATTTATGTCGTGGTCGGTATTTTCTTATTTCTACTAATGCGGGCTTTGGGAGAGCTGATAGTTTCTGATTTATCTAAACACACCTATATTGATTTTATTGAAAAGTATTTAGGTAAAAACACTGGTTTTATTTCAGGTTATCTTTACTGGATTAGTTGGGTTACGTTAGGCATGGCGGAAATGACAGCTCTAGGGATTTACTTTCAATATTGGTTCCCGCATTTACCCACCTGGGTGCCTGGTTTAATTACCATCGCTGTTTTGCTATTTATCAATTTGCTTTCTGCCCGTCTTTTTGGCAACTTGGAATTTAGTTTTGCCATAATCAAAATTGTGACGGTTATTGCTTTTGTGATTTTAGTAGCCTATTTATTAATAACTGGTGGCAAAACCTCTTTTGGTCCCGTTACTCTAGCTAACTTGTCTGCGCATGGTGGCTTTTTTGCTGAAGGAAGCACCGGTTTCTTCTCCGGCTTCCAAATGGTCATCTTTAGCTTTGTTGGCGTTGAACTAGTCGGATTAACTGCCGCAGAGGCACAAAACCCCAAGGTAACGATTAGAAAGGCTATTAATCAAGTCCCACTACGAATAATTTTATTCTATGTACTGGCTATCATTGCAATTTTAGTAGTTATTCCGTGGGATAAGGTGGCTACTAATTCTAGTCCATTTGTACAGACCTTAGCGGCAACTGGCATCCGCAATGCCGGTTCAATTATTAATTTTGTGGTTATTTCTGCTGCAGTTTCTTCAACTAATAGTATTTTGTATAGTGCAGGCCGATTGTTATTTTCAGTTACTTTTAACGGTAAGGGTAAATTTAACCAGACATTTGGTCATTTAAGAAGACAATTACCACAAAACGCACTGACCTTATCAGCTTGCCTAATGGCGTTAGCACCTTTTGTCATCATCGTTATCGGCAATGAGGCATTTAATTTTATTTCTTCTACTTCTACCAGTATGTTTTTAATTATTTGGTGCCTGATGCTTTTAACGCATATTGCATATAGGAAAAAAACACCTGCGCAAGAATTAACTGATTTCAAAATGCCCGGTTTTCCTTTTTTGGACTACATAACACTAATCTTTTTTATTTTAATGATCATATTGTTGTTAATCTTACCTGAAAACAGGATTTCTATGATTTCAGCACTGCTAATCTTTATAGTCTTGTCAACTCTGTCAAAAATTTGGCACGAAGAAAAGAAGGCATAATTATATTTGCATTTGCTGGTTTTTTATATTAAAATTTAAAAAAATTAAGAAGTATCGACACCGGGCGACAGCACTTATCAAACTCTTTAGGTCTTAGTAGAGTTTGGTAGGTGCTTTTATTTTTGGAGGTAACTCATGCAGAAATTAATTGTTGATAATACTTTTTGGTCTATTTTTCCCCAAGCAAAAATTTACACACTAGTAGTTAATGACCTGAACAATCACATCCCTGATAATTCGGACAAATATCAAATTATGCTCAATCAGGCTGAAACAGAAGCCAAACAGTATTTAACAGCAAAAGAGTTTAAGGACAACATTGTTATTGCCGAATGGCGTGAGGTTCTGAGCAAATTTAAAAAGAAAAAAGGTGCACGGTCTTCGATTGAGGCCCTTTTAAAGCGAGTTTCTCAAGGTAAAGTTTTTAATCCTATCAACCCTTTAGTTGACATTTATAACAGCGTTTCTTTAGAATATGCCGTTCCGTGCGGTGGTGAAGATCTTGATCAAATTGCAGGGCAAATGCACCTCGGTGTAGCAAGTGGAAATGAAGATTTTTATCCACTTGGTGCTGAAAAAAGCGATCCGCCAAGAGCAGGTGAAGTTATTTATTATGACGAAAATGGTGCAGTATGTCGCTCTCTTAACTGGCGTGATGGCAAGAGAACCATGTTGACAGAAGATACCACCAATGCAATATTAATCATGGAGGCGGTAACAGCTGATCAAAAAGACAGAGCTGAGCAAGCAATTCAAGCCTTAAAAAAGAAAATCGCTACAGAATTGGGTGTTGAAGGAACAATAACTCTCAAAACCAAAAACTAAACAAAAATTCCTAGACAATCGATTTTGTCTAGGAATTTTTTTAATTATGTCTTATTCTTCTTTTTATTTTTTGCCATAATCCCAATGCTTGCCGCATGCGATTAGCAGGCACGTAATTACGAATAGCGCGCAAAGTCTTTTTATTATTTCGTGTTGTAAAAATAAATTTTCCGTTTGCACGGGTGCGAATTTCAAAACGAGGGATATAACGACCGTGGAAATAGACATCCGCCACCACATAGGTAACTTCTTGCCACGGAATCTGGACATAGTCAGAGATATTGCGGTCATTATAAAATTCAAACGCCTTATCTCCGACCATTACTTTACCGTATGTCGACAATGCGCGAAACCAAGTCGCATTTGCCGTTAAATCAACTTTAGTGTTACTTGATTCAACCATTTTGAATTAAAGCACATTCAGAACGTGCAGAACAACACCAACAATAAAGATGGCAATAATAATCACAATTGGTGAAACTTTCTTCTTTAACAGCCACATACAAAGGAAAGTCAAGAGTAATCCAGCTAAACCAGGAATTAAACTATCCAAGTTGTTTTGCAAAGTAGTTACTTTAAACTTAGTAAGAGATAGGCCATTTGCCTGATCAATTAAAGCTTGTTGAATACCTTTAGCACCGGCTGGAAGTGAACCCCAATCAATATAGCCACCCTTTTGAACAGGTGTTTTTGAGACAATTGGGGTGAACTTAATATTAACCCAGCGCTCAATCAGGGAGCCTAAAACAAACATACCCATCATGGAAGCTCCACGAGTTACCTTTTGTAATAGACCACCAGACATATCATTAGTAATCGCAGAACCTGCTTTGTAACCAAATTCTTGTGTGTACCACATGAAAGCCAATCTAATTACATTCCAAATAACGAAGAACAAAATTGGTCCTAAAATGTTGCCCTGAATAGCCATTGAAGCACCTAAGGCACCAACTATTGGCCGCACGGTATACCAGAATACAGGGTCACCAACACCGGCTAAAGGTCCCATCATTCCGACCTTAACACCTTGAATAGCTTCATCTTCAACCTTAGCACCGTTAGCCTTGTCTTCCTCTAAGGCTAAAGTAACACCTAAAATTGGCGATACTAGATAAGGGTGAACGTTAAAGAAGACCAGATGTCTTTGCAAAGCTGCAGCCATGTCGTCTTTTTTAGGATAAAGTTTTCTCAAAGCAGGAATAAGTGAATATGCATACCCACCGTTCTGCATTCTTTCATAGTTCCAAGAAGCCTGCAAAAATTGTGAATGCCACATAACTTTGAAGCGGTCGGCTTTAGTTAATTTTATTTTTTTATCAGCCATTGTAAAATCCTCCTCTTAAATATCACTTTAATAGTCATCTATGATATCGCCGAGTGGATCGCCGGTACCTTCATTATCAGAACTTGAGCTGCCGTTATTACCACGGTTTGACTCTAAAGCCAAGTACATAAGAGCCATTGCTAGACCAATAGCACCTAAAGCAATCAAAGTTAAGTCTTTAATAGCCGCCAAGGCAAACCCGATAGCAAAGAATGGCCAAACTTCACGGCTAGCCATCATGTTAATAACCATAGCGTAACCAACAGCTACAACCATGGCACCACCGATTGACATACCATCACTAAGCCATGCCGGCATTAAACCTAGCCAGTATTTAACAGTAGAAGCTGGAATAGCTAGTAGCAAGGCAGCCGGAATAGCGATTCTCAATCCTTGCAGGCAAACATCAATCCATTGCCACATATTAATTTTACGCCAATTACCTTTTTTGGCATCTGCGTCCATAATGTGCACAATACCAGTAGAAATAGTCCGCACAATCATGGTCAAAAATAGTCCGGCAACAGCTAAAGGCATCGCAATACCTGTAGCCATACCAATCCCCTTTGTTCCTTGACCACTTTGAACCAGAATGATAGCTGAAGCAACGGAAGCCAAAGCAGCATCAGGCGCAACAGCAGCACCAATATTAGCCCAGCCTAAGGCAATCATTTGTAAATATCCACCTAAAGTAACGCCCAAAACCAGATTACCGGTTACTAGGCCGATTAACGTACAAGCGACCAGTGGTTGGTGAAATTCCCATTGATCCAAGATGCCTTCCATACCTGCAAGAAAGGCAACTATGACAACTAAAATCATTTGAATAGCGTTCATGTTTTACTCCTATTCTCTTATTTATTTTGTTCGTCAAGCAAACTTTGAGCTTTATTTAAAATAGCTTCCATATTGCCCTCTTTATCAGTTGGAACTTTGCGCACATCATACTTGACTCCCATTTTTTCAAGTTCGTGGAAAGTATCAACATCTTCTTGATTCATAGACAATACATTGTTAGCATTGACATCGCCAACTTTATAAGACATTGATCCAACATTGACAGTCTTAATGTCAACCCCAGCTTTTATTACCTTTAAAACATCTTCAGGATTTTCAAATAATAATAACGCATGTGTGTTGCCAAAACGGGGATCTTTTGCAATCTCAACCATCTTTTTTAACGGAACAGTATGTGCCTTAACACCGGCAGGAGCTGCTTCACGAATCATGCTCTTACGCATTTCGTCTTTCGCCACACTGTCAGAAACAACAATTACTCTGTCCGGGTGCATGGATGGTATCCATCCTGTAGCAACCTGACCATGTAATAAACGAGAATCAATTCGTGCCAAAACAAATTTAATATGACCATCACCAACAACAGTACCCGCGGGAATGGTCTTCTTTTTACCAGCAGCTTGTGCCTTAGTTTGATCTTTTGTTGAAGACTTTGGCATTAATTCTGCCGGCTTTATTTTAATACCATCACGTGCTGGCTCTACCACAGCAGTTGCAATTTGGTGAGCCGTAGCATCTGGCTTAGTCATCCGCTGTGTTAAAGCTTCTACCACCAGAGGCAGGTTCATACCTGCTACTACTGCCCATTTAGGATGCTTTTCGAGTAAACCGCTTGCTTGATTAAACGGCGTACCACCCCATAAATCGACTATCAGCAAAACTTCATCCTGATTTTCAAACGAAGCAATTGCTGTTTCCATTTTGCCTCTAATATCATCTGGGCCTTCATCAGGCTTTAAAATGACATGAGCAAAATTGTCTTGTTCGCCAAACAGCATTTGCGCAGACTGCGCAATTCCATCGGCAAAACCACCATGGCTGGCTAAAACAATTCCTACCATGAGATTTCCTCCTTTAGATAAAATGTATCCGCTACTATTGTACCGTGAAAGTGCTTTTAAGTCACGTAACCGCATTATTTTCTCATATAAATAAAATACTATTCCTTTAATATTAAGGAAAAAACAGGTACAAAAAAGAGGACCCGTTAGGTCCTCTTTCTGCTGCTCGCTCCGGCTGTCAGACTCGAACTGACGACATCTTGATTAACAGTCAAGCGCTCTACCAACTGAGCTAAGCCGGAATA
>NZ_JACFRL010000010.1:0-82808 GCF_016100925.1 Lactobacillus sp. W8093 | reverse complement strand
TCTTCTAAACTGCATATTAATATAAGTTTAGTATATGGCTGAGCTTATTAAAAGTCAAACTAAGCTAAGCTAGACCGAAAAACGTTCTATATTTAATAATATAGAACGTTTTTTTGTTAGAATTTATTTAGTCTTTCTTGCGGTTAAGCCAAGCAGCGCCTAAGGCGGTTGCCAAGGCTAAGCTGCCTAAAGCGAGCATGGCGAGGCTGTTGCGTTTCTCAGTGCCAGTTTGTGGCAGGGTGGTGTTACCTTGTGTAACTTTTTGCGAGTCATTAGTAGCTTTATTCAGCTTGCCGCTTGCCGCTGCCAATTTAGTTTGGCGCTTAGCTTGATGCCTTTCTTTAAGTCCTTTATTAGCAGTCTGATGATGCTTAACAGTTTTAGACTTTTTCGTTTTATGAGTTGGGATTGGAGTAGGCTCATTCTCAGCAGAGGCCGTATTATCCACTGGTGTAGTGGCAGTAGTATTGCCAGCACTCTTGCTGTAAACATAGGTAACGCTTTGCGGATTGTTGTTAAAGAAACCCGTTGCGTTATCCGGTCTGGTCTTTAAAGCATAGCCGGAAACCGTCTCAGCACCAGTAGTATAGCCATCGCCAATCCGACCTTGAACAACACGGTCAGGAGCAATAGTATTACCATATTCATCTTGGTAATGAACTGTGACTGCAGGTGCTATAGCAGCAGGACTGGTCACAGTTGTTCCAGTATTAACAGTGTTTGAACCATTATTGTTATCTGATTTGGTATAAATAAGGTTAACAGACTGTGGATCAGCAGCTAAAGCAATTTCTGGCACATTAGTGCTCTTTACGATGTTGTCATTATTAATTTGGTATGAATTAGGGGTATAGCCCTCAATGGATTTGAAAGAAATGGGCACATGATCGCCAACTACGCTAGTAGTGGTATCCTTAGGGAAGTTTTCAGGATTGGTGCCGGGGATTTCAACCAGTTCACCATTATCGGCTTTATACTTGTAGTAAACGGTCACCGGCTTTGCTTTTACTGGAGTAGGGGGTGTTGTTGAGTTTTTTGTGTAGACCAAAGTAATATCTTGCGGATCAGAGATAAATGCTTTTATATCAGAATTCTTGTTTTCTTTGAACTTGTAGCCAGCAATTTCCCTGCTGGTGTCAACAGTTACCGGGTCTGAAATATTGCCAAAGAGATATTCATCAGGAACTAACTGGTTGTCATTTTCATCTTGGCGATGAACAGTAACAGTACCACCAGTATATCTAACGTAAGTGTCATGGTCTCTGTCTCCTTGGTATTTAGTCATGAAATCGGCTGAAGACCAATGATTAGCACCTTTAGTCAGAGAGCCATTGCCTTCTCCCATGTTTACCCACGTACCTGATAAATTATTTAATCCAATGGAGTCAATAAACTTAAAGTCTTTGCCTAAAGTTAGCTTAGTTAAGCTGGAACAAGAACTGAACATGTCCTTCATTTCGGTATTAGCTGCAACTTTAAAACTGGATAGGTCTACACTAGTTAAAGCTGCATCGCCACTGAACATTGAAGAATAGGAAGTAACATTATCAGTGTTGAGACTTGAAAGGTCCAATGCAGTCAATTTAGGGCAGTTCGAAAACATTTGTTCCATATTCGTTACTTGCGAAGTATCTAAATTACTTGAGCCTTTTATTGTAGCTAAATTCTTCAGGTTCTTAAAAAGTCCGTTGGCGCTACCTATAATTTTAATATTTGCATTAAGATCAATTTCTTTAATCTCATCAACATTTATGCCCTTAATGTTTTGGCTAATGCTAATATCTCGAGTGTCAAGTGCGTAACTCTTTTCTTTATTTTCTGAGTTAAAAATTTTATAACTTTCACCTTTTTCACCTAGCGATAAGACGCCATTATTGAAGGTAAAAGGAACGCCTTCCCAAGTGTTATCAGTTTTACTCTTAGAATAGACTAGAGTGATAGTTTGTGGATCAGAGATAAAAGCTGTGATAGTAGGATTTTGATTTTCCTTGAAGGTATAACCAGCAAATTCTTTACTGGTGTCAACAGTTACTGAGTCTGAAATGTTGCCGAAAAGTTTTTCATCAGGGATTTGCTTACCATCTTGATCAACTAGCTGCTTGCCTTCTTCGTCTTGGCGATGAACAGTAACGATGCCACCAGTATATCTAACGTAAGTGTCGTGGTCTCTATCACCTTGGTACTTAGTCATGAAATCGGCTGAAGACCACTGATTAGTACCCTTGGCCAGAGAACCATCGCCTTCCCCCATGTTTACCCAAGTTCCTGGCTGTTGAAGTGAGTTGTTGGGTCTACCATTGTTTGTAGTGAATTTAAAACCTTTACCTAAAATTAACTTGGACAAACTGGGAGTATAATCCTTGCTTAATACAAACATTCCCATCGTTGTAGCATCATCTGCAACAGTAAAACTAGATAGATCTACGCTAGTTAGGTTGGGATCGCCAGAAAACATTACATTAAAACTGGTCACATTGGTAGTATTAAAACTGGATAAATCTAAAGAAACTATTTTTTCACAGCCAAAAAACATTCGTAGCATGCTTGTTACTTTAGAAGTATCTAGTTTATCTAATCCATTAATTGTGTTAAGATTCGTAAGTCTAAAAAAAAGCATCTCAGCTGATCCAATGATGGCAATGGGAGCATTAATATCAATTTCTGCAATGTCAGATCCAGAAACATTGTCGATGTTGCTACCAATGCTAATATCTTTATTGTCTGAATTATTTATTGTATAGGTTTTGCCTTTTTCACCAATTGATAGTATGCCATTATTAAACGTGATAGGTATATCTTCCCAAGTACTTGAGATGGTAGTATTACTGTCACGAATTGCGTTAACAGAATCAAATTGTGCATGATCTGCTTCTTGCTTGTTAGCTTTTGGATCGTCTGTGGTGCTCGGGTCGATGGTATTGTCTGCAACGGCATCTGCACTATTTTCATTTGCTGTATTGTTATTAGCACCAGCCTGGACTTGTCCAGTTTCTGGAGCGCTATTTGAAGCACTGTTATTAGTTTCGCTGCTATTGGATTGACTATCGCTAGCTTGGTCAGTCGGGTCATAATTAGAAGCTGCTTCACCCTCAGCTTCATTTTGGTAGGTCAATTTAGTCTTGACTGCTCTTCTCGCAGTCTTCTTGGTGGCACGAGTGCCATTCTGATTAGCTGCCTTCACCGTCTGGGGTTTGGCATTAATTAAGCCTAAAGCAGCTGCGGCCACGCCGCCGAGCAATATTTTTTCTCCTTGCTTGTTAGCATTCTTATGTGTATTCATATAATTCCTCTTCTAAACTGCATATTAATATAAGTTTAGTATATGGCTGAGCTAAATCAATGTCAAATAACCATTGATAGACAAAAAATACTCATCAGTAAAATACTAATGAGTATTTTTTGATACTTAAATAAATATTGTACTTAAATTAAATTTATTTTGTACCGTAATTAGTGTACAAACCATAATCAGTACTACCATTATAATTAGCCATTAGCTCATCTGATGTCCACATATTACCGTTTGCATCTTCCCATGATCCCGGTGTATCAAGACCAGTATTAGCCATCACACATTTCTTTCCAAGTACAAGATTGTGTAAATTAGGTAAGCTTGCAAACATATTAAAATTAAAATTAGCGTGTGTCATATCAAAACTGCTAATGTTTAATTTTTGTAAATTAGTACATCTATAGAACATAAAATAGAATTGGGCTACTTTAGAAGTGTTAAAGTTACTTAGATCTAATTCATTCAAAGAAGAACAATAAGCAAACATTTGTCCCATTGAAGTTACTTTGGAAGTATCAAACTTGTCTAATCCCTTTATTGAGGTCAGTTTTGGACAATCACTGAACATAGCATTCATATTCGTTACTTTAGAAGTATTAAATTTGCTTAAATCAAGTTGGGTTAAATTAACGTCACCATTGAACATACCTGACATGTCAACAACATTTGAAGTATCAAAATTAGAAAAGTCCAGATTTGTTATTTTCTTACAGCCCTCAAACATATGTGCAACATTAGTTACGGCATATGTTTTATTTGGCTGAAATAACTTGCTTAAGTCTATATTCTCTAAAGCAGTACAATTAATAAACATAGAGTTCATATCAGTAGCGTGGGTTAGGTCAACATTTTCAAAACCGTTAATGGTCGTTAAATTATTATAAAATCTAAACCATTCAGCAGCAGAACCATTGATAACTAATTTTTTAGTAAAGTTGATAGTTTTAACTTCTAGTGTGTCATAGGTATACGATGGGTCATTCCAGTCAATGCGTAAAAGTTGTAAAGTATTTGGCACATTTGGCACATGCATGGTGTTATTAATGGTGCCACCACCAATTGTGAGTGTATGGGTAACAGTATCATATTCTACAGGTATTCCATCCCAAGTACCTGTTTCGATAGTATCACTCTTAGTAGCTTTGGTAGAATCAAATTTAGCACTATCATTTTTAACCGCAGGTGTATTATTTTTAGCCTGATAATTTAATTCAGCTTCTTTTGTATTAACACCATTGGTTGAAGGATAGTCACCATTCACGGTAGCAGCTTGAACTGGCTTTGTGGTTACACAAATCATGCCTAAAACTGCAGCTGCTATGCTACTAAATAGCAGCTTTTTACCTTGTTTGATAATTTTGTGTTTATTCATTTTCCTCATTCTTTCTTTAATAACATACACAATTCAATATTAGTATATGACCATATATGAGTTAAATCAAGACTAAATAAATATATATTTGTTGTTATTTATAGTAAAAACTCACCAGTATCTTGCTGATGAGTTCTCTAATTTATTTAATTTTCTTACGACTAAACCATGCTGCACCTAATGCGCCAACTAAAGTTAAGCTTCCTAGCGCAAGCAGAGCTAGACTGGAATGCTTATTAGTACCTGTCTGTGGTAAAGCAGCAGCTTTTTTACTTTTAGCAACGCTTGAAATGCCTTGCTTTTTAGACAAATTGCGACTTGCTGTTTGCTTAGTAGGATTTTTCTTTTCCTTTCTCTTTTTGTTCTGCTTAGGTATTTTAGTAGGGGTATTAGGCTCATTAATATTTGGTGTATTGTTTGTACCTATCTTAGTATAAATATAAGTTACATCTTGCGGGAAAGTGCTAAAGAACCCTGTAGCATTATCTGGTCTCGTCTTTAATGTATAGCCGGAAATATTTTTAGCCCCAGTAGTATAGCCATCGCCAACATAGCCGCTCAGTATCTCATCGGGAGCAATAGTATTACCAAATTCGTCTTTATAGTGAACAGTTACATCTGCTGCTTTAACTTTATTTTCGTTATTAACAGGATTTTTAGTATAAATAAAGTCGACGATTTGATCCTTATCGGAGTAGCCAACTGTTGCTTTATCAGTTCCAGGTTGTTTAACATAATCAATGTTAATTTGTTTAATGGTGTAACCAGGTATTGGTTTTGGAATAATATCTTTCTGATCACCATAAAGTACACCATCAACTTTTTCTGTCATAGGCTTATTATCTTTATCAAGAATGGGCTTTGTATCACCTTTTTCGTCCACAAAGTACAAATAATTAACCGTAATAGGTTTACCTGTTGCCCTGTCATAAACGAAGTAAACATCTTGTTCTTGATCAGTAAATGTGACTGTGGCTTTGTCAGTACTAGATTGTTTATCATTATTAACAAAAATGGAATTGATAGTATAACCATATATATTTCTAGTATTAATAGGGTCGCTGGTTTTACCCTTATCGCCGGCAACTACATAGTCATAGGACTTGCCATCTTTATCAAAAATTGGTTGTCGTTTTCCTTCTTTATCAAGGTATACGTAATGAATGTTTACAGGATAGCCATCATAGAACCTGATATAAGTATCGTGATCCGTGTCACCATTATAATTATTCATTAAATCGGTGGAAGACCATTTTTTACTCATTTGTGGGTTCTTTTCAGTACCAGTACCAACATTAACCCATGTTCCTGGAGTATCAAGACCAACATTAGTATTAGTATCATTTCTGTAAAATTTGCAATTCTTACCCAGTACTAATTTTCTCAGATTAGGTAAATTATTCAGAGCATTCTTAATCCCATTAGTTTTTATAGCTTTTGACATATCAAAGCTAGCAATATTCAACGCTGTTAAATCAGTACATCCGCTAAACATATAATCCATATATTGCAGGCTATTAGTATTAAATTTGGATAAGTCTACTTTTTGATTTGCTGGATCTTCAGGATTGTCGGAACTTGGATAACTTACAGAAACTAAGTTTGAGCAGCCATAAAACATACCTGTCATATCGGTAACCTGAGAAGTATCAATTTTATCTGGTAAAATTATGCTTTTAAGTTTAGAACAACCCCTAAACATCTCTTTCATGGTAATAGTATCATTCTTATTAATATTTAAACCGATATTTAAGCCACTTAAATCTAAGCTAATTAAATCTTTAGGGTTTTTAAAACAGTTTTCAAACATGTAGGACATATCAGTTACTTTGGAAGCGTCTAATTTATTTATTCCCTCAACTGACCTTAGGCTTGAACAATTGGCAAACATGCCATACATGCTATATACATTAGATGTATTCAGGTTTTCTAACCCAGTAATGGTGGTTAAATTTGGTAAAGTGTCGAACATACTTTGGACTGTACCGTTAATGGTCAAAGGCCCCTCAAAACGTACTTCTCTAACTTGATTTCTATCTACAATAAGAGGGTCAGCAAGAAGATCACGACTCTTTTTTGCTTGTATGATACTAGTAGAACGATCGTTAACAGTATTAATAGTTTGATTGTTACCTTTAACAGTAAATATTCCGAGTCCAGGTTGATAAGTTACATCGACACCAAGCCAAACACCGGTTAATATGGTAGGATTTTCGTTATCTCTTTTGACAGCTTCTCCGAGTTTTTCAGTTTTTGCATTGTCTGTGGTGCTTGGAGCGCTGGTATTGCCTGCAGCTGCATCTTGATTACTGCCACCTGCTGGGTTGCTGCTTGCTGTTCCTGCATTATTTTCACTGCCAGCGGTTTGACTGCCGCTGTTTTGACCAGCAGGGTCATCATTAGTAGCTGTTTCACCTTCAGTTTCTGTATCAGTTTCATTTTGGTAGGTCAATTTAGTCTTGACTGCTCTGCTCGCAGCCTTCTTGGTAGCACGGTTGCCATTCTGATTAGCTGCCTTCACCGTCTGGGGTTTGGCATTAATTAAGCCTAAAGCAGCTGCGGCCACGCCGCCGAGCAATATTTTTTCTCCTTGCTTGTTAGCATTCTTATGTGTATTCATATAATTCCTCTTCTAAACTGCATATTAATATAAGTTTAGTATATGGTTGGCTTAGGCAAAAGTCAAATTCATTGTGATACTTAGCACATTGATAACAAAGAAAAAAATAATGTTCTAATTCATTTATAAATTAGAACACTATCTTTTTATATTAAATTATATTAATCATCAAAAATAATTGAATTAATCATATACGATGAATGGGATAATGAACCATCCACCTTCACCGTTAGAACCTTTATAATTAATTGTCATGTAGTGAGTGGTCTGAGGATCTGGAGTAATTCCAGTGATATCCCAAGTAACTGATTTGCCATCACTTGAAACTACACCAGCATTTTTCTTCCAATTGCTGAGGTAATATTTAACATAATGATCGTGTTGGACATCATCTGTATCAGCCACCCGAATCTTCATTGGTTTTCCGTCAATACCAATTAAATTATTATAACGGAATGTATAGAATGGTGTGCTTGATGAAAGGTAGTATCCATTTGAGCTAACGTCCTGATAATAAGCCTGTGTTAGGTTTAATTTTAAATTAGTATCTGAACCTAATGGGGAGAAGTCAGTAATACCATTATAAGAAATAGAAACTCGTGTTAACGAAGGTTTATTTGCTAATGCAGATATATCAGAAATAGAGCATTGTTGGAAGTTGACATAATCTAAGTTCTTTAGTCCCTTTATTGCACTAATATCGGATAGAGTGCTGTGCAATAATGCATATGCAGGCCCAAAGTGATCAATACTATAGTTAATATTTGGTGCTAAATCAATTGATACTAGATTAGTAGCGTACTCTAGACCAGTTAGTGATTTAATGCTGATTGCAGCTGCATAATAATTGGCATCATTTTCTGCAAGCTCACTGGTAACGCTTAGGTTCGTTAATTTAGCCAAATCATCTTTGGTAATTTTATCTACGCTATTTGGATTACCATATAAATTATAGGCAACTACTTGTTGTAAATTCTTATCAGGCATCCAAGCGTCAATAGAATCATCAGATTTGGTTGTTACCTTATTTTTAACACCGGTAGTTTTTGCTGAAGCTGGTAAAGTTGGCCACAAAGATTTCGATGGAAATGTTTTAGCAGTTTTCGTTAAACTGCTTGCAGCCAGTGTGCTTCCAGATACGCTGTCAGCCTTAACTGCATGTGGGCCACCAACAACTAGTGCCAGTGCGGCAGCAGTAATTCCACTAAATAGCAATTTCTTGCTTTGTTTACTTAGTTCTATGTGTTTATTCATAATTTTTACCTCTTAAATTATTAACCAATAACAATTTACACTATCATTGTATATCCATAATATAATAATTTCAAGATGTAACAACTATACTTTTCTAAAATAGTATATAAAAATACACTCAATAGAGTGCATTTATACTTTGATTTAGTGTAATTTTTATTTTCTATTCTTTTTGTTATAGTATATTAGCGTTAATCCTAAAATGCTAAACAACGATGCTAAACCTAGTATTAACAACAAAAACTGCCACTTCTTTTTTGCTTTTGTATGCGACTGCTGGGCTTTTTTCTTCCTATTATTAAGTGTTTTTATCTTATTAGTTAGATGATGGTATGACCTGTTTTTATATTTTGGTAAAGGTTTGTTATTAGCCACTTTTTTATTGCCGATAATATCCTTAGTATAAATATAGGTCAATTTCTGTGGCTTTTCCTTAAGGGTAATTGCTGTGGCATTTAGCTCGCCTTTAGTACTTAATCCGTTTAAATTTTTGGATTGAATAGTGTACCCCGGTAACTTTAATGTATGAACCATTTGCTGATCATTAACATAGCCACTTAGTATTTCATCCGGGGCCACTTTTTTGCCCTCAATGTCTTGATAATGAACAATCACATTCGAAACCTTTTGCCTATTATAATAGAAGGTAATTTCCTGTGGCTGATTATTTAGTAAAATAGCAACGCTGCCCGGATGATGAGAAATACCATTATGATCAATCTGATAACGACTAGGAGTATAACCTGAGATTTCCTGTGGCTTAACGATTTTTTGCTCACTAAAAACGCCGCTAATCGTAGTTGCGGGAGCAATGGCCTTACCATTTTCGTCTTGGTAATGAACGGTAATATCTGCTGCATTATTACGGTTATAAAGCAAAAAAATGTCTTGCGGTTGGGCGGTAATAGTAGTAGTTAGTGAACCTTGATTTAATGGCGTTTTAACCCCATTGACCAGTTTAGCTTCAATCGAATAACCGTTAAATGTAGGAACTGGAGCAGTACAGCTGTTATTAATGTCACCATACAACTTTTGTTCACAAGCAATTGTATTATCAGCATCATCTTTAAAATGGAAGGTAATGGGTTGTCCGCTAACAATTCTGAAGGGAATGATGTACCAGCCGGAAATCAATGGCTTTTGTGTAGCACTATTACTATTAAACTTAATAGTCATTGCTGCATTGCTATCCGGCTTTAAGCTTGTAAGATCCCACGTCACAGTTTGCTTACCATTAACTTGCCCCACATGTTCGTCCCAATTGCTGCAATACTGCTTGATGTTGTATCTGGCGCCGATATGCTTCCCAGTTTCGATCTTAATCGGCATACTTGCACCATTAAGATCTAGCAACTGATAAGGTCCAGAGGTATAAGAAAATGTTCCAGCTGTGATATGTACCGGTTCAGCTATAATAATCTGCTTTTTCAGTTCAATACTGCCACTTGCAAGCAATTGCTTATTTGCTTTTAAGGGTGAAAAATCACTTATTGCATTATATGACAGACTGAGTTGCATTAACTGCGGCTTATTTGCTAACGCAGAAATATCAGCAATGCTGCACATTTCTAAATTAACATGGGCTAGTTTAGTCAGGTTTTGCAGAGCCGAAATATCTATTAAGCTTGACCTGCTAAAAGTACGGTGGAGCCACTCATGATTAAGCTGCCGGTCAGGAGCAAGATTAAGTTTAACAAGATTAGTTGCGTATTCTAACCCAGCCAGTGATTTAAGCTTTAAACGTGACTGATATTCACTAGGGGAAATAACGTATTGCTTCCTGCCTTGAACTATAGTAGTTTCACTTGCTGCAATAAGATTAATTTCTGTTAAGCTGGCAAGGTCTTCTTTAGTAACTTGATCTAATTCCCGCCCTAAATTAGCAGCCACGATTTTTTGTAAGGCCCTATCAGGCATCCAATTGGAAATTGTGTTGGGGCCAATATCAAAATCATAATTTTTAGTTTTTAGTTCAGGTTCAGATGCCTTTTCTGGGCTGGCAGAATTTTGATTTTTGGTCGTCATTAGTCATCATCTTCTTTACTGATTCAATTAGCAGTAATTTAACATTTTTAATAGCGTTTACCTTTACGTAATAATGATTAAATAAAATTATTTATGTGAAAATCAAATATTAATATTAAGTATTAAAGTAACCGCAACCATATACTATCCTAATAATACCATCTTAACCCCAGTATAGCATGTATTTAAAAAGCTGACTATTTGAAATAAGTAGTTTTATTACCTTATATAACTGATGCTAAAGAGCTTATTTAAAAAGCCAGATACGAGCCAGCCGCCAGAAAATAAATAATATAAAAATAATATTAAAGGTAATGATTACTGTTCTGATTAAAGTCATGTTTTGGAAAAATTTAGGCTGTGCTTCTGCACGTACTTTAGTAGCCTTTTGAACTGTTTTGCGCCCATTGCTAGTCGTAAGGGTCACGTGTTTCTTTTTATTAATTTGCTTTGGTTTAGCAATTAATTCGCTAGCCGCCAGATTATGCTTAGTAGCCTTCATTTTGCCGATTAAATCACCTTGTGCAACAGTGCGGTGCTGTCCATACCCATACTTAGAAGTATTGAAATCAGAACAGGTAATAAGGGTAATCATACTCTTATCCTGCATGTTGTTTTCAACTTCAACTTGTGTAGGTTTAATGGCAAAAGAAATCCTTTTAATTTCATAAGTATAAATATGGTGTAAATCTGTCACATAAATGAGGTCACCGGGATGTGCCAGATGCAAATTATCTAAAACTGCAGGGCCGTATGAACCCATATAGTGTCCTGCAAGTACATAATTATTAGCACCGCCCATAACGCGATCGGGCAGGCAGGTAACAACACCGTATTCTAAATTTTGATTTTGATCACCATAACCGGCAAAGAGCGGATTGTGAATATTAACAGCAGGAATAGCAATGCGACCTATAGCATAGGCCTTAATTTGCTTTGCTCTCAGAACGCTGGCTGCACTGACTGATTTGGTTTTGCTGGCGTCATAACTTGTTTTGCGTTTTTTATTTATATCTGCTTTTTTCTGTGTTAAAGTGGTATTTGCTTTTTCCGCATTTTGCTGTACAACATAGGAGTTGCCAAATCCTGAACCGAAAAAAATCAAGGTAACTCCAATATAAAAAAGGGCACTTAAAAGTAAGACGCGTATTGTAGACCATACTCGGTCTTTTAATGAATGTTTTTGCTTTTTACTTGCCATTGAATTGTTTTCCTTTAAACTTATATAGTGCTTTCAGATACTATTTAAGTATAAATCGGTTTAAAGCACAATTATTTATCTTGAAAAGAAACACTTATAAAAAATAATCAAATAAGTATTGAGATCGCTTTAATACTGATTTATAATGTAAGCGTAAGTAGTCGTGTTACTGATTCGATCAGGCATTAACCTATGAACAATACTTATTTCTGGTACTGTTTGTAGGTTTTTTTATTGAAAAAAGGAGTAAGTTGAGTGAAATTTATTAAGAATTTTAACAACAACGCTGCTTTAGTGTCAGATGAATCCGGAGTAGATTGGGTGGTGATTGGTAACGGGATTGGCTTTGGCAAAAAAGCAGGCGATCCCATTGATAAGGACAAAATTTCGCGTCGCTTTATCGCTGTCGAAAAGAACATTAAAATGGTTGACAGCGTGAGAGATATTGATCAGCGAACATTGGCGTTGACTACTGCTGTGATTAATTTAGCGAGCCAAAAATTACAAATAACTTTTTCCGATTATCAATTTTTGGTGTTAGCCGATCATATTGATTTTATGTTAACCCGAGCTGATGAAAATATTGAATTAGGCCAAGATACATTAGGCTGGGAAATGCAAAAATTGTTTCCCAAGGAATATAACACAGCACAAGAGGCTCTTGAGTTAATAAAGAAAAAAACCAAGCTGGAATTTCCCAAAAGTGAAGTAGCTTATCTGACATATCACTTTATTAACGCTGGTTCTGGTCAAACCAAACTGCAGGATACAATTAAAATTACTAAGTTAATTCGCGGCGTAATTGACATTATCCAGTACCAATATGGTATGCAGCTTGATAATGAATCATTCAACTTTAACCGTTTTATGACACATTTACGTGCTTTTATGGTGCGACACATGTGTGGTGAATGTGACAAGGACTCTGGTAGTGAGCTTGATAATTCTTTAATTGAACTAATGAAGGTCAAATACCGAAAGGCATACGATACTGTCCAAAAAATCGACACGTACTTATACAATCAGGCAGGCTGGCAGTTGCAGCCTGATGATCAGGTATATTTAACCCTGCATGTATGGCGGGTCACGCATAGGCAAAATGACACCCATTCAGAAAAGGTTTAATTCTACCTTATTTTAATAATATTTAGTTTAAACGGTGTGTTACTGTTTACAGGCATTAACCCGAGAACTTTAACTAGCAACCTGACAATTTATTTTGTTAAGGTGTTTCTTGAAGTTCTCGGGTTTTGATTTTTAGGAGGAAAAATGGCTTACGAAGATCTAAGTCGTGAAATTATCGCCGATATCGGTGGTAAAGACAACGTAGTCAGTGTAGTTCACTGTACTACCCGTTTACGTTTTAAATTAAAGGACATGAAGAAGGCAAACGATGACAAATTAAAAGCCACTGATGGCGTAATATCTGTTGTCAAGTCCGGTGGACAATACCAAGTTGTTATTGGTAATAATGTCGCTGATGTCTATGATACTTTGGTTAAAGTAGGTGGCTTCGCAAATGGCGGCAGCGTTTCTGATGATGACGTTGACAACAGCAATATGAGCTTAGCTGATAAATTTATTGACTTGATTTCCGGTATTTTTAATCCACTTCTAGGTGCAATGTGTGCTGGTGGTATGATTAAAGGCTTCAACGCAATGTTTTTGGCTTTTGGCTGGCTATCAACAAATTCGGGAACTTATGTCATCTTGAACGCTATCGGTGATAGCTTGTTCTACTTCCTGCCTGTCATCTTAGGTATTTCTTCAGCAAAAAAATTTGGTATCAACACGTATTTAGGTGCCACTATTGGAGCTGCCCTTTGTTATCCTTCAATTGTGTCAATGGCAAGCAGTAAAACTGCATTATTTACAGTATTTAAGGGCACATTCTTAGAAGCACCGGTTCACATGACTTTTTTGGGCATTCCGGTAATTTCAATGAACTATACCACATCGGTTATTCCGATTATCATTGCGGTCTGGTTTGCTTCTAAAGTGCAAAAAGTTGCTCGTAAGATCATTCCAGATGTTGTTAAAACTTTCTTAGTACCATTTATCGTTTTATTAGTTACTGTTCCAATTACATTTCTTGTTATCGGACCGGTTGCAACTTGGCTAGGTAACGGAGTTGCGGAAATTGTCAGTGCAATTTATAACTTTAGCCCAGTGATCGCTGGTATTTTAATGGGTGCTTTCTGGCAAGTATTTGTCATCTTTGGCGTTCATTGGGGCTTTGTGGCAGTTATGATGACTAACATTGCTGCTATGGGCTTTGACCCGATTATTGGTTTATCATTTGCTGCATCATTTGCACAAACTGGTGTAGTTTTAGCTATGATTTTCCAAACTAAAGACGAAAAGACTCGCAGTATTGCTATTCCAGCATTCGTATCAGGTATCTTCGGTGTTACCGAACCAGCTATTTATGGTTTAACATTGCCACGTAAGAAGCCATTTATTCTCAGTTGTATTGCTTCTGCTGTTGGTGGCGGTTTAATTGGACTCTTTGGCACAAAAACTTATTTGATGGCTGGAATGGGTATCTTTGCAATTCCTTGCGCTATGGGTAAAAACGGCATTGACATGGGTGTCTATGGCTTAATGATTGGTATGGCTGTAGCAATCGTCTTAGGTTTTGCCCTACAAATGATTTTTGGTAAAAAGAGCGTTGATGGCAATTTGGCAGAACAAGCTGCTGTGAGTGCGACTGCTGGTTCTGCTGGAGCAAATGATTCTGCTAATACTGACACAGTTAAGGCAGAAGTTTCGTATAATAGGGAAGAAGAATTAGTTGCGCCAATCAACGGTCAAGTTGTTCCTTTAAGCGATGTTAAAGATGAAGTCTTTTCCAGCGGTTCAATGGGTAAGGGTATTGCAATTGAACCTCAAGAAGGCAAGGTTTGCTCACCTCTTGATGGAGAAGTAGTAATGGTTTTCCCAACTGGACATGCAATTGGTCTTAAATCGACCAATGGTGCAGAAGTAATGATTCACATTGGCATGGATACCGTTGAACTTGAGGGCAAAGGCTTTACAACCTTAGTTAAGAAGGGCCAAGCTGTGAAAAAGGGTGACCCACTAATCAAGTTTGACATGGAAGCTATTAAAAAAGCCGGCTTTAAGCTGACAACTCCAATTGTCGTTACTAATTCAAATGAATATCAGGAAATTACTGCAATTGCCGATGGTCCAATAACTATAGGCACAGCTTTGTTAGATTTAAAATAATGAGAGGAGTAAATCATGGCTACAAATAATTTTCCTAAAGGATTTTTATGGGGCGGTGCTACCGCTGCTAACCAATTAGAAGGTGCATACCAAGAAGGAGGCAAGGGTTTATCTTTGCCTGACGTTTTACCTGGTGGCAAAGACAGAATGAAAATCATTGCTTCACCTGATTTTGATTTTAAGATAAACCCAGACTACGTTTATCCTAATCATATTGGTATTGATCACTATCATCATTACAAAGAAGACATTGAACTTTTTGCTGAAATGGGCTTTAAGTGCTACCGCTTTTCAATTGCCTGGTCTAGAATTTTTCCTAATGGGGATGAAGAAACTCCTAATGAGGAAGGCTTGAAGTTCTATGACGCTGTGATTGACGAGTGTTTAAAGCATGACATTGAGCCTGTAATTACTATTTCACATTATGAAATGCCGCTACATTTAATTACTGAATACGGCAGCTGGAAGAACAAGAAGCTGATTGACTTTTACGAGCGTTTTGCCCGCACTGTTTTAACCCGCTACCAAGATAAGGTTAAATACTGGATGACTTTCAACGAAATCAACAGTGCCGCTCACTTCCCAATTATGGGTCAAGGTCTCACCATCAGTAATAGTGCTGGCGACAAGAAGAATGTTTACCAAGCTTGGCATAACCAATTTGTTGCTAGTGCAAAAGCTGTTAAGATTGGTCATGAACTTAATCCTGATATGAAAATTGGCTGCATGATTTTATATGCTACAACATACAGCTACGATTCTAACCCTAAGAACCAATTGGCTTCATTACAAGACAATCAGGCTAATAACTTCTTCTGTGGCGATGTTCAAGTTAGAGGACATTACCCAGCTTACACTAAGAGTTTATTGGCTCGTCAAGGAGTACAGTTGGCAGATATTGACTACAATGATGAGGAATTGGCATTATTAGCCCAATATCCAGTTGATTATATTGGTTTTAGTTACTACATGTCATCTGTAGTTGACGTTACCCATGAAAACCAAGAAACTACTAACGGCAACTTGATGGGCGGCGTTAAGAACCCATTCTTAAAGAGCAGCGATTGGGGTTGGCAAATTGACCCGACAGGCTTAAGAATTGCCTTGAACCAACTGTCAGACCGCTATCAAAAACCTGTTTTCGTTGTTGAAAATGGTTTGGGAGCTGTGGATAAGCCAGACGAAAACCACTATGTTGCAGATGACTACCGGATTGATTACTTACGTGAACACATCGAGGCTATTTCTCAAGCTATAGAAGATGGTGTTGATGTTATGGGTTACACTCCTTGGGGCTGTATTGACTTAGTCAGTGCTTCAACGGGTGAAATGTCCAAGCGTTACGGCTTCATTTATGTTGATGAAGACGATGAAGGCAACGGCAGCTTTAACCGTTACAAGAAAAAGTCATTTGACTGGTACAAGAAGGTAATTACTACTAACGGCGCTGATTTAGCGTAATTGCTAGCGGAGATACCTCTCAGCTTATGTGAATAAACCCACGTAAGACAGAAAAAAGCGTGCTTTTAAGCACGCTTTTTTGTTTTCTAATTATCTTAATTAGTGATTATTTTATAAATCAGCTGTCAAATTTTTAACAGCATTTCTGGCTGAGTAAACACAGTAGCCGGCATGACTACCAGGAACTTTAACTCCATAGGTATCGCCATAAATTACGCCTGAGCCATCGCTGCCGATTGCATATAAATGCTCAATAGGCTGACTCTCGTTGTCTAAGACTTCATTATGCAAGTTGACTTTTAGACCATCTCCGGTAGTAAAAGCACCAACGCCCAATTCTATTGCGTAGAATGGTCCTTGTACAACCGGTAGGAGAAACTTTTTATCCTTGCCAAAATCAGTGTCAACGCCTTTTTCAGCAAGATCATTATAATGATTAACCGTTTCTTCCAGATTAGGAGCAGCGATCTTCTCTGCCAGTTCTGCCAGCGTTGAAGCAGAATTCATAAAGTCATAGTTCTTAGCGATAGCCTCTTTTACATTTTCACGTAAGTGCGGATAATTTGGCAGTTCATAAAATGGGTGTAAATCTAGCGGGAAACCTTTATCAGTAAAATCATCAATAGTCTTTTGGTCTAGAATGGCAAAAACGCGGTCTTGCCGAATCATAGCGTTACCCTCGTTAGCCCAGTTACTTACGCAATCATATTCATTGGTAAAACGATTGCCACTTTCATTTACCCATAAAATAGGCTCGTCACAAACAGCACTACCCAGATCCCATGATGCAAATTCGTAAGTCGGAGTTTGCGAGTCATGAATCTGACCGCCAAAGTTCATTGTCATGCCGGTAAAGAAGTGTTTTGCTCCTTGCTTCCAGGCCATTTTGAGACCGTCACCGGTTGACTTGCCGGAATTAACGGGAACGATCCGTTCAGGATTAAACTTGTTGGCATTTTCCATTATTTCTGGATTGTTTAAATAGCCACCAGTAGCTAAAATTACGTTTTTGGTTTGTAAAGTAATGTCCTTATCGGCAGCTAAGTCTTGGGCAATCACAGTCCAACTGCCGTCAGCGTTATGCTTTAAGTCAACTGCTTGAGTAGAAGTTTTAATCGCAATATTATTTTTTTCAACATACGGCTGTAAAGCTTCATGGATTGCTTTATTCCCATGACCTGTGAATAAGTGCCAAGTTGGCAAATCAGTGCCCATTTCTGTAACTTTGTCAAACTGAACACCGTGCTTTTGGAGCCAATCAACATTTTCTGCAGAGTGGTCAATATAATGGCGCCACATTTCATGATCAGCCTTGTAGTGTGAATAATCCATTTCCAACTGGAGAATTTGCTCACGCTTAATATCAATTCCTGCCTCTTTTTGCAATTTAGATTCTGCCGCAAAAACACCTTCAACATAATTACCAGTTCCGCCAGTAGTTCTGCCTTTTTCTAGTACTAGGGCAGTTAAATTTCTGTCTGCAGCTTCTGTGGCTGCAGCGAAACCTGCAAGACCGCCACCGATAATAATCACGTCATATTTTTTAGTCATAATATTATTCTCCTTTATTTTCGAATCTTAAGCGGAATTTTGGCCCAATTAGAGGGATGATTAAAGCAATGAAATAAATTATTGCTACTACAATGAAAACTACTATGAATGAATTGCTGCCTTCATAAATGTAACTAAATACTGGAGTGGCAAATGCACCTATCACACCTGTGATGGCACTAACATTGGAGTAACCAATATCAAAAGCCGGCCCAAACATTTCGGCTCCAAAAACTTGTTCACCAGTTCCCATGACCGTAGCACAAGCAGTAGAGAGAAGTGCAGCGGAATATAGAAGAACGAAGGACTTAGTTTTAGCCGCGAGTATGAATAGCATCATTGCTGCTATTGGGCACATTAACCACACGGCTACAGCTCTACTGCCCCATTTATCTGTAGTAATTCCAAAAAGTGGGGTAATGAAGATTTGGGTTGCACTAACTAGGGTAATAATAAAACCCCCAGCAGTAGGTCCAAAACCACTACGAGTTGTGAAAACCGGAATTAAACTTTGAATATTGCCTCCAAATTCGACCAAAGCATAGAATAGGAGAACTAAAACAAAAGCCGCTGAAAAAACGACAGTCTTAGTTTTAATTTGTGGCGCTGCTTGCTCAGGCGCAGCAGTGGAATTGCTTTGAACTTGATCAGCTCCGTATGCTTTAAGTCCTATATCTTCAGGTCTTAATTTCATGATGCAGGCACCAAGTAAACCGATAACCAGGCTAATACCGCCCAGTGTTAAAAGTGCTGAGCGCCAACCTAATTTAGTGATTAAAATTGAAGTAAAAGAACTGGAAAACATTAGGTAAATGGAAACAACAACAGCGCATAATGAAAAAGCAAAATTTTTCTTAGCGATAAACCAATTATTGACTAAAATGCCTTGGACAATGTATCCCGTGAAGGCACAGCCTAGCCCAATGACTACGGCGGTTAAATATAAAACAACCAGATTGCGGGCTTGTGATAAAATTGCTACCGCTGCTGCCGTCATAATCACAGCCAGTGCCAATGCCCAATTGAATTGAACTTTTTTAATAAAGTGCCCTACTAAAACAAACCCAAATGACATGGAAATGATAGTAATGGTCATAAAGTACGAGACTGCCGATAATGGTGCATGTAATGCGTGTACTAAAGGATCCAAAAACAGACTCATCATGACAGTATAGGTATTAGCTATAACAGCGCACATCAGTCCAGAAAATAAGACGATTAACCACGGATAAATTTTCTGTTTCATTTATTAAAATTACCTCCTTAATGAATTTAATCACATAGTATCATTGCTAAAGGCGCTTTCTTAACGCATAATGGAATAAGGTAGTACCAAAAGGAATAATAAATTATGAATTTCTCACAATTGCGTTGCTTTATCTATGTTGTTGATAATTTAAGTTTTACCGTGGCAGCCCGTAAATTAGACTTTTCTCAATCTGCTGTTTCTAAAAGCATTAAGGAACTGGAAAAAGAAGTTAATGTGAAATTATTAGATCGTTCACCGCATAAATTAATGGTGACTGCTGCCGGCAAATATTTTTATCAAATTGCCTTAGATATTTTGAAAAAAAGAGATAGTGCAGTAGATTACATGCAGCATAAGTCGGTTGCTTCTGATCTCACTCACATAAGGATAGGGATGTCAGCTAATCCCTTGGAGCACTACATCATTCCTTTGTTCTTGCAAAAATTTAACTTGCAATATAAAAACTATGATTTTACTTTTATTATTAATTTTCTAGTAGATTATTTATCCCAGCTGCAAGAGCGCAAGATAGATATGGCACTTTTAACTAGTGACGTCATTAAAGACTCAGACGATGTCATTTTCAGACCCTACGTTCCAGTCAAATATTGGGTGGCATTGCCTTCCGGCCATCCTCTAGAAAGGTACGAAGCTATTACCTTTAGCCAACTTTATCAGCAAAAAATTCTTCTGCCATATACTGACCGTTCTTTGCTTGATATATTCCGCTTAAATCAAACTTTTTTAACTAAGCTCGGTCCCGATCAGGTCAAATGGGTGGATGAATACTTTTTAATGTATGATTTTATTAAAGCGAGACAGGGTATTGGGATAATCCCGAATTTTTGCATTAACAAAAATATTAATTTTGTCTCCTACCGTCCTTTAAAATATAAGAGTAATTGTTCATACGGCTTGACTTATCTTAAAGACGGTAAGCCGCATAATATTGGCTGGATTAGCACTGCACTGGAACAGGTAATTAAGGAAAACATTATTAACTAACAATAAAAAAACTGGTTTCAAATAAAGATTGAATACCAGTTTTGCTGTTATAAGTTTAATTCTTTCAGGTGTTTTCCTGCACAATTTTTTGCAACTGCTTGCTAAACTCGGTCATGCCGATTAAAGAAAATTCTTCTATTTGTCTCGCGCTATTATCCAGATAAATTTGTTGGGGATCAAAATGATAGTTAATCATGTTCTCCAAAAATAATAAAGTCATCTTACTAAAGCAGGTTAGTGGCCGGGTGTGAATCTCATGGGATTTTTCCACCAATCGCTTTGCTTCCTTATACTTGTTTTTTTCCAGACACATACTAATCATATTGATTAATATTCCCAACACTATAAATTGTATATCGTCATTATCGCTATCTTTAAATTGTTGAAAAATTTTGTTAGTAATAATCATGTCACTGGCAAAATCATAAAAAACCATGCAATTCAGGAAAATTTTGATAGTTTTCCAGTCGAAATTCTCTTCATTAAAGAATTTATTTTTTAGTTGCTGGATTTCTGCAGCACTTAATTTTTCTTTATTACCATCGATAATAGCTAGGATTGAGTTCACACTTAGCATTAACTCATTTTTACTTGCAAGCCCGCTACCCGCGATAGCCTGCTTGATTTCTTTTAGGCGCTTAATATCAAAATTATAATAAGCGTCTGTCATTTGGGCATTAATCTTCTTTTTGAGATTATCTTCACTTTCAGCTTGGTAATCAAGCTGTTTAAAAAAAGCGGCAATTTCAACGTGATTTTGCCGTAATAATTCAATTAGGTCTGCCGCCGAAATACGCGTCAGGTCTTTTTCTACTTTAGAGTAAAAAGAGGGACTAATAACATCGCAATCCATGCACGTTGAGTTTTCCCAGCTTCTAAACGGTATTGTCTAAGTAAAGCACCTATAGTCATAATTTGACCTCATCAATTTTTTGTTTCATATATGACACTTTTCTATTCTCAATTTTAGCTTAAGTACAATTGAAAATAAAGAAAGCTAAAAAGGAGAAAAAATTATGACTATCTTTTTCAAAAATAAAGAATATCGCAAGTTTTCAATTGCCAGTATTTTATCAAGTGCGGGGGATATTTTATTCTATTTAGCGTTGATGACTTATGCCAGTCGGCTCAAAAATTATTCGCTGGCCTTGTCATTAATTGCTATTTCGGAGTCAGTTCCCCGGCTGTTTTCTAGTGTTGATGGCTATCTAGCTGACAGGACGCAGAACAAATTTCAAAAAATAGTCTGGATGGCCATGATCAGAGGAGCGCTTTATTTACTGGTTGGTTTTCTTTTTAGCCAGAATATTGCGGGTTGGAATTTAGTAATAATGGTTATTATTATCAATTTCATTTCTGACACGGCTGGAACTTATTCCAGTGGTTTAACAACACCTTTAGTTATCAATCTGGTTAAAAAAGATGAAGTGGGAGAAGCTGAAGGTTTCACTGGTGGTATGTCACAGGTAATCACTTTGATTAGTCAGTTTGTTGGATCAGGACTTTTACTATTCCTGTCATATTCTGCGCTGGCTGCAATTAACGGCCTGACCTTTATCTTGGCCGGCTTGATCTATTACAATATTGCCAGAAGTAAACGTAAAAATGGTATTGCAACTGTCACACAAGAAGTCGATGATCGCGGTTTTTGGGCTACCTTAGCCTTAGCATTAAAACAAGTCAAAAAAGCTGCAGGTTTGATGACGACCGTGTTGGTAATTGCGGTCTTAAATGGCGTTTTAAGCACTATTGAACCACTTGTTTCCATTGTGGTAGCTGGCAATCGGCAAGTAATGGTTATCGGTACCTATAGTTTTACGATTGCGTTGGTTGGTGCTATGGTGGGAATAGGCACTGCTTTAGGCAGTATTATCGGTACCAATCTATTTAAAAAAATTAGTCTCTATGCCGTTATTTTATTTGCGAATGTTGCTGGTGCCAGTGTCATAATTGCGATCTTAAACAAAAATATTTGGGCTTGTTTAGTAACTTGTTGCTTTTTGGGCTTCTTTTTGGGAGTCGCCAGTCCGAAACTAACGCAGTGGATGGTAGGAGCAGTTGACCACACAATTTTGGCGTCTTCTGTTGGTCTGATCAATACAATTCTACTAGTTGTTAGTCCTCTAATGACCACTGCCTTTACTACTCTATCAGCTGTGACCAACGTGCAATATTCTCTTCTAGGATTATTGTTTATTAGTATTCTGCTTCTTGTTATTACAGTTGTAGTAATGAAAAAATCCGCCAAAAAAGAGGAATTAACAACTATTTAGCTGGTATTTCTTTCTATGCAGATATAAAAAACCACCAAGATAATGATGTGAATTCCAAAAATTAGCACACTTTTTGGTTATAAACTGAGAACTAATTGCCCTTATTTGATCGGAGTTAGTTCTTTTAGTTTGGTCTTAATTTGATAATTATGCCAAAGCTGATAGATTATAATTTTATTTTGTTTAGCTAATTTAGACATAAAAAAGACCCAAAAGTTGGATAATTTTTGGGGTTCAGTACAGTTTTTGTTTTTTTAAAAAATTGAACTAAAATTGTGCTAATTTTTTCATATTAGCTTCGTCTAAGCTTACTTTGATATTACCTTTCATTTTGACAGTTGGATCTATTGCCCTAACATGCTGCAGCATAGATTTCATGTTGATCTATCTCAATAAATAAAGGTGATTTAACAGACTTTTCTGCTACTCTATATTTCTTTGGTGAAGATATAAGAACTGTTAAGCCCGTGTTAAAAAAACAAAGACCAATCTTAGCTTCACAACATATCATGGAATTATTTACAGAAAAAATGCTTGGCTAATCTTTCTGAAAAACTACTTTTACAATTTTGAGTATCTTTTCCATATAATCATCAGGTAGTTGCTCTAAATAATGAAATGGTCGGTTATGATAATCGAATGTAACTAGCTGGTCTAGCATGACTACGCCTTTTGTTTGAGATGCAGCAGGTAATTCTTGATATAATGGGTAGCGTCTTTTAGTAGTAGATATAGGGGCAAACACAGCAATATGAGCGTATTTTTCAACCCCTTTATAGCTTAAATATAAATAAAGTCGTTTGCCAGATTGTTCATGCCCCTGTTTAGGACTTAAATCCATTAATAGAATAGATCCTTGCTTAATTACCATCTTTCATTTCCTTTTCTCTCATCTGGTAACTTAATTTCGGTATCAAATTCTTCACCTGAATAATCTTTAAAAAGTTCTTCAAAAGTTAAATCAGGTGAATCATCTTGCTTTGTCATTATTACTTTGTTGTCCTCAATTTTAAAGTTTAACTGATCTCCTATAGTGGCATTTAATGCTTGCAGGACTGCTTTGTTTAATCGGATGCCTTTAGAATTACCCCATTTAGAAATAGTAGCACGTATCATAATTGCCTCACCTGTAAAAATAAACAATGTATATCCTAAAATGTAATAAAATTATACAATGTTTATCTACAAAAATCAAGCAAAACAAAAAAGTATCCTGAACGAAATATGATGTGACCACCAAAATTAGGATACTTTATTAGTTGTAAGTTAGTTCTTATTTATTAGCACTTTTTCTCAAACTGAAAAAGATAATTAGAATAAAGTTAATCAGTAGAGTGAAACCTGTAGTCCAGAAAACAGTTGCGTAGTTGAACAGACCAGAGATAGTGGAGCCCATGATTGACCCAAACACAGAACCAACAGCTTGAAAAGACTGATTGTAACTAAAGATACGGCCAAAACTTTCGGCCGGAGTATTCAGCGTCAAAACGGTCTGTGCTGCCGGTAACATGGCAGCACTGGCAATTCCGAGCAGAAAACGCAATCCAGCCAGTACCCAGGGCGAATGAGTTAAGGCCATAGGAATAAAGAGAACAGCTCCTACAATCAAACCTAGGCGTAATATCTTCAGAGGACCAATTTCATCCATTTTATGACCAATTTTGGAAGCAGCTAGCAATGTTCCCAGTCCCGGTGTAGCAGCTACGACGCCCGCCACAAAGGCGATGTTTTTGCTATTAGGCATCATTGATTTAACGTATAAAGAAACAATTGGATCAATTGACATATTGGCAGCCTGAACTAATAGTGTGGTAAAGAACATCACCACAATCAATTTAACGTTGGGTAGAGAACGCATAATTTCCTTCATCGGTTTCATTTCTGCTCGAGAAATTGGAGTGAAGTTTTCATGAACTAAGAATGTCGACCCTAAGAAGACGAGCACCATTAAGAAGCCGGTAATAAAGAACGGAATGCGGTAGCCCCAAACGCCGCCGAGCCAATTGCCAAAGAAGTTTGACAAAACGCCACCTAAAAGTGGTCCTACCAAGTTTCCTGCCGTTCCGGCGGTCATCATTTGGCTCATGACCCAACCACTTTTTCTATGAGGGGTTTCTCCCGCAATTAAAGCAGTGGCATTATTAATGTATCCAGAAAAGGCACCTTGAATAAAGCGCATGACGATAATGTAAAGGGCATTAGGTGCAAAACCGGTAGCAGTGATGGTTAAGGCCATCACACCGGAGGCACGCATACACATTAATTTACGTCCCTTTCTGTCGGCCAGATTGCCCCAATAAGGTGAAACTATTGCTTGGGCAATAAAAGTCATAGCAAACGCAAGGCCGGAATACATACTAATCTGTAATTTGCTATAGTTTCCCAGGTCAGCGATAAATAATGAAATGAAGGGCATTGTCATGGAGTAGCCCATGCCTGTGATAAAGCAGCCTAGCCACAAAGTAACAAATGCCTTGTGCCAGCCAGCTGGAAATTTGTCGGAAACTGTCAAAACGTCCTCGCTTTCTTTTTAATATTTTCCTAAAAAATACGATATCTTTTATATTTTAGCACAATAAATTTGCTAAGAATTTGCTAAATAGATGATATTTTCATCTTAAACATGATAGGATATTATTTCTGAAAGGAAGAGATGCCGGTATGGAAAGAGATTCACACATAACAAGGCAGGAATATCGTCAAAAACACAGCCAAAAATCTCGGTCTAATGCAAAAGCGACTTCTAAGGTAACGCTCAAAGAGCATAACAACCTTCAGACTCGCGCTGATTACCGACATTTGAAGCTAAACTTCTGGGATATATTTGCAGACCGACCATACGTTGCGGTGGCAATTGTGGTACTCGCCATATTTTTGATTATGGCTAAGCTGTGGTGGTTGCTGGTTATACTTGCGATCGTTGTCACAATCGGTATCTTTGTAATTGGTCGCAGCCACCACCCTGACCGTGTACTAAGTTTAGAATTTAAGATGAAGTCGTCCAGAAAACTAAGCATGTTGCGGGCATTGCAATTCGGTGGCTCAATTGTGATGTTTTTAGCCACTTACATGAAAAAAGTAGTTACCGTAAATTTCACTACAGCTGGCTCGACTGACGGCTTGCAGGTAATTCAGGGAATTTTGTCTAATCGTGGCGGTGTATATGGACAACAGGGGTCGTATTTTCTGAGTTTATTGAATACCTTAACCGGCGGGCAATTGTGGGGTAAATACCGTTATGCCACTAATAGTGCCCAAATGATGAGCAGTGGCGCAGGACGACTAATTATTATGTGGGTATTGCTTTTGATGATTGCACCAGCGTTCTGTGTTTTAGCACAATTTTTCCGTGAACCATATTCACGTAACACAGCTTTAGTGGCTTCAATCATAGCGACTGTGAGTTTTGTGTTAACCCCGCGTTTACTAAGTAAGTGGATTGTAGAATATGCGGTAGAAAATCGTATGGCCAGCAGCCAAGCCCAAGCTGCTATCAGCGTGGGACCAATGGCTTACGTTGCGATGCTTTGCGCACTTTTAGTCTTGGTTATTTCAATTTACCGGGTCATTAAAAAGGACATCTTCGTTTAAAAATCAGAAAAAAGTTTTAAATTAAAAACCAGCTTTTTGTGCTATAAGCTGGTTTTTTATGATTTTCAAAGCAGTTTATTATATTTGTATACAAAATTTGCTTTTGCTTTTACTTAATATTGTAAAAAGTATAGGGAGTGTCAATAATTCCATTTACACATAATTATTGACACTCCCGTCTAATGCAATCGTAAAAAAACTTTTTTAATATAATTATAAATCAAGTCATATTGTGGAAATTTTATTCTAGAATGATTTCTTTTAGGGTACATTGCTATATTTTGAGATAGTTAACTGGACTATCTTAGATATTCAAACCAATTTTATCTAAAAATTTACCAGTTAACTTTCTTTTTTTTGGCCTTCCTTTAACAGTTTTAATTAAACCCTCTTTTTCTAAATCTTCTATAGCAGTTTTTACTTTTTTGGTTGATATTTTTTCTGTACTTTTGATAAAACTGATTAAACTTGTGTCTTGAACGCTGCCATCAAAACTGTTGAATAAAAATGACTGTGCATATACATATAAGATATTGAATTCAAAGTTGGGATAATCAAAATCTTCTAATTTCTTTTTGACAAAATTTAAAATGTTATAGTCATCTTTTAAATTACCTAGGACATATTTTTGTCCAGAAACTAAGTATTTTAGCAAACTGATAACGAATAGTGTGATTTCACCGTAATTTTTTTCATTTTCAACTTCTTGAAATTCTTTATAATACCTTGCTTTTTTTAAAGTGATCTGATAAGAAAAGCTGACAGCAGTATAAGGGTCAACTTTTTTTCCAATATAACTACAAAAGAGATACCTTCCTAATCTACCATTGCCGTCATAAAAAGGATGAATATATTCAAAATAATAATGGGCAACACAGGCCTTTAAAATAGGATCATATTTATCCAAATTAATAAATTTTAGCCAATTTTCTAATTGCTGATTTATCTCATCTTCGCTGTTTTTGGGAAGATGAACAGTTTGAACTGAGTTGCCAATTCTGACAAAGCCATCCCGAAATAGCTTGCCGTCAGGCAATTCGCTTTTTGCTATTTCACCTTTTAATAAAGAGTCATACAATGCTCTGATGTCTTTTAGCTCATTAAGTTGATATGTTTTGCCATTTTCAATATCAAAATACATTTTAGCAAAAGATTGGAAACGCACAGTTTTATTGTGATTATTAATATTTTCTATGGCTCTGTTAATTTCCTTTGTAGTAGAAGCAACATTTTCAATATCATTTGTACCTTTAATTTCTTTAATTAACAAATCAATGAAAAATTGCTCTCTGGCAACACCGGGAAGCTTGTCAATGAGTGCTTTGATTTGAGCGGAGTTCTCTCTAATGATAGTTAGCAGTGAATTATAGTCTTCAATTTGTACCAAAAAAAGTGGCAATTGTGTAGGTATTCTAATTTGTTCTCGCACATCTATGGGGTTTATTGCTAACGGAAACTTAATCGTGCCATAGCCATTAAATCTTTTGTTAAATTCGCTAGTAACTGGTTTGCCTGGATGTTGGTAAGAATAAATTCTCAATAAGTGATATTTTGACATAATTTGATTTACCTTTCTAACTATAAATTCAAAAAAACGCCACTTTTTGAATTTATTTTTGATTATACACTATATTTATTAAAAATATAGCGTTTTTAGCAATAAAAATAAAAAGGTAACAAAAAACACGAAATAAAACTGAAGCTAACCCCTAAAACTGGACGTTAGTTTTATATCATTTTACTTAAGGCTTGATTCCGCTATTGAATCGGAGTTAAGCCTTTTAGTTTGTGCCGAATTCTATCTTCATTGTAATAACTTATCCATTCTTTCATCGCCTTAACCAATTGTTTCTTAGTATCAAAGTGATGTGTAAAATAATTCATTTCAACTTTCATAATGTGAAAGAAACTTTCCATAGCTGCATTATCATGACATGTAGCTCTTCGTGACATGCTTTGAAATACTTTATGTTTTCGTAAAGCATGTCGATATGGATTAGATTGATATTGAATTCCTTGATCACTATGGATTGCCATTCGATAATTTAATAGCTTTGGTCTTGCAGTAAACACTCCCTCTAATCCTTCTAGAACATATCTTGTTAATGGACGATCGGTGATCGTATAACTAATAATTTCACCGCTGAATAAGTCCTTAAATGGCGATAAATATACACGATCACGGATAGTCATGTTCCCATATCTAAATTCACTAATATCAGTTACGACCTTTTGATATGGTCTATCAGTCTTAAACTTTTGATGGAACCGATTCTTAGCTTTCTTATTTTGTGGACCCTTTGAAGAATCATATTTACCGGCTCTCAGATTATATTTATTAGCTCCTAAATTGTTCTCACGCATTAAGCGTTGAACACGTTTATGATTAACCATTAGGTGATAAGTCATCCTCAGAGTATCAGTTACAGGCCAGTATCCATAACTGGCATGATGCTTCTTTATCATTTTGATAATTGAAACAAGTGCTTTATCACTGATCAGCTTCTTTTTTGGATGAGGATGGTACTCGAATGTACTTTTAGACAAACTTGTGTAGGGTAATATTTCTTTTAATTTAAAGCCAAATTCTTGCCTTAGTTCATTAACTATAGATCTTTCTTCGTCCGATGTCCGCGTTTCTGAACTAAGGCATCTAGTTTTTTTAGATATTCATTTTCTACATGTAATGCACGATTCTCTAAACGTAGACGTTCAAGTTCAGTTAACTCTTGAGAAGTATATTTATGCTTCTTTACTTTAATTTTCTTTTTATGCATTAATGGTCGTCCTTGCTTAATAAATAAAGCATCAACACCGCCTTCATTTAATTTTCTTTGCCAATTCGCAATAGTGGAATGTTGTTTAATATTAAAATGATTGGCAGTAATTTGATAGCTGGCACTATGTTCTTTTCTCCAGTTTAAGACTTCTAATTTAAATTGACCACTATATCTTGTCTTAGAAAAGCTTTTTTCCAGGCCTCTGTTACCATACTGTTGATAATTATTGATCCAACCATCAATAGATCTACGTGATGGGATATGTAATTTCTCTTGAATTTCTTTTGTACTAAATCCTCTTTGATACAAATCTACTGCTTCTAATTTTGTTTTTAGTAAATATTTAGTCATAAAAAAGGTGCTCCTAATAGTCAGATTAATGTCTAACTATTATGGAGCACTTCACCAATCTAGAGGGTTAACTTCAAACTTTCTTCGGGGTTTTTCAATATTTATTTACCTTTTTGCTCTAAAAAAGATAACTTCTCGAGCCGCAAGCATCTCTTGGGAGGACTGGTAAATAGTGAGACGAACTTTTTGGGCGCGTACATCCCGCATTCCCACTACTTTGTTTTTAGTATCAGGTTTCCAGTGTAAATTATCTGCGTAAGTGGTAAAGTTAACGCCATCAGTTGAAACAGCAATTGCGAGAGCCAATGGTGCTCCTTTATGGTCAATATTCCGGGGCACATAAACCATCCTGCTTAATTTTTCTACTTTTTCAAAAGTAAAAGTTAGTTCCAGTGGCTGTTCAGGTGAGGGGCTTTGTTCAGTTTGCCATTCGCTTGCCAGCTTAAGATCGGTTAAGTAGGAAAGAGGATGGTTTTCTTTGCTGGCATAGTTACAGTCAACTTTAATGTTTTCAATGGCATAATCTTTAGCAGCATGCTTAGTAATAACTCCGAAAAGATCAGACCATTCAGAAACCTTGTTTCCAATTACGTACCGCATTCTAATGATGTAGCGGGTATTAGGCGTTAATTCATGAAAAGCAAAATTTTTGCCGGTAATACCCACATAGAGCAGGTTATTAATTTCAATTTGAACGGCGCTGTTGTGCGGCCAAGCAAGTTCGAAAGAGTGTGCGGAAATTTTACTTGAATCTACAGCTGGCAATTTAGGCGACGGCAATACGCCACTGGTAATTTCATGAACTAAAACATTTTTGCCATACTGCATATTATGAACACTAATTTCTATTTTAGTAGTTGTAATATCACGTTTGGCCAGTTTAATTTGCAAAGCAGACTGCTTATTCTTTTGATACTGTCTAAATTCATCTAAGCCGTAATTGGCATTATAAAAAATACCTTCGTGAGCATGGTTAAAAGCATCAATTGATCCGTATTCCTGCACAGGGACAATTTGATCATTAATTTTAATGGTCACGCGGTCAGGGTAGGAATCACACATAATAGTCAGTTCAGTGGACTGCTCTTTAAGTGCATCAGGCACTTCTTCTGCAACTGGTTCAATAGTTACACGTAGCTGCTCGTTTTTAACTTGGCTGGAGATTCTAGTAAAAAAAGCACCATTTTCAGAATTAGCTGAAGCAGTATTATTATAAATAACAGTTTCACTTTGTTCTTGGGGATAAAGGAGAAAATTGCGTTTGCCCCAGTCAAAAATACTGCCGCTTTTAACAAATACTGGTAAATGCCAAAGTGGAAATAATAAATTATTGTAAACTTTGCCACCAGCGTATTTCTTCCCGGTAAAAAGATCAATCCACATCGACTTTTTGCCCGGTAAATATAAGTTATCCTTGCGTGAATTTCCTTGTTCATCTTCACGCCCATTGGTAATTGGCGCTACCAGTATATTGTGTCCCAGCATGAATTCGTTACCAAATTGGGAAGTATAATTGGCTTTTTCATCGGGGAAATCGCTAAATAAAGGACGCATAATGGGCTCGCCATCTCGGGCTTGTTTATTTAGTGTACACAAGTAGTTGGTCAAATGTTGACGTAATTTAAGATAAGCTAAATTGATTTCCGTAATTTTCTTGTTATAGGCAAACGGATTTTTGCAAAAATCGCCTTGATCATCAAAGTAAAATAGCAGCGGAGTAAAACTTTTCCATTCAAAATCGCGAACATTGATTTGGGCATTGCCGCCGCCCTGAAGACCATCAATTGCTGCGCCGACTAAGGGTTGACCAGAGAGATTTGCTCCAAGCATCCCAGCAATTTGGGTAGTAATATTATCCCAATTGCCACCTATATCACCAAAGATAAGCGCCGCTGATTTTTGCATTCCTGTTGAGCCGTTTCCAGCCAGCACCATAGGTTGTGTTAAGTGAGACTCAGCTTGTAGCTGTTTAGAATCATGATTAGCAGATTGAGCATCAGTAAAAGTGAAAGCCGTTTTGGCTGGCAGTTCGGTTTCACCTTGATGCCAAAAGCCGGGTTGAACATCCTGATTGAGCGCATAGTCATTAAAGAACTCTAAGGCATGGATATTGTTAGATTGTACAGCATAGTTAGGAATGAACCAACTTAGAGGAAAATGCTGCGCATGATACTGGTCAATCATTGCGCGCGCAGAAAACTGATAATTTTCTTCTCCATTTAGTGAGGCTTTACCCGAAGCGACATCTTGATCTTTTGTCCGAATATAATAATTGTTGCCAATTTTACAAGCATTGCGTTCCTGCGCCTTGCTTGGTTGCCACAGAGTTGTACAGAAATCACCAATGTGACCTAAGCCAAAGGCATATTTTGGTAACATTACAGGTTTACCAGTTAAAGTGTAGTAATGCTGCAAGATTTCCTGTGGGTTACTACCAAGTAAATAAAAGCAATCAAAAATCTTGTCCTGATGAGTGAGGATAGTTGTTCCGGGAGTACTTTTACCAAAGTCATAAATTCCTGGTTGGTTTGTGTTTCTCAACTCTCCATAGCCGGCGTTTGACCAGAAAAATGACACGGGCATAATGACGCCGCCTTTTCCGGTTATCTGATCATGTTTGATTACTATTCTGTGACCTTTGTGACTAAAATAGCCGTTCTGCAAACCGCCACCATAGAAAAATTCATTTTTATTTTCTGCCAGAAATTCTGTGGTGCCATCATTACTTAATTCTAAAGGCAGTGATTGGTGCATTCTGTTATGGTGGAGCGTTTCATCAAAAATGCTAATTACTGCCGGGTTTTGTGCCCAAATAATCTGATATTTACCTGAATGAATGATTAATGAATCATTGGTAGCTCTAACCTGCGAACGTTCAAACGCCGAATGGTCAAATTGCGCTAACTGAATAAGTTCAGTCCGATTTTCATTGAATTCTTGTGTCGGGTCAAGCAAGAGACGAAAAATGCCGTTAGCCAAGATGTAAAAGTGCGCAATTTCGCCAGTTGCAAAGTGTAATTCATAATAGTTTTCACATTTGCTGGCACCTGTAAGTGCCCCTAATTGATGTTTGTTTGTTTGCGTATTTTGGATCATGATATTTGCTTCCTAATTAGTTACCTATACCACTATTATAACTAAAAAATTAAAACTTTCTGTACTAATTAAGATTGAACTGGAAATGATTGGTAGATTAAGCTAGAATTAAACTGGCAATATCCAATTTTTTCTTTTAAAAGGAAGGCAAAAAACTATGACTTATTATATTCATGCTGATAAATTCTTTCTTAAAAATGTGACAGAAGAAGGAGGTTATCTGGAAGTTCAAGATAATGGTAAGTTCGGTTTTTATTATACAGAAGACGAGAAACCAGCAGGTAAAATTGTCGATTATAGCGGCAAATGGATAGCTCCAGGGCTTGTTGATACTCATGTTCACGGCTCGCTAAAAGAAGATGTAATGAAAAGCGATTGGACGGGTATTAACCGCTTGTCAGAAGGCTTTCTACGTTCTGGTGTTACCAGCTGGCTACCAACTACTTATACTGCCGGTGCTGATACTTTATCCCGCATTTGTCAGATGTTTGGTGAGCACAAGGGTGAGGAAACTGGTGCCAAAATTCAAGGTCTTCATTTTGAGGGACCTTACTTTACTGCGGAACATGCTGGAGCAGAAAATCCGAAATATTTGCTCGACCCAGATATTAATCAATTTAATGAGTGGCGTGAGCAATCAAAGGGCTTGTTAAATAAAATTTCACTTGCGCCCGAGAGAAAAGGTGCTAAAGAATTTATTCGAGCTGCTGTTAATGAAGGCGTAGTTGTTTCTTTAGGTCATTCAAGTGCTAATTTTGCAGAAGCCAAAGCTGGAGTTGAGGCGGGTGCGACCATGTTTACCCATACTTTTAACGGAATGCCGGATCCATCTCACCATGATTCATCAATTTCTAATGCCGCACTAGCTTTACACAATGTTACGGCTGAATTAATTTGTGATGGCCACCATGTCAAAAAAGAAATGGTACAAGCTTTAATTCAAGTCAAGGGTGCAGAACATATTTGCCTAATCACTGATTGCATGGAAGCCGGCATGATGCCCGACGGTGATTATATGTTAGGTGAATTACCGGTTTATGTTAAAGACGGTATGGCACGCCTTAAAGATGGTAACAATTTGGCCGGCAGCATATTGCAGTTAAAGACCGCTGTTAAAAATCTGGTTGACTGGAATATTGCTACACCGGAAGAAGCAATCATGATGTCTTCTTATGTTCCGGCTAAAAGCGCACACGTTTTAGATAAGTGCGGTACAATTGCACCTGATAAGGATGCTGACTTTTTGGTGTTAAATCCAGATATGACTTTAAGTGAAACCTACTTAAATGGCGAATCACGCTACAAGGCATAAAATACTCTGTAATTAAATTTTACAGAAAAACCAGTTTATTAAGTTAAACTGGTTTTTTATTTGCATAATTATTCAACAAAAATATATTTTCATATTTTATATATACTATACACTATTACTATAAGCTGAATTCTTTGCACTTTTAACTTGCTGGTTATAGTCTAATCATATAGTACGTGCTAATAATAATTAACTAGACGGAGAGTGAGAAAAATGGCTAAAACAGGACAAGACAGGTTGAATGATCCGTTTTTGAACAGAGGTACTGCTTATACAGAAGAACAGCGGGAAAAGTATCATTTGGTGGGGATGCTGCCACCAAAGATACAAACATTGGAAGAACAGGCTCGTGAAGTTTACTTGCAATATCAGGAAAAGTCTTCAAACCTTGAAAAACGTATTTTCCTGATGACAATTTTTAATACTAATCGTGTACTATTTTTTAAAATTTTTAGTGAACATGTTACTGAATTTATGCCAATTGTGTATGATCCGACAATAGCTGAAACTATTGAAAATTACAGTCATTTGTTTGTTAACCCCCAAAACGCCGCATTTCTGTCAATTAATGAACCAGATAAAATTGAAGAAAGTTTAAAAAACGCGGCAGATGGGCGTGACATTAAGTTGATTGTAGTCACTGACGGCGAAGAAATTTTAGGAATTGGTGACTGGGGCACACAAGGCGTCGACATTTCTGTAGGTAAGCTAATGGTTTATACTGCAGCAGCTGGTGTTGATCCTGCGTGTGTATTGCCGGTGGTTCTTGATGTTGGCACTAACAATGACAAATTACTTAATGATTCGCTCTACTTAGGCAACCACCAGCGTCGGGTGAATGGAGATCCTTATTATCAATTTGTTGATCGCTTTGTGCAAACTGTAGAAAAGCTGTTTCCGGGACTATATTTACATTTTGAAGATTTTGGCAGGGATAATGCTGATAATATTTTAAAACATTACCGTGATCATATCTTAACATTTAATGATGATATTCAAGGCACTGGAGTCATTGTTTTGGCGGGTATCTTGGGAGCATTAAAGATTAGTGGACAAAAACTAACTGATCAAAAGTATGTCTGCTTCGGTGCTGGTACTGCTGGTACGGGAATAGTTGAGCAGGTATATTCTGAGATGCTGCAAGCAGGTTTGCAACCTGAAGAAGCACGTAAGCATTTCTACTTGGTAGATAAACAAGGTCTGCTCTTTGAAGACACCCCCGACTTAACACCAGCGCAGAAGCCATTTGTTAGAAAACGCTCAGAATTCAGTAATGCTGATCAACTTAAAGACTTAAAGAGCGTTGTGCAAGCAGTTCATCCTGATATTTTAGTGGGAACTTCAACCCGTTCAGGTGCTTTTACTCAAGATATTGTGACGGAAATGGCAACTCATACCGAGCGGCCAATCATTTTCCCATTGTCAAACCCAACTCAATTAGCAGAAGCAAAAGCAGAAGATTTAATTCATTGGACCAAGGGCAAAGCCTTGGTAGCAACTGGTATTCCGGCTGATCCAGTTGAATATGAAGGAACCAAGTACGAAATTGGTCAAGCCAACAATGCTTTGGTTTATCCAGGACTTGGTCTTGGTGCTTTAGCAGTTAATGCTAAGATTTTAAGTGATGAAATGATTAGTGTAGCAGCCCATTCACTTGGCGGCATTGTTGATTCTAGTAAACCCGGTGCAGCCGTTTTACCACCTGTGGAAAAACTAAATGTCTTTTCCCAAACTGTAGCAAAAGCTGTGGCTAACAAGGCAATTGCTGATCATCTTAACCAGAATGATTATCAAAACGGTGATAAGGCAGTGGCTGCCCTTCGCTGGGCACCTGAATATAAAGATGAGCAGGAGTGAGAATAAATGCAAGCCTTTATTACTTCATTAACTAGCGTCGTTGAGCTGTTACTTGTAATTGCTTTAGGGTATTGGCTGCGCACCAGTGGCAAGCTGGGCGATCAGTTTAAAGGCAATATCTCCTATTTAATTATGAATATTGCTCTGCCAGCTTCAATTTTTGTTTCAGTCTTAAAATACTTGAACCGGCAAAAATTGTTTGGCTTAACAGGCGGATTGATTTATGCCATTATCTGTTTTGCCCTCAGCTATTTGTTCGCATGGATATTATGTAAGGTTCTGCGGATCCGCAAAGGCCGCCGCGGTACTTTCATCAACGCCATTACGAATGCCAATACCATTTTTATTGGTTTACCGTTAAATATTGCCCTGTTTGGGCAAAAAAGTATGCCCTACTTTTTAATTTATTATGTGTTAAATACGGTTTCTACTTGGGCAATTGGTGTCTTCTTCATTTCGAGTGATGATCCAACCGCACAAAAGAACAAGCAGCAAAAGTTCAACTGGAAAAAGTTGTTGCCAGCGCCATTAGTTGGTTTTCTAATTGCCTTAATTTGCTTATTAGTTGAAGTACCAATTCCCAACTGGATTACGGCTGTGTTAAGCATGGTTGGGGGCATCGTCACGCCGATGTCACTGATTTATATTGGTATTATATTGGCAGATGCCGGTTTGAAATCAATCCACCTCGACCGCGATACTATCTGGGCATTACTTGGTCGTTTTGTCTTAGTCCCGGCTTTGATGATGATTTTAATCTTTGTTGGTGCAAATTGGCTGCCGAGTTTGACAAGTTTGGCTAAACAAACTTTAGTGGTGCAGTCAGCTACTCCAGCCTTAGCAGTTTTGCCAATCTTAGTGGGTGAATCACATGGGGATGTGCAATACGCTACCAACGTTGTGACCACCTCCACAGTTTTATTTGTAATTGTCGTACCACTGGTTTTGGAAATCACTCAAATGCTAATATAATTAATGAGAATTTTATGTTATAAAAACCCGTCTTTGATCATGTAGATAAGGCGGGTTTTTGTTGGGAAAATAATATTTGCAATTTTTATTGTGTTATTTCTTCTTTTATTAATTTATGATATTCTTTCCGTAGTGGATCCCATAGAAAAGGGAGAAATTTATTATGCAAGTTATTAACAATTACTTTGCTTATACGGATAGCAAAAACTAGTTGCACTGCTTAAATTAAAATATAGTTATGTTATGAAAAAGAATATAGTAATGGGTGCTTAGTTATGGAACATAGAGAATTAGTCAAATCAAAAGATATTTCTGATAAGGGATTAAAAGCAATGGATGAATCTGTTGCTAATTTAAAAAAAGGAAAGGTGTCCGCACCAATAGATTTATCAGACTTTTAGATGAATAGTATTTTTAAAGAAATTACTAGTTTTGTGAATGTAGAGATTTATACATATAAAAATCCTCTTAGTTAAATTGAAATCTAACTAAGAGGATTTTTAGCTTTAATTATAGTGAGTTTTGCAAGCTATAATAATTAATCGCTCATTTTTAACTGTGTAAACTAATCTATCTACATTATTTATTCTTCTTGACCAACCAATTTGATATTTTAATTTTTCCGGCTTGCCAATTAACAAATTCATTCCAAGCTTCATCTAAAAATTCTACTGTCATTCTTTCTTCTGCTCACTACTTAAAAGATGATGTGAATGGATATCCTGATTATTGTTAATCTTTTTGAAACGCTGATTTAGTTCAGCTTGATTTTCCTCACTATAAAATGGATCCCTAACTTCAAACGGTAAACCACCTTCAGCAATACTTTTCTTTATAAATATATTAATGGCAGTCGAAAGATTAAGGCCTAGGCCGTTAAATATTTCTGTAACTCGGTTTTTATCTTCTGAATTAACTTTAACTGAAATCGAAATTTTGCTTTTTTCTGGACTTAGCATTATTGATCACCTCATATGCATAGTAGTACTTTAGATGTATAAAGTATAGTTAATTGATTTAGATGTACATATAATATACTACCTAAATTATTGTTAGTAAAACATTTATAAAAAGTTAAAATCAATTGCAGTTTAAACAAAAATTATTTGAGTGTTTTACCAAATCGTTTTTGCATTTTATTGCTGGTATAACCGAGTTTTTCATAAAATTGATGGGCACCTGTACGTGATTCTCCGGAATTTAATCTGATTTCTTTCATTCCTAAAGCTCGAGCCTGTTTCTCCAAAGCTTGCATAAGCTGACTGCCAATACCTTTTTTCTGCACAGAAGAATCTACGGCTAAAGCTAAAACATTGAACATGGGGTCAAAGTAGGTTTCTTCAAAAATTTCTGCATGCAAATACCCTTCAACTTTTTTGGTATTATCATCTTCAAAGACCCAGAGATAATGATGTTCAGGATCATTTAGTAGCCTTTTAATGTTAGCGGCCGTTTTTTCGACAGGATAATCGTAACTTAGTTCAATTTGATTGATTTTTTGAATAGCTGGACTGTCAGCAACTTGGCATTTTCTAATCATAAATATTTCCCTCTTATATTTATTGTATTACGAGTTTAAAGTTATTTTAGCGCTCTCCACATTGATTAAAAAGTCTTATTTACATACCTTAAAAATGCGCTCATTTTAAACTTGGATTGGCTTAGTACACTGGTAGTAAAACTGTCTTTTACCATTGTCAAAAATATATTTTAGTTTTTAAAGAAGGAAACAAAATACTATATAGTGGAAATAATCAAAATAAGCCATTGATTTGGCAATAGTACTTTATAGTTATTCAATATGCAAACAGTATTTGTTATAATTAATTTAGAATTCAAGCAAATTGTTTTGAGGGCGGTTGGCTGTTGATCCGGAAAGGAGATGGTGCCTATGGCACGAAATCTTTTAGAAAGAGAAGCAGTTAATGAGCGTTTACCAGGCATTACAAATAATGTTGGCATTCGCCACGTTTATTATTGTGTTATTGAATTATATCAATAATCACAAGAAATAAAAAAGACCGTCCCAATCATACTTTAGCAAGTTAGGGATAGTCTTCTATTACCTAGACAGCTAACCGCCTTTAGAGCGGCTGCTTGTTTTCAAAGAGGTCTTGTTAGCGCAAGGCCTCTTTTCTTTACAATTACATTATATCATGACTGAATTAATTTTGCACAACGGGCTGAGTCAGGTATTGCAAAGCTGCCATTTATAATCTTCTTTTTAACAGTTACAAAAGCAGAGCAAAAAATTTCTCGAAGTTTTAGCGATCTTAGACTCTTTTGCAATTATTTTAATTCAATGGTTATTTGTTATATCAATAAAAAATGATATGCTAAAGCTTAAGGCAGTGTATAGTCTTGGAAGCCAAAACACAAGTTTACGATATTTAGCCCACTAAAATAATCAAAATTTCGGAAGCCTTTAAATATTTGCAAAACATAATAAACTAGGAGAGCTTTTTATGGATACTACGAATTACGATTTGATTTACGAAATTATTATTTTAATATTCTTTACTATTGCATTTATAACATCGCTATATATGATTTATCTCAAGTCAAAAGCTTGGCATAAGCTTAATTTGGAATCACGAAAAGAAGTCGCAGCTTCCACAGTAGAGTTTGTAGCAAAGCCTGGAATTGAGAGAGAAGTGGTAATGATAAATGCCAGCCGGTTTATTGCGGCTATTGTTCTGTTTTTAAGTTGGGCTTTTTTTACATCAGAAGTTGTTATTCTATTTATAGGAAATTTGATTTTCATTGTTGCCGTGTTAGCAGAAATGTATATGAATGCAGATCTAACTAAAAAAGCAAGAAAGCATTATACAAGCATTCCCTATATTTATAATGCAAAACGGGCAAAATTAGTAAGGAGATTATATATTATTTGTCGTATTTCTTATATGATTGTCGCTGCTGCATGTACTTTTTTGATTTATTCAGTGTATGGCTAGTAGGCTAAAATTATGTTATTGACTTTTCATGATTAGCGAGAGAAAGAGTTAGATATTAAAAGTAAGTCAGAAAGGAGTTTATAAATGAAACTAAAAAAGAAAATAGCTGCTCTGCTGGTCGCTGGCCTGTTTAGTACAGCAACAATCCTTACAATAACTAGTCAAGCAGCACCAACTGTTCAAGCAGCTAGTCATTATCTTACCAAAACTATTATGCATAATTCGGTAGCTTATACTGAAGCTGGCAAGCGTACTAAAAATAAATACCGTGCCTTTACAACTGTCAAAGTTGAAGATGAGCCGGTAATAATTAAAAAACAGCCTTACTACAAGCTTAAAGGTAAAAATCGCTACCTCAAAGCGTCCAATATAGATGGGGTTAAGCGCAAAGTTAAACATAATTCCTATGTTTATGCCACTAGTACTCGTAAAGCCAGTTTAAATTTAATCAGAAAGGGCCGAACAATAATTACCTACGGGAGTGCGTTACGTTTTAAAAACGGTAAACGCTACTACCGAATAGGGGGCCCGATAAAGCAATACCTAAAGGCTGGTAATGTTGGAGCAGTAATTGGTTCACCAACTGAAGAAACTACTGTGACGGCAATTGCTCAGTTAGGTACAGCGATTTATGGTACTAAAAAAGTAAAAATTGCGAAAGCTGGTACTAAATTTAAAGTAGATCGTTTAGAAACTGGATCACCCGCTGCATATATTATGAATCAAAGAGGGCAGTTCGTGCCTGAGCCTAAAATTTACCGTATTAAGGGAACAGATCATTGGTTATGGTTTTCAAATGTTAAAGCTAAAAAGAAATTGCCAGTCCATGACTATAATGCAGAAAATTTCAGTTATGTTAGTCTCTATAAAGATATTGATGTTTATAATGCAGATGGCAGCATGCAAGACCATGATGGGCAAAAGATTTCTAAAAAAGTCAATTACTTAAGAGTTGAAAAATTACTATATCTTTGGGTGCCAGCTGATCAAAAGGCAGAATTGTTTTACAATCTGACCATTCATCAGATTTATTCCAATAAAAGCGAAAAAATGGAGCTGGGAGATGCCTATGTTAGAGCTAGTGATGTTAAATATGGTTATGGTATCAAATTAAAGCCAAGTAACACAAAAGCAGAAGTCGAAGCCCAAGCTGAGTCTGCTACTAATAATTAAAAAAGGTGAAAAAATTTGTCATAATTTAATGAAGAGACAAATGCAAGGATATTAATAATTTTATGAAATGCGGTATTCTCTTTTTAAGGTTATTTTTAATATATGCAAGGTATTAATTTATTAGTAACTAAAAATATTTTCAATTAATCAATTTTTTGGCTTTTTGATTGAATTATTAAATAACTTTGTAATATATATTTTACATGATCTTGTTTTGAAAGATATTCATGGTATTTTGCAGTTGATTTTTGATAGCGATATCCTTGTTGTATTCATCCCAATTTTTGTTAACGCCATTACTCTTCCTTGTATATATCATTTAAATGAAAGTACGAAAAAGAAGAAACTCACACGAATAATAGTTGGATTGGCAATATGGCGAAAGAAATTAAAAGCAGAATGCATCAATTGGCTAAATATTTGAACATAGAATATTTTTTAAAAAGGGAATAAATACACTCTCAGGTGAGCAAAAGCAATTTTGACAGTCATGCGTGACAAAAAATTGCGGCATTACATGATAATGTTTATAAACTAAGTAGCAGAAAAATTACTAAGTTAAACTAAAAAAGAATTATAGGTCTTGATAATACACTCAAATTTATTCTAAATTTGAGTGTATTATTTTGCCTAAATTATCTTGGTAATTAGAATCAAGATTTTTAATATAATATTTAAATTTTAAAGGTAGAAACGTTAGTATTTTTGAACTAAACAACTTTTAATTGCTTTGCTAGTTAAATTTATTTTTAACGTCAGAAGCTTTTTAGTTTTTAGTAATAACCACTTAGTTTAAAAAAATACCTCTTAGAAAATAAATATATACTTTAAAATAAAGTTATGATTAACTTAAAAGAACAAATAGTAACGGAAAAGATTTAAACAAGATAAATCATATTGCTTCTATGGAGTTAAGGCCATTTTAGCAAAATATGTTAAATATAAGTGAAAGGTAAAAACAATTATGAAAAAATATTTTGATAACAAAAGCATAATTCTATGTTTCTTGCTAACCCTGATCGTGGGTCTTGATACTCCTTTTAATACGTGGTCTTATTCGCAAATCTTTGCCATGGTTGAAGCTGGTGATAAAAGACGAGTAGTTCTAGAAGTCTGTTTGATTGTTCTGATTATTTTCTTATTAACTGTTGCCCGCTACTTTTACGAGAGGACGCTAAATCGGAACATCTACCTCTTCAATAAAAACGTGCGCAGTGATCTGCTATCTTCTGATTTTGTTAAACAGCAAGGACCAGTTTCTGATAAGTTGTCATTTGTTACCAACGATTTAGAGTTGGTAGAAAATAATTACGTCAAAGAAGTATTTAATTTAATTACTTGTATTGTTAATCTGCTGCTATGTTTGGCTATGGCTATCAATGCAAACTTTATCTTGACTCTTATTTTTATGCTTTTCTCAGTTATTTCAGCAATTGCTCCAAAAATTATGGCCAAACGGGTTATGGAAAGCTCTAAAGCTTGGAGTGCTAGTGTCGGTAAGTACACGGGATTTATGTCGGATTATCTCAAGCACATTGACCTAATCTTGCATTATAATGCGATGCCTTTCTTTTTACTGAAAGGTAAGAAGGCAATTACTGAAACAGCTGAAGCGAAGCAGAAACGGGAAAATACGATTGCCATGAGCAATTTATTAGCAGGTATTTTGGCTTATACTTTATCATTTCTGCCCATTGGGATTGGTATTTTATTTGTTTTAGACAAGCGCTTGCCTCTTTCTTCCTTTATTATGGTTCAGTATTCCAGTTCTTGGATCGTAAATTCTATCTTGGCCATCAACCGGTCAATGACAACGATTAACTCAGCTAAGCCCTTGTTAACAAAACTGACTAATATCAAGGAATTACCACAGTCTACTCTCAGTGACGAGATGAGGACAATAGATTTCAAAGACCTGCAACTTAATGATGTGACTTTTGGCTATCAGGGTAAGACTATTATTCAAAATGCCAGCTTGACGGTTAATCGTGGTGATAAAATTCTGCTGACTGGTCGCAGCGGACAGGGTAAAAGCACATTGCTCAGATTAATGGCAAATATTATCCAACCAAATAAGGGAACAGTGGAATTAGTTGAACCGAATGGTAAGGCTGTTTCTCCTCAGCCTGATTACTTTGGCGAAGTCAATCAGGATTCCAATATTTTTCATGATACCTTGCGCTTTAACCTGACTTTGGGGCGTGACTTTTCTGACCAAGAGATTGAGCATGCCATTCAAGAAGCGGGTTTAACGCCATTAATGCAAAAGATTGGCCTTGACGCCGTAATTCAAGAAGACGGCACTAACTTGTCAGGTGGGGAAAAGAAACGTATAGAAATTGCTCGTGCCTTTTTATATAATCGCAACTTTTTATTAATTGATGAAGGTACCGCATCTCTTGACCCACAAACTGCTCATGAAATTCATGAAATGATTTTATCTTCCGACTTGACAGTGGTTGAGATTGATCACCATATTCCAGAGGATTTGCAAAGTAAGTTTACTCATTCCTACAAGTTAGAAAATAGGCAGCTAATCCCAATTATTTAAAAGTAGAGGAATAAAATGATACCAAATTTTGATTGCTAATGCTGATAATTTAGTTATGGGAAAAAATAATTAAGTCACTATTTAAAAATAGAGAGGTTTATCAAAGCTTTAAACTGCTTAACATTGTGAAAAGAATGATCAATAAAGGAAATTATAAATTCACCTGAAACAAGAAAAATTATGTAATTGACCATGTGTGGCATTCGACGTACAATGATAATGAGGTGATAAAAATGGCTAGAATAGAAGCTAGAATAGATCCAGCTATCAAAAATAAAGCGAAAACAGTACTTGCCAGCCATGGTTTAACAATTTCAGAATTTGTTAGAATGACTGTAACTACTGTGGCTAATCAGGGCTTACCAAAATATTATTCTTTACCTAACCAAGAATTAAGCAGTTCGTTAGAAGAAATGCTTGATGATTTATCTGGAAAAGAAAAGTTGCCAGAAGCTCATAATTTTAAAGAATTAGAAAAGTTACTCAAGTCAAATGAATAGTTGGATCTTATATGATAATTGGATAAAACAATCAAATATACTAAGGTATTTAAAAAGCAGTTAAAAAAGCGAAGGCAGGATCCGAAATGGCATTCTGTATTTAAAGGATCTCTTCCACAAGAGCTTGATAATCAGGAACGAAGCCCTTGGGAATTCATTATTCAATGTTTGATTGAAGATAATAAAATACCTAATTATTTTCATCCGCATGCTTTGGAAAATTTAATCAATATAAAGAAACAAGTTAAAAAACAACTAAGCGATAAAAGAGCAACAGTAATTATTCTGGAATTTCATTTTGACGGTCATAGTGGTGACCATTTATTAGTATATGCTCCTACACAAGAAACAGTTTTTTAATTGGTATAGGAACGCATAGTGAATTATTCAAATGAGGTATCTATAAGAGTTAGAAAAAAGTTATTCCAAGCCAATAGAAAATACTCATTTTAATATGATATACAACCAAAATTAAAGAGAAATAGAAGAAGGAAAATAATAGCTAGCCTTTTTATTAAAATGCCCTAGAAAGTTAATCAGTTGATTAACACCTAGAGCATTTTTGCTTTAACTAAAGGAATTTAATATTTTAATTCTACTGATCGTATTTTTTAAATCCTATACAAGTGGTGCTCTTGATGTAAGCTATTTTATTTTTAAGAAGTGCGTGTCTAAGCGAGTAAGGAGAAAAAGTTGCACTATAAAGCAGCAGACTCAAAAGCATCTCTTGTAAATTTATTTTGGGACCAATTTTTATTTTTGTGGCAACTAATAAAAGCACGTTTTATTTTTTGGTTAGGGTTAATAAGCTTTGTAATACTGATGTTGAAATTGATGCCGAATTCTGCTATAGTTCCTCTTTTTTTCATGGGTGTTGATTTTAGAGTTGTCAAATCAGGCCAAGTAGTTTTGCCTGTTTTTTGGTTTGTTTATTTTGTAGTGCCACTATTAATAGTCTTAAGCAGTTTTAAACAATTGTGGCAAGTAAGGGGAATGCAATTGCGAGGGCTCAGATACTCACCCTTAAGTTTCGCTGCAGTTAATGTTGGATTAATGGGATTGATCACCCTCATTTATGTGTTACTAACAGAAGGAATTATGGCTTTAGTGACTGATTTTTCTTGGCTAAGACGTTTTAAACTATTACAATTCCACGGATTACCAGCTTTATTAGTATTGTTTATTATCAATTTTTTAGGAATATTTCTGTTGCTGATAATTCAAACCACTATTGGTCACTTCAATGCTCCATTGGGTATAATTATTCCTTTTAGCCTGTGTATTATCACCATTTATACCACTTGGAAATATAATCCACTCAATAGTTTAATGTTGCTGCGGGTCAATAAGAACAATATTCTGTTGTTACTAGTTACAACGCTATTAATGATAATCGTCTATCTAATTACTGACCGTTATAGTGAGCCGGATTATTAAAAGTCTAATTCTACTATTTTTAATAATACTAAAATGGTACTATGAATGTATAGAATTAAACGATAATTAAAAAATAAGAAACAAAAACTGGTTATTTATAATAGTAAAATTAATTCATCATTATTGTACGGCTACCCTCATTTTTAAAAAGAAGGTCTTTATGAAACGTTTGTTTTTGAATCAATTACTATATTTATGGCAAATAATTTTATTATTAATGAATGCAACTATCCATTTGCCATATTTTATAAGTTATTCACCGGCTGATTTCTTACGTGAACTTCCTGGAACTACTAACATCTATGTGGTGGTGTTTATGACTGCAATATTATTACTTTATTGCATGATTATGTTTCATTTAGATGAAAAACGATTAGCAGAGTTATAAAAAGTGAAAGGAAAAAGGATTAAGTCCTAAATTTGGACTTAATCCTTTTTAATATACTTTGATTCTGTTAAGTGGCCAATAACGATACTTAACAACACCTTCAATTTTACTTCTAGGGATTGCTCCTATATAACGACTATCTTTTGAAACGCTCCTATGATCTCCCATTACAAAATATGAACCTTTGGGAACTTTGTTAGTATTTTTCATTTCTTTTAATTGAGAAGGGGAATAAATACTTTTATATTCTTTTGTTCTTGCTAAAGATCGAATCGAAAAGTCAGCGGTATAGGAATATTTTGTACCATGAAAGCCGTCTTCATTATCTGTCAGCTTAAATCCTGGGTTTAAATAGTCTTGATTTATTTTTTTGCCATTAACATAAATCTTATTATTTTTTCCAGTAACAGTTTCACCTGGTAATCCTATAATTCTTTTTATATAAAAGGAATTACGTTCATCCGGAGCCTTTAAAATGACAATTTCATTTCGTTTCAATTTGCTATTGCGATTAGCTATAACTCTTTCTTGGTTTTCAAAAGTTGGTTGCATCGAGATACCAGACACAGAACATTTGACTATTAAATATTTTGTCAGTAAAAAATTAATTAAAATAAAAATCGCAAATAAGACTATTGTATATTTTAAAAAATCATAAAATTGTTTTGTTTTCTCATTTTTTTCGTTATTCTGATTATTCGCCATAAGTAAGTCCTTACAAATAAAATTACATATTAATATAACTAGCCTGTGGTTGATAGATAAATTATAGGCAGATAAATAATTAAAAGTCAAAATAATCTAAAAACCAACATAAAACTAAACAAATAACCTATTAGATGATAAGGGCTTTTTTTAAGTTTAGAGATCATAAGGCTAATTTCTGTTTTTATTGTAAATAGCAAGTGGATAGTCATAAAAAATCTCAGTCAAAAATCTAGAGTAAAACAAAAAGAACTAACTTTGATTGAATATAGTCAGTTAGTCCTCCGTTTACAACTGATAAAGTGTTTTGCTTGTAGGTTTCATATCAAAATTGAACAACTTTTAAGTTATTTTGCTTTGTAATTTTTAATATTTTTCTGGCATTGAGTTTCTTGAATTGCTATAAGCCGCATATTCATCAACTGTTAAGTAGGCTAGTTTTGCTTTCATCTGTAAACGTCTCGTGGCTTCTTTAACTTCTGAAACTGTTGCTTTATCTGAACTATTAATTTCTTTGGCTCTTTTTAGTGCATCATCATAAAAATTAAAGTGGTAAAATTTGTATCCATCAGTATTGTGAACTGCATTTTCCTGATCAATTTCCTTTTGGAGATCTTTTTTATCTGCTGCAGTTGCTACTTTCGCATCTGCTTTAGCTTCATCAACCGTATTAAGAGGTTTCAAAAATGGACCGGAAACATATTTACTGTCAGCAGCTTTAATGAATGACATATGTTCTTCATTGTTTTCTTCAAAATTGCTGTTCGAAAAGTTATTGGCGTCGCCTAAATGATAGTAGAGTTCAGCTTTATTGTCCTTATTTGACCAAATGTATAATAATTCATCAACCGGAATTTTCTCGCCTTCAATAAAGGTGGTTAGACCAGCTTTATAATCTTGATTTGGTCGTAAATCTCCATTAGCATCAAAAATATCAGTTCCAGCAGTAATTAAAACATAGGTGTCAGCGGTAAAAGTCAGCAGCCTTTGTCTTGGCTCTTTTTGTACGTATGATTTAGGAAACCAGCCAGTTTTTGTTCCACTAATAATGTAACTAGGTGAACTGGTTGGATTATACATAAATAGCGTTTCACGGTTGACTTTTATTTTTTGCAGAGACTTAACTGTCCTTTGTTCTTTGTCCAAACCGATCTGAACTCCTTTGGAGTCAATGACTTTTGGACTAATTGTTACAGTTGCTTCTGAGACATAAAGGGGCTTGTTATCAATGTTGCCAACATTTGCCGCATTAACATAGCCACCGGCTCCAATATTGTAGTAATATTTACCACCGATTTTTTTATAAGGGAGCCATGACTGATTATAGTTGTCATCATTGACTAGGAAATACTGTTTGCTATTCCGGTCAATTTTTTCTACAGAGCCAGAGTATTTCAAAGGGGTTCCTTTGCGCAAATGCGTATTCTTTTTACTGCCACGGAATTTGTATAGCCGTTTACCATTCTTATCGTAAACATAAGAATTGTAATTGAGCTCCAAGTTGCCATCTTGTACCTGTTTGTTAACAACACCAACATTAGCCGCCTTAATGTAGGCACCACCGGTTAAAGGATAGTAGCTTTTACCATTAATCGAAGTTGTTTTGGCATTACCGTTTACGGTGGTACCCATACGCAATGTCCCTTTACCGTTATAATAGGTGCGCTTGCCCTGAGCCGTATAAACATAAGAATTATGATTCAACGTGAGAGTATCAGTCTTAGCAGCTAATACTTCTGTATTGCTTGGCATTATTGGGGGTAGCATAGGACTAATAGCAAGAATGCTTGCTATGGAACCATAAACAAACTTTTTATTTAATTTCATGTAATCACCTCAAAAACTGATTAAATATCTACTATTCATTATAGAGCAGTATAGCTGTCTTTGAATAGGCTTTCAAAGAGATTAATACTAATTTAATGAATTGAAAATAAGCTAAAGCTATTTAAATTTGAAAGCAGATAAAAAATTAACTTCCTAATAATAGTGAAGTTAATCAAGATAAGAGTTTTATTTAGTTATAGTTTTTTTGACCCTATAGATAATTTTGTCATAAAAGTAGTCCCAAAAGTTATCCAACTTTTGGGGTTTAGTACAACGTCATGCTATTGTATGAATTCTAATTATTACACTGTTTTACTTTTTAAACTTTTTCCTTATTTTTGAGTTTCACTTCGAAAAAATACATAATAAACGTCCAAATAATTGAACTAATTACACACCCAGCAATATTTTTCATTGTAAAAGTATTTTTGGGATCCATTAACCACCCTATAAAGAGGATTAATATCAAAAAAGAAAAGAATTCCCAAATAAGTTTATAAATGCTTTTTTCATTTTCACCACCTCTTAATAATTGTATCATGTATATATCATTTTAGTGTATACCTGTTCATAAATATTATATGACCGGTAATGTTAATCAGATAGACGTAGGCGATGGCTATGTCAAGGCAAAAGATGTCAAATTGGTTTATCGCATCAAATTGAAGCAAGGCAACATAAAAGTAAAGGAGTTTACAAATAAAGTGAAAATTTATCAACTCATGAAAACTTATTTAGTGGTCTCTCTTTTAGTCATTTTCAAGCAGTAGTAACTCTAAGAATAAAAAAGACTGTCCCAATCATACTTTAGCAGGTTAAGGACAGTCTTTTATTTCTTCATCAACTTACCACTTATCAAGCGGCTAATTATTTTTAAAGAGCTACAAAACTTCTTTTTTAAATTTACTGAACGCAGCAAGGCTATTTCGCAAGGCTCAGTAATATCCAAAATTAATTAAAACTTGTGTAAACCTAACGCATGTTGTGCGGCTAAGTTTAAAATATTCCATTGCCGATCAAAACTTGGTGAGAAGAAGAAGTCTTGCTCAGCTAAATCTTCTAATGTTAATTTATGACCAATTGCTAAACTTAAGACATTGCCTTGAGCGGTGATATCATGCTTGGACATAACTGCACCTCCCAGAATCTGATGAGTATCCTTATTATAAGTTAAGGAAATATATCCTAACGGATTATCATCTGCAGGAATAAAGTCTGGACGCAAATGATCGATGTAGATGCTAGTTGCAGCATTAATGCCGGCAAATTCAGCAGATTTTTGTGGGAGGCCGCTAACTACCGCATGTACATCACCAAATTCTAGTAATTGTCCACCCACTAAACCTGGGAATGGGCGGCTTGGCTTTTCTTCAAACAAATGTTGTACTAAATAATTTGCTTCATGGCGAGCAGCAACTGCTGATGGAATTGGCATTCTTTTATTAGCCGGGATTGACAGTGGCCAAATAGCATCACCCAGGGCATAAACATCTTTTTGATTAGTCCTTAAATACTCGTCGGTTTCAATATAACCACGTTGGTTTAAATTAATAGTATCTTTAAGCCAGTCTGTATTAGCAACAATGCCTGCAGCAACGATGACTAAATCGGCTTTAATATCACCATGATCAGTTTGGACTAGGTGGTCATTGGTAAAGCCAGTAACTTTTGTAGCAAGCTTTAAATCGACTCCCTTGTCGCGCATTTCTTGTTCAAAAACATCGGTAAAGTCTTTTGAAAAATAATTAGCCAAAATATGGTTGCTGGCATCAACCAAAGTCATGTTTTTACCAGCTAAAACACCAGCTTCAACGGCAGCAATTCCGTTACCAGCACCCACCACAACGATATTTTTAATTTCATCATTATGAAGAGCTTCATTGATCTTTTTAGCCCAACTGTAGCCCCGCATTAAATAAACATAGTCTAAATCTGCCCCTGGAACATGTAATTGGAGTGGATCAACTCCTGGAGACAAGATTAATTTGTCATAATTAACTTCTTCAGTCTGACCAGTTTGGGTATTTTTAATTGTAACTTGCTTGTTTGCCGGATTTAAAGCAACTGCTTGCGAATTATTAATGACCTTACCACCTAATTTTTCCAAATCAGCAGGTGAAAAATTGCGTACATTGTCTTGTCCGGTAGTTTTTTCTTCTAAAAAGAGCTTCATTCCGCAAGACATAAATGAAACAAAGTCACTTGTTTCATAAATAGTGACATCAAGATCTTGATATCTGTCTAATAACTCGATAGCTGCTTCATGACCCGGATGAGAAGCACCAATGATAACTACTTTTTGATTCATAGAAAAAATCCCCTTTTTATCAATATCTGAAAGCGCTTGTAGCGCTTTACTGTATTCTATGGTAACACAAGAAATACGTTAGTTATACAAAGATGCACCAGTATAGCTAACGCATTTATATATTAATTTTTTAAAACAGATTAAATGTTCCAATATAAGTTAGTCCTTGAAATTTAACTTAGTACATAAATCTACTAAAAACAATAAATTACATATATATTTCTAAAAATATATTTTATATTAAAGGTTATTTATGCTACACTTTGGTTAAGTAGAAGTATATTGCTTAAAGGAGACAAATAATGAATAAACACCATTTTAGGATTAAACTTACAACGTACTTAGCTACTATTGCTATGACTGTGGTAGGTTTAAGTATTATTAAACCGCAAACAATATTTGCATCGGCTTCATCTCCTGCAAATTTAGCAAAAGAAACGAAAATTGCAACAAGAGAAACTAAGACAGTTCCATGGGTCAGTACTGATATTGATGATAATAGTGAACTGTCACTTAGCTATGATTCGACCAGTAAAACATTAACTATTCCTGGTAACTCCACAGCTTTTAATGACCCGAAACCGCTGGCAAATGCTTTATATAATGTAGGGCTTGATCCTGTAAATGTTAACCATATTGTTATTCAGGGTCACTTGGCACTTAGCGGGTCAGTCAGGTATCTATTTAAAGGCTTTAGTAATATAACTAATATAGACGGCTTGGACAAGCTTGATACTAGTAAAGTTACTGATATGACAAGCATGTTTTCAACATGTATTTATCTAAGCGATGTTAATCTAAAAAACTTTAATACTGCCAATGTTACCACAATGTCAAGCATGTTTTATGGTTGCGAAAGTCTTAAAAATATTGATGTTAGTACCTTTAATACCGAAAATGTTTCGGAATTAAGTGGCATGTTTGAAGAATGCAGAAGTTTAAATGCAATTGATTTAAGCAACTTTAAAACTAGTAAGGTGACTAATACCAGTACTATGTTCCACAATTGCTATTCACTAAAAAGCATTAAGTTTGGCAAAGATTTCAAAACTGATAATGTCACTGATATGAACTGGATGTTTAACAACTGTTGGAACTTAACTGACCTAGATGTTAGCGGCTTTTCAACTGCTAACGTTTCGACTATGTCAGGAATGTTTGCTTCATGTAAGTTATTAACAAAAATTGATGTTAGCAAATTTAATACTGATAAAGTAACTGTAATGAATGACATGTTTAATGACTGTGAGTATATCACAGAGCTTGATCTCAGTAATTTTAAAACCGCGAATGTTTTTAATATGAGCGGCATGTTTCAGTATGATATTCGGTTGCAAAGGCTTGACATTAGCGGTTTTGATATGAGCAAAATTATATACATTTCCGATATGCTAAATGATTTGCAAAGTCTAAACCTGTTAAAGCTAGGTAAAGATAATATTGTCAAGGGTACTGGCTTTGATGCTGATGGCACTTGGCGCAATGTTGCTGATGGTACACTTAATGACCCTCAAGGCAAGAATAGGTGGAGCTCAAAAGAATTAATGGCAAACTATGATCCAGCTAATGATGCAGATACTTATGTTCGCGAGGGTACACACTTTGATGAGCCTAAGCCACCAGTCAATCCGCCAACCCCGACGCCAACCCCGACGCCAACACCACCAAGTCATTCATCCGGTACTATAGAGCCGATTGCAGGAGCTGAGGTCAGAGTTCATTATGAAGATAAAAATGGCCTTAAATTGGCACCTGATAAAATCTTGAGTGGTAATGTTGGTGATGGGTACATTACCCAAGAATTGAAATTTGCTGGTTATTTATTAAAGGCAAGACCTTATAATGCAACAGGTTTCTTCAGCTACCAGCCTCAGACTGTATCTTTTACTTACCTTAAAGGGACTGAAAGAATGGTAATGCATAATTCGTATCTCTATGATATTGATGGTAAGCGGAAACCAGGCGAATTTATGTCAGGCCAGATAATAACTACCTATGATACCGAAAACATAAACGGTAAGAAGTATTATTTTTTAGGTAATAATACGTTTGTGAAGGCCAATAATATTACAGGCCAAAAGCGTAAGTTAAAGCATAATGCACTCATCTATAATCAAAAAGTAAAGAAAATAAGACATGCTATTCTGAAACGTGGACGCAAAGTTACAACATATGGCGGTGCAGTAAAGCGAAAAGGTCGCTATTACTATATCATCGGATTGAGCCGCTACGTGAAGAAAGCTAACTTTAACGGGACTGAAAGAACGGTAATGCATAATTCTTATCTTTATGATATTAATGGTAAGCGGAAACCAGGCGAATTTATGTCAGGCCAGATAATTATTACTTATGGTACCGAAAACATAAAAGGTAAGAAGTATTATCTTTTAGGTAATAATACGTTTGTGAAGGCTACTAATATTACAGGCCAAAAGCGTAAGTTAAAGCACAAGGCTCTGATCTATAATCAAAAAGTAAAGAAAATAAGACATGCCAGTCTAAAGCGTGGACGCAAAGTTAGAACATATGGTGGTGCAGTAAAACGGAAAGGTCGTTATTATTACATCACCGGATTGAAGCGATATGTGAAGAAAGCTAACTTTTAGAATTTTTGGTTAATTAGCCCAGTAGTACAACATAAATATGTTTATAATTACTGAGTAAAAACGATCAAGAGAAAAATTCACAATTTAAATGCACCTAATAGTAAAAATCAGCTATTAGGTGCATTTTTGTATTATAAAAAAGTCCCGAAATTGAGAAAATTTCGGAACCTTTGTCAAGTTAAGATTGTACTTTTTAAAAATAACCGTTTCTGTACATTTCATTCGGGAAATAATAAGCATGCTAGACCAGAATCTAAATAAATTAAATTTAGAGAATGCTTCGGATCAAATAAAAATCCCATTATACTCATGAAAATCATAAATAAACCCATAGCATAAGAAGTTATTCTCCTATTTCTATAGACTCTTTCAGAATATTTCTTGGGTTTTGTACTTGAATTTTTTCCAAAAAAAGCTGATGCAAAACACATGAGTGCAAAAATAGAAAAAACAATTAGGAAGCTAAAGTCTTTTTTTAGAATAAAAATTGCAAAGAAACCTAGTAAAATTTGTATAAAACCGCATATTATACTTTTGGTTGTGAAAGATAATTTTTTTAAAACCATAATAGTATGGCACTTTCTCTATTATCAAATAATCTTGTATATAACTTAATATCAAAGACTGTATTTATATTATATTTGGGTATATTAAACCTTGATAATTAAAAAAGCAACTCTATTTTTCATTAATAATTAGAGTTGCCAAAAGGTACAAGATTTAACGTAAATAGCTAGAAAAAGATTGGTCATCAACTTTTGTAAGAATTGAATGAGTAGCTGATAGTTTGACCATGCTGTTATTAAGCCAAAGCTATTATTTTATTTATCGTTATCATATGGACTGATTTTAACGCCATTTTTGTATATTCTTTTTTCGTTTATTTTCATTTTATTAACAATGTCTTCACCCAAATCACTGCCAAGCATTTCTGCAATGCCTAATAAGAATATTCCCACATCCGCTAATTCTTCATTGATGTTTTGTTTATCATTTTTGCGCCAGGCTTCAAATAGCTCGTTAGCTTCTCCATGTAAGCGCAATAATTCAAACTCAATATCTGTGGTATTGAAGCCGTGTTTTTTCTTATTTTCCATGACTGCTTTTTGCAGTTTCTTAGTATCTATGATCAATTTTGACTCCTAAATTATGACTTGGTAATTTGAATTCGTGCTTTTAGAGTGTACACAAAACATCAACTTATACTTGATTAATTTTGCTGTATGAGTTTTGAAGGTAGACTCTAAAGTTTAATCCTTAGATACTAAAATCTTACCACTGTTATAGGTAACTTTAAGCAGTGAATTAGTTTGAGAAGGGGTAGAAAAATGACGATAATAGTATTTTTTTGTGGAATCAGTTGTAAGGTTACAATTGATTTTCGGCCAATCAAACATATCGAACATGCTAAAATCACTGGTATTAAGGTTAATTGTACTTTGGCCAATAGCTTTACTACAGCTAAAAAGCCACTATATTTATTTGTAAAATTCTATATTCGCATTTTTGCTAGTTACTTTAACAGTTGGTTTGTTCGCTGCGAAAATAGATAAGCGATGATGATAATCTTTAGTGTCAGTTTCGATTTTATGCTTAGGATCAACGCGCAAATCATAACTAATTTTTGGTGCACCTGTCATTGAAAATACTCCCTTATTAAGAGTAAACGAGCTATTACCAGAGAAAGTACAATCATTAATAAGCATGCCGCCTTTAGCAATGAATACTTTAGTTTTGATCTTGCTATCGTCAAAAGTCATATTGCCTTTACCGATATTAATGGAACAATTTTTTAAATTTGAATCCAATATGTCTAAAACTTGATGTTTGATCTTTAACTTAACGTTTTGAGAAGAAATATGATCAAAGGCAAAATAAGCAATGTTTGATTTGAGATTAATATCGGGAATATTTAACTTTTCTAAGTACACGGAGCCTCCTCGTAAATAGCCTGATACCTTTTTCAAAGCGTTTTTACTTGGTACAGTAACAGTGACTTCATAATAGCCATCATTAAAATGCTTTTCTGGTTCATCATAAATAGTCAGTTGTTTATTTTTAACTTTGGTTTTGATTTTTTGTGCATTTCCACCTCGTTTAGCCTTAATTTTGACTTGGTATTTGTTACCTAAAGTAACGTCAGTATTAGGCCTGTAAGAAGAAAATTTGATTTTATTAAATTTTTTAACTGTGTAAACTCTTTTGGTAGTTTGATTGGTATCGGCTTCTGTTACTTGAGGCTTTTGCAAAGCACCATTTATTTTCACACAGGCAAATAAGAGAACACCGATTATTCCACAAAATATCCCTATTTTATAAATTTTTTTCATTTTATGCCTCCGTTATAAAGCTTTTAACGTAGGAATAGCCTGGCAATGTGCCAGACTTTTTAGTTGCGTAAAAAGTTGTAATGTTTATAGGACTGTCAGTAAGACAACTATTTATTAATTATAAAAATTACCATTACTTATTAATAAACGTATTATACTATCTTGAACTATATTATACAATATATTATATTAGTTGAAGTATTAGATAGATTAATAGGATGTGAAAGAGTAAATGAGCAAAATACACCAAACTTCTTGGAAAAATATAATAGGTTTTACTTTAAAAATATTTATTTATGCTGTCATTATCTTTTTTTTGATTTATTTGTATCAATATTTGGGTATCAGTTCTACTCATTTTATTTATAATGAATTCTAAAAAATGATACTTGCTACATTGATGATACAGTTGCTAAAAAAACTAAAGCCCTTGAAATTCTTAGTTTCAAGGGCTTTAGTTCTGTAGGTAAGTACAGTTAATTTTAAAGAGGAGCTTTAATCATAAAAACTGTTTAACTTCCTGTTTTAAACTTTTTGCTAGATTTGCGGCATCAATTTTTTGTAATAAATCGACTTGCTCCAAAGCCGTTTGTTTGTCATTTTGACAAATTGCTATGCGAGCATTAGCAACCAGCAATTTATCATAATCGTATTCTTTCTTTGCTTATTGTGCTCAAAAATGTGCCGATTTTTCACACTAAAAATAATAATTTAGTGTTATTCTTATTTTAGAGGTAAATCAATAATTACATCAGATTTATTTCGTCGATCAAAAAGTCGTTAACTTATTTATAAAGACGTAACAGTTTGGCTTTTATATGCTAATTTGGAAAGGAGGATAAATACATGACTGAAATAGTTGCATTGATAGCCTTGATCAATGCATGTTGGCTTTTGGGTAAAACTTATAAAGATAATCCAATAATCAAATTTCTTAGAACTAATCGCGGAATGGTGTTGATATTAGCCTCCGTTTCCTTATTAGCCTATAAAATGGTAATATATGATTTTCAATTTGGTCAAATTTTGCCGTCTTTTTATTCTGTAATGGTTTTGCTTATTTTGTTAGGTCTTTTTTATATTTTAAAAGATCGTCGGGCAATAAAATAAACGTTTGCTAATCAAAATTAGCTGACAGATTTTTAACAAATCTTTTTGCTAATATTTTGGCTCCAAGCTAGATATAGCTTGGAGCTTTTTAAGTACAAAAACAATTGCTCTAGCAGAAGTATAGATGACTTTGTCAAAGTTAACAGCAATTTATTATGTTGCTTTTTTAGTTGTCAATTTAAATTTTGTATTATAAAACAATATTCTACTCAATCGCTTTTTCTTAACTGGTACAACATATTACTGTAATATACTTATTTAATTAGATATCGTATCTAAAAAATAATGATAAAAGGAATTGAGAATTTTAATGGTAAAAAATAGTAAGCTAATTGGCTCAATACTCTCAGTGGGAATACTTAGTTTTTTGGGAATTGTGATAGAAACAGCACTCAATATTGCTTTTCCCCAATTAATGACTGAATTTAATATTTCTGCCAGAACGGTTCAGTGGTTAACAACAGGCTATATGTTAGTATCTACGATTATTATTCCTTTTGGTTCGTATTTACAAAAGAGATTCAAAGTTGTTTCTTTATTTAGAATAGCTGTTTTATGCTTTTTACTAGGTACTTTTTTAGCAGGTATTTCATCAAGCTTCGCCTTATTACTATCTGGGCGTCTTTTACAAGGAGTTGCTGCCGGCATTGGTTTGCCACTAATGTTTTCAATAATCTTAAGAGAATCACCTCAAAAGCAAGTTGGCATGTTTATGGGACTTGGCACTCTTGTTATTGCTTTTGCTCCTGCAGTTGGTCCAGTATACGGTGGAATAGTTCTAAAACTATTTCAGTGGCAGAATTTATTTTTGTTTATTATCCCAGTAATTATATTGATCTGGGTATTAGGCGAGTTTAGTATCACTCAAACTACTAAAACTGAAAAAATTCCATTCGATTTTCAGGGCGGATTACTTTTAATTGCGTTTCTCCTGTCCGCTTTATTTGTACTTTTGGGTTTTACCAGTGGCAATAATATTTACCTGCAATTAATACTGGCATTAATCACTATTATTACTGGATTCTTCTTTATTTTGGTTGAAAAGCATAGTCAGCATGCAGTTTTAAAAGTTAGTTTATTTAAAAACTGGCAGTTTACTTTCTTTTTGCTGGCATTTTTTCTGTTGCAATTAATGTCACTGAGCATGTCATTTTTGATACCCAATGTGTTACAGACAGCTTTTGCACAAACAACGGCCACAGCTGGGTTGCTGGTTTTACCAGCTGCTATCACAGATGCAGTTGTTTCAGCGTTTGCTGGAATAATTTATGATAAGGTTAATCAAAAATTACCTATAATACTTGGAGTAGTAATAATTCTTCTCACTTTTATAATTGCTAATTTTTTAAACCCAAATATTACCAACATGGCCTTTATTTATATCAGCTTTATGTTTGGCTTGGGATTTAGCTACGGTAATATCATGACTTTTTGTTTATCCCATATTCCGACTGATGTAAAAAATGATGGAAATGTCATTTTTATGACTGCCCAGTCATATTCTGGGGCGATAGGCACAGCACTAGCAGCTTCGTTAGTAACCTTGGCGCAAACAGGTTTTAAAAACAAAAAGTTAGCGGCATTGGCAGGTCTAAAACTAAATTACAATATGTTAGTATTTCTATCTTTGATAGTACTGGTTTGCATTTTAGTTTGCTTTATTTTTACTAAATCGAAAAGTAAAGCATCTCAAAATTTGTTTTAATTTTCAGGTACTTTTTTAATTCAGCACAATAATTGCGATTGACGTTGGGTAAACATCTTCCAATATTAAAAATGAACATTGGTCTACTTTCCCTAAAACCGGCAGGTTAAAATAGGATAAGAAATAAGTATGCATCAATCTGCGGAATATACGAAGTCAGATTAGTCCTATCAAAAATTAATACTAGAAGCGAAAATGCCAAAGCTGCTAAAAATAAGCACTTGAAAAACTTTTCTCCGCCATCCAGATTAGCCTTTTGAATAATTTTTACAGGGTGGGTGGTTTTAATGAAAATAGCGCCTAGCAGTAATATCACACCAAAGAAAAAGTAAGTATATATAGCTATTTTATTTTTATGATAATAAATAAAAAGAATACCAATTAAAAATTGTAAAATGCCCATTAAAAATAAGGCGATTTTCGGATTGAGTTTATACTTCAGCATGATTTGATACCCTCCAAAATTAAATTTAATAAGGTTACATAATAAAAAGTAATCTTTTTGTAACTACTACTTATTAGGACATTGTGTAGTTGAATAATAAAAAATATATATTGAGTTTAGTTATTCTGTTCCAAAAGAGTGTTATCTTTTAACTCGTAATGTTTAAAGTTATTGTCTTTAAATATTTGCTCATCGTAATGGTGAGCAATTTCCAACACAGTGCAGTTCAACCTGTTTATTACTTGTTGCACTTTTTTACCTGTTTCGTTGTCTAAAGCCGAGGTGGCCTCATCTACTAAAATAATCTTTTTACGGTAAATCAGTGCACGAGCAATTTCAATTCTTTGCTTTTGTCCACCTGACAGATTTGCACCATTTTCACCATACTTTTTGTCTAAACAATTATCACCTAGTTCTGCTGATAAACCGACTGTTTTTAGTGCTTTTACGCATTCTTCATCCGAAAACTCTTTACCTAGAGTCAGATTAAGACGCAAAGTGTCATTGAACATGAATGGACTTTGAGCAATGTAAGCAAGTTCACCAGAACCAGCGATATTTTTAACTACTTGAGAACCGTCTTGAAGAAAAATTTGTCCGCTTGTAGGTTTGACAAAGCCTTCTATTAAGTTGAAGATTGTTGATTTGCCCGCACCGGATTTACCAGTAATTAAAATTTTAGTTCTGAATGGAATTGTTAAACTTAAATTTGTCAAAAGCGGCTTTTGATTATTATAAGCAAAACTGACATCATCTATCTTGATGCTGGGAGAATTAAGGTTACTATTCTTGTTTTCTGCAAATTCAAGCGGATACAGTTTGAGACTTTTACGAATATTTTCTGTTGTCTTCATCTCATTTAGGCATTGTGCGGCATTTCTCAGAGGCCCAACGACACGGTCACTGGCTAAGAAAATGGCGATAATAGCTGCTGGTTCAGCCTGACCATTGATAACAAAAAACAAACCTGCACCAAGAGGAAGAATAAAACTCAATGCAGAAAGAATGGCGCTGAGAAAAATTGCCCAAGCTTGATAGTCATTCATCTTTTTGTACGAATTTTCTGTTTGCTGCAAGTAGTTTTCGGTATCTGCAAACATTGCTTTTTCAGCTAAATAAGTTTTAATTGTGCGAATACCATTAAACAAGTCGGTTACTTTGCCTAAATAAGTGCTGCTACTTTTTTGCCAAGTTTCAGAGGAATCACTTAATACTTTGCCAAAAATTTTGGATGAAAGCATTGGCAGCAGTGAAAATAAAATGAATAAAATCCCAATTGCAAAATTAAGCCAAAGAATATAAAAGCTGGATATTGCAGCCATCAAAATGGCACCACACAATTCAAAAAAATTTTTAAAATAATTAGTTTCAATCAGCTTGAAGTCATTAAAAATCTTTGAAACATTATCTGAAGCAACTGCTGCAAAGTCTGGGTTAACTATCTGACCGTAAACAAAGCTGTCTTTTATTTTGATATTCATTAATTTGATTGCCTGATTGATCCAGATTTGCTTTAGGGTCATGGCGAAATAAACTAATCCCAGAGCCAGCAAACTGCTTATGATATACAACACTGCTTTTATAGCGGGTGTATGGCAGTTGAAAAACGTCACATTTGAAACTACTGAAGATAAAACCACGCCATCAAAAGAATAAATTATAGTTGCAATTAGAATTCCCAATAATAACGACTTAGGTAGTGTTTTAAAAAAAGTTTTGAAAGACATTGCATTCTCCCGGTACATTGGAATATAAAAAGCTTTAATTGACTTAAACTTCATTTTATCATTAAATTATAATAATATTAAATTATTATTTGAATATTTTAGTAAAAACACTGTGGTGCTAATTTATTTTAAAGGAACAAAGTGATGAGAGTTAATGTTTTACAACACACGCCAAACGAAGGCCCCGGTTCAATTCAGGAATGGGCCGACCTGCATCAGTATGGCTTTTATGTATATCATCCCTATCAGTTTGGCATTTTGCCTGAAGCTGCCACAACAGATTTACTAGTTATCTTAGGTAGTCCAATGAGTCCAAATGACGATCTGCCATGGATTAAGCAAGAGCGCCAGTTAATTAAGCAGCTATTTCAGGAGGAAAAGCCTATTTTGGGAGTATGCTTTGGCGCCCAACAAATTGTTAAAACTTTAGGCTATTAGGTTAAAAAGGCGCCGGTTAAGGAAGTAGGCTGGGGGCCAGTCAAATTGCAATCCAAATTAATTACCGGCTTACCTGAAAGTTTAGAAGTATTGCATTGGCATGAAGAAATGTTTGACATTCCAAAAGAGGCTGACGTTTTATTTTCTAATGCTAATTTACAAAATCAAGGTTTTGTTTTAGGCAAGCAAGCTGTTGGTTTGCAGTTTCACTTAGAACCAGAAAAAGATAATATCAAAGAGATTGTGGTTAACGATTCTCAATATCTTTCTGGGTCGATGTTTAAACAAACAGCTAAGCAAATTATTGAACATCCTGTTCCTAAAGAAAATAAAAGGGCAATGTTTCGCATTTTAGATTATTTGACAGAATAAATAATTTAGATTTAGAAAATTTGTTTTAAAAAGTGTCGCTTTATTTGTTCCTATAACTTTAATTGCTATACTACGAGAAACGAACTATCTGATGGGACAGACCTTACTTCAAAATTATAAACGGCAGATACCATGGCAGAGGCATGATTAGCATTTGGGGCGTATATTAATAAGTATTGTAACTACTGAAATAACCTTCAAAATAAAAACCAAGCCATTTTAATGGCTTGGCCTATATGATTATAGGTAATTTTCCTAAAATCTGGTTAATATTTGAGATTGGTTTGTTATAATTTAATTAGCGTAGAAAAGTTAAAAGGACGGTAGCTGCCGCTTTCATGAAGGAAGTGAGGCCTATGAACTATCTTGATTCATACTCCAATCTCCCAAAAGAAGGGAGCAGCAGTTGATGAGCACTGCCGAAGCGTTAAGTTTAATGCTTAACTTTGGCATGTTTATCTTGACCTTGTTAATGTTTATTGACAAGCATCATGATAAATGAGCAAATCAAAAACCGCCCTAGAGACTAGCTGGGCGGTTTTAATGTAAAACTAATATAAGCGCAGTTACCGTCCTTTGTGGCGGCTCTACGTGAGGAAGACATACGGCGTAAGTCTTCCTTTTTCTTACATATGTATTTTAGCATGGATACTTTTATGGTGCAATTAAGTATTATAGAGCAGTATTCATAGCGTAAAATAATACAAGGTATTTTAATTTGCAAAGCTAGCATTAATTTAATAATATGCAGTTAATTTTACGCATTAAGCTAAAATGCCTTGAAGAATCATATCTTGCTCACACAAAAACCGTTTCAATAGAAACGGTTTTTATATGTCTTATTTAATTTTGTTTAAACACAGCTTTAATAAGCAGCACCGTCGTAAAAGTCAAAGCGAGGCTTATTAAAGTCAAAGTCTTTTACTTCACTCAGTTTAAGGGCAATATCGCAAACGCCCCAGCTCATTAAATTGATTGGTTTACCGTAGTCTTCATCAGGAATAACCAATACAATGTATTTTCCTTGAGACAAAGCATAACCTAATTCCATACCAAGACCTACATCTTCTTCATCTGGTAAATAGACGCCGATCATAACATCGCTGGTCTTAATACCGGTTAAATCACCGCGGTAAGTAGCGGTTTCCCATTCACGATCACGCAGATATTCGGGATGTTCCTCGACATTAATGCCTTTATATTGATGATCTAGAGGAACATAACTGTTTTCTAGGTCAATGGTTGGGTTTTCTTCTAAAGCTTTCATTGTCTTCTTATAAGCATCATTTTGCTTATCATTAAACCAACCAGCACCAAAATAAACAGTTTTTGTCTTAGTCATAAAATTTCTCCTTACCATTTAAAACTATTTTAAATATATTTCACGCAACTTACTGATTTCATCATCAGTTAATCTCATAATATCATGTAAGTAGTTTTCAACGCTACCATAATTTTTATTTATAGTTGAAATGACAAAGTCAATATACTCAGAATGAACGGTTTGTAAATCTTTTAAGATGTTTAAAGTGGCCTCGTCAGCACCTTCATCTTTTGCTTTTTGTAAAAATTTCTGGACAAAGTCTTTAGTAGCAACGTTTGTCAAAAGATAATCTTTTTTGATAGTTTCAAAAGGCACTTCAAGTGCTGATAAAATCAACAATGCCGCAAAACCAGTTCTATCTTTACCAGCAGTACAGTGGAATATTACACTTTGATTTTCCTGATCATTAGCTAGCAGTACATCAAAAAAGTGCCGGTATGCTTTTTGCGCCGATTCACTCTTGATCATATCGTCGTATGCCAAAAACATGTGGTCAAATCCAGCTTTAGGATCTTGGTTTTTTTGACTGAGAATTTCGTCAATGCCTTTTGAAGATTCCGTCAAGTCTTCGCTGAAGACGGGATCGAAGTTATAGATAGCACCTTCAGGAATGCGATCAGGTTCTTTTTCAGCTTCGTCTTTACTTCTAAAGTCAACGACATATTTTACGCCATAGTCTTGTAAAAACTTCAGATCAGTTTGATCAAGCGTTGCCAAGTTAGCAGTTCTCAGTAATTTATGCATTTTGACTGTTTTACCGATACTGGTTTGATAGCCACCCAATTCGCGAAAATTACGGCCACTTTTTACGCCAATTAGTTGATTTTTAAGTTTTTGGGTCATTAAATACCTCCACCTTTGCGTTTGACAATTACACTTAATTTTAGCAATAAACTAGTATATAAACAATTATAAAAAAACATAGTTGTTATCTAAAATATGGTAAAATGGATAAAAGAATAATATATTTCAAAAGGGTGAGAACATGGAAACAAAAAAAGCTAATATTTTAGTTCCAGTCGACGGTTCAGAATCGGCAGAAAGATCCTTTGATAAAGCAGTTAAAATTGCAATGACTGAAAACGCCCATATTGATGTTTTAAGCGTAATTGATACCAGACAATTTCTGGGACAAATGCAGGATACCTTAATTACTGGGGACACGGTTTATCAGATGACGCAGGATACAGAAAAGTACCTTAAGAGTCTAACTGAATGGGCTCATGATAATTTGGGTTTTGATGATATTGATTATCACATCCGTTATGGCAGCCCCAAAGCAATTATTTCCTATGACTTTATTAAAGATCACCACAATGATTTAATTATTATGGGTGCAACTGGATTAAATGCAGTTGAAAGAATGTTAATGGGTTCAGTAACTGAGTATGTTAACCAGCATGCATTAGCAGATGTTTTGATCGTCAGAACGGACATTGACAATAAACCACTTAAACTAGAACGGAAAAAGAAATAATTTAGAAATTTGATATTTTTAAAAGTTGCTAATGGCATACAACTCTTTGTGTGCTTTTTTTGTTGGCTGGATTACTTTTAACAATAGCTTTTTGCTCTCAAAAATGTTCGTGATTATTATTTATACTGAGCAATAAAATGACTAACTTAAATTAAATAGTTGAATTTTTACGAACCTTTTGGTATATTATTCACTGAATGAACGCAGTTGTGTTAATTAAAGGCTAGTAGTAATAGAGAATAAGTTTATTATTTACAGTCTAAGCTGTTCATTTTTATCAAATAGAAATTCAAGGGCTTTATATGATTTAGGTCATATTCTGCCCTTTTTTAGTTGTTAATTTTGGAGGAAATAATGAATAACAAAAACGGGTGTTAATGAAGGTCGTTAGTTTGTAATTTAATATTTTCAGGGAAAAGAAGAATACGTTAAATTTAGTAAACCTTTTGGTATTTAACCTGAAAATAAAGTCATTGTGAATATCATTTTTAAGGAGTAAAAGAACAAATGACCAAAATCAAAAAATTTCTGATAACCTGTTTTTTACTATTATTAGCAGTCGGAGCTACGGCTTGTTCAAATAAAAAGTCGTCTTCAAGCAGCAATACACCGAAATCAATCAACGTTCAGTTCGTACCTAGCGTTGCTGCCAATAAACTAGAAGCAAGAGCTAAGCCAATGGAAAAGATGCTTTCTAAACGTCTTGGCATTCCAGTACATGTTTCAATGTCAACTAACTATAATGGTCTAGTTGAAGCTATGAAGTCTAAAAAAGTTGATGTGGGCTTTTTACCTTCAGACGGCTATATCATGGCTCATAAGCAAGGAGCAGCAGACTTATTATTGCAAGCTGAGCGCTACCGCGTTACACAACCAAATGGTAAGAGAACTAAGGAATTAGTTAATTCATACCGTGGTGAAATCCTAGTCAAGAAAGGCTCAAAAATTAAGAGTTGGAAAGACTTAAAGGGCAAATCAATTTCTGTCACTGATGTTACTTCTGACTCCGGCTATATTTTCCCTATTGCTGAGTTAAAGCAAAAAGGTTTAGATGTAACTAAAAAATGTAAATTAGTCACTGTTACTGGTGCAGATCAAGCAGTGATTGATGTTTTAAACGGCGATACTGATGCAGCTTTTGTTTATGAAGATGCTAGAAATGATGTCTTAAAGGACGAACCAAAAATTATGAGTAAAGTAGTGCCAATTTACTTTACCAAGAGAATACCTAACGATACCATTTCAGTTCTTCCAAGTATGCCTAAGTCATTTAGAAAGAAATTAGCTAAAGCATTTATTTCAATTGCCAAATCCAAAGATGGTAGAAAATTGATTGAAAGTATTTACAGTCACGAAGGCTACACTTATGCCAAAGATAGTGACTATAACATCATCAGAAAGTATGATAAGTTAATCGCTTCTACCAAAAAATAAATTCCAGACAAATAACACTCCAAAAAAGCGTCAATAAAACAAACTTGAAAATTTTTCATCAGCAAAAATAATTTTTCCAACCTATTCTCTTTTCTAAATAAAATATTTCTGCTATTATTTGATAGAATAAATACAGTATGTTGAAAGGAGTGTGAAGGTAATGCAAAAATATCAACGGCGCCTAGCGTTCATTGACTTTTTTGCAAAAAAGCCTTTTCACTTTCTTCAAAAAGAAGGTATTGTTCGCTTTTTTAGTAAAAGTGTTATTAAAAGACTTAGTTTAATTCACGTTTGTGTTTTTGGCTAAAGTCTTTTTTTATGTCTGGGAGGGCATGATGAAAAAATTTAGAAAAATATTAGCTTTTGCTGCTGTTTTTTTGGTGGCATTCATGACGGCAGCTTGCTCTAATAAGGAAAAGAGCAAGGATAGCGGTACGCCTAAGTCTCTGAACGTGCAATTCGTTCCTAGCCAGGCTGCCACTAAGCTGGAATCACGGGCAAAGCCTTTGGAAAAAATGTTATCCGATCGGCTGGGCATTCCAGTCCATGTGTCGATGTCAACCGATTACAATACAGTAGTTGAGGCCATGAAGTCCAAAAAAGTTGATGTGGGTTTCTTACCGCCAAATGGTTACATTTTAGCTCATAAGCAAGGTGCTGCAGATGTTTTACTGCAAGCACAAAGATATGGTGTTAAGCAACCAAACGGACGTCCAACTAAAGATTTAGTTAACTTCTATCGTGCCGAAATTGTAGCTAAGAAGAATTCTAAAATTAAGAACTGGAAAGATTTAAAGGGCAAGTCAATCTCTATTCAAAGTCCCACATCCTCAGCCGGCTACGTTTTCCCCATTGCTGAATTAAAGGAAAAAGGCCTTGATGTGCGCAAGAGTTGCAAGTTAGTAACTGTTACCGGTCAAGATCAAGCAGTTTTAAATGTGCTTAACGGCGATACTGATGCTGCTTTCGTGTTTGAAGATGCGCGGACAATTGTTAAAGATGACAACCCTAAGATTATGAGTCAAGTGGTGCCAATTTACTTTACTAAACCAATTCCGAACGATACTATTTCTGTAGTTCCAAGTATGTCTAAGTCATTTAGAAAGAAATTGGCTAACGCATTTATTGATATTGGTAAGTCTAAAAAGGGTAAAAAGATTATCGAGAGTATCTATACTCATGAAGGATATGTCCACACTAAGGACAGTGACTTTAACGTTGTACGCAAGTATGAAGATATTATCGAATCAACCAAAAAATAAGGGATACAAAGGAAGTTTATAATGGCAGATTCTGTAGTTAAGCCAATAATTGAATTAAAAAACGTTAAGAAAGTTTATGGCAAAGATGTTGTTGGTTTAAAAGACGTCAATTTAACTATTAATAAGGGTGAATTTGTTGTTATTGTAGGTTTATCCGGCGCCGGCAAATCAACGCTTTTAAGGTCGATTAACCGTTTAATTGATATTACCGAGGGTGATATCTTAATTAACGGCGAATCTATTACTAAGGCCAAGGGTAAAAAATTAAGAACGTTGCGTAGGCATATCGGCATGATTTTCCAAAGCTTTAATTTGGTTAAACGCTCAAGTGTTTTGCGTAATGTTTTAACGGGCAGAGTAGGGTACTATCCAACTTGGAAATCCTCGCTAAACCTTTTTACAAAGGAAGATAAACAGCGTGCCTATGATGCTTTACAGCAAGTTGATTTGGCAGATAAAGTTTATTCGCGTGCTGATGAACTATCTGGGGGGCAGCAGCAACGTGTGGCTATTGCCCGTGTGTTGACACAGAACCCTGATATCATTTTGGCAGACGAACCAACAGCTTCACTTGATCCGCAAACCTCTCGCCGTGTGATGAAAGATTTACAAATGCTGAATGAAAAGCATGGTATGACTGTTGTTATTAACTTGCACAGCGTTCAGCTCGCACAGGAATTTGGTAAAAGGGTAATTGGCGTTCGTGCTGGTGAAATTATTTATGACGGCAAGATGTCCGATACGCCAGCATCAACGTTTGATCAGATTTATTCCGGTGGTGACCAAGATGAGTAGCACGGAACAGGAAAAGCTGCTGGCTTTGCCTAAGAAAAAGTTTAAGATTTTAAATTTACTGTGGGTCATAATTTTCATTGCGGGTTTATTTATCTCTACTAATGAAACTAAAACAGATTTAGGTGCGTTATTTGCCAATTTCGGTCAATTTGCTGATATTTTTCTGCAAATGCTGCATCCCGATTGGTCATACATGGCAACAGTAATTCCGCTTTTGCTTGAAACAATTAAAATGGCAATTTTAGGAACCGTAATCGGCTCTGCCGTAGCCTTTATCTATTCTTTATTAATTGCCCGCAATATTGTTAAAAATAAGGCGATTACTGGCATTCTCAGGGTAATCATGAATATCATCAGAACTATCCCTGATCTATTATTAGGTGCCATTTTCGTTGCTATTGTCGGGATTGGACCTGTAGCTGGTGTCTTGGCACTAGCTATCTGTACTTTCGGAATTGTAGTCAAGCTGTTTTATGAGGCTATTGAAACGATTGATCCCGGTCCGATTGAAGCATTAACAGCTGTTGGCGCCAACAAATTGCAAATTATAGTTTTTGCAGTTCTGCCACAAGTAATTACGTATTTTATTTCTTATTGTTTGTACGCATTTGAAATAAATGTCAGAGCATCAACCGTTTTGGGTTATATCGGTGCTGGTGGTATCGGTTTATACCTGCAACAAACGCTGCAAGTCTTTGATTACCCTAAGACGGGCACAATTATCATTGTGATTATCATTGTAGTGGTACTGATAGATTATGTTTCTTCTAAATCACGGGAGGCGTTGATGCAATAATGGATACAATTATGAAAAAGCTGCCTCCTAGGCCGATTGATGTTAAAAAACGTATCTTGCACTGGCTGATCACAATTGTGACTATTGGGCTGGTGATATGGTCCTGCACTGGAATTGACTTTGGCGGGATTAAAGAAACAGCCGGTCAAATTGCTGGTGCGATTTTCTCCGGCATTTTTCACCCTGACTGGTCCTATGTTTATAACGGTAGTGGTGAAGATTTGGTTTCACAGTTGTGGGAAACTGTCTGCATTGCGTTTTTAGGAACTTTTATTTCTGCTATTATTTCACTGCCCTTTGCCTTCTGGGCAGCAAATACTAAACACAAGCATTGGTATGTGTCACGGACTGGTAAAATCGTACTGGCAATAATTAGATCTTTTCCAGAAATTGTTTTGGCATTGATGTTTATTAAGGCAGTAGGACCAGGCTCTGCCGCCGGAGTGATGGCTCTTGGCTTTCACTCAGTGGGGATGCTTGCCAAACTGTTTTCTGAAGCAATAGAAAACTTGGATGATGGTCCTAACGAAGCAGTAACTGCGGTCGGCGGTTCCAAAACTAATATCATTATGTTTTCTACTTTGCCTAACCTGATGCCTGCTCTAATTTCAAATACGTTATACCGCTTTGATGTTTCTATCAGGTCTGCTTCAATCTTGGGCCTGGTTGGCGCCGGCGGTATCGGTTATCCGTTAATCATCGCATTGCAGTACCGGCAATGGAACCGGGTAGGAATAATCTTACTTGGCATCATTATTATGGTTATTGTGATTGATTGGATTTCCGGCTGGATTCGTAAAAAATTAGTATAAAAATTAAAAAATAAATTTATTAGCGTAATATCAACTTTTAATAGTTGCTATTACGCTTTTTTGTTTTCAAGCAGCTCTTAATAGCACCTTTTTTCAGCAATTATACTTTCTATATGTAAGCGGTTTATTTGAATGTCCGCTAAAGGGGACACTCAAATAATTTTTATGAATAATTTCAGAAATAAAATGTAGGTATGAAAAGGAGGTACCTGGTTGAAAAACAAGATGAATGATAAGGAGCTGTTAAATTTTTTAGAAAAACAAACTGGATATACGAGTGCTGCCAAGATTGCTGCGGCTTTTGACGTATCTGTTAAAACTGTTTATCGCCATGTTAACAGCGTTAACGGGAATAAAAAAGTTAGAATTATCAACTCCGAAAAAAGCAAGGGCTACACTTTAAGCAAAAACACGGCACTTAAGAAATATCAGCAAGATGCTTCTTTTTCTGATAAGGAAAGTCCCGAGCTTCGCAGGAAAAAAGTAATTTTGAAAATCTTGTTTAATTCACCTCAACCAATAGCAATTTACAGTTTGTATAAAGATGAGTATGTCAGCGAGTCAACGATCAACGCTGATTTGCTCAAAATCAAGAATATTCTCAGTAAGTCAAATTTAACGTTAACTCAGAAAAGCAAGAAGGTTGCGGTGCTGGGCAAAGAAGATGATATTCGTGAAAAAATCAATTCCCTTTTACATTGGCATAAGGGAAAAAATAATAGGGTGCCAATTGATGGGATTAGTGAAATTGATTTAACTTTCATTCAAGAACAAATCAATATCATCGAACAATTAAGTGCGACCAAGATTCCTTATCCCTATGACATTAATATTTGTTCACATTTATATATTTTAATTCAGAGAGCAAGAAAGCAGATTGACAAAAATTACAGTAATAAAATTTTTGTTCCCGAACATGAAATCAAACAAAATCATGATTTATACAGAATTGCGGAAATAGTGATTGAAAATGTAGAGAAATTCATTGTCAAAAAGATTTCGAAGTTTGAAATCAATTATTTGTTTAAGTATTTGCTTTCCTCCCGCTTTATTGGCAGGTCAAGTCAGCCGGATCAAAAATCCCTCTACTCTAAAAGCGTTGAAACCTTTACCTCCCAGTTGATTCAACGTGTGGCTCAGAAAATAAAACCTCAAATCGATGAGCCGGTATTAAAGAAGGAACTGATCAGCCATATTGGGCCAATGATGAACCGGATTAAAAACAATATTTCAGTAGAAAATGAACTTTTACCGGATATTCAAGTTGAATATAAAGATTTGTTTGCAGCGATTGAGCGAGAATCTAAGCAGTTATGCCTGCAAATGAAAATACCCTTAATTTCAAAAAATGAAGTGGGGTTTATTACTTTATATTTTGAAAAAAATATCGAGGAAATTACTAAAAAATATCATGTTTGGGTGGTTTGCGCCAGCGGAGTGGGAACTTCTGAATTATTGAAGCTCAAAATTCAAAAAGAGTTTAGCAATATTATTGTCGACAAAGTGATTTCCTCGCTTGATGAACAACTTTACCGGCTAAACAACGGCTCTAAAACAGATCTCATTATTTCTACTGTAGAACTGCCTTCATATATATCGAATAAATATGTCTTGGTCAGTGCCATGTTGAATAAACAAGACAAGGAGAAGATAAAAAATGCCATCTACGGCTGAATTTTATGCGGTAGTTACGCAAACAACAGATATTTTGCAACTTGCTGAAATTTATATCAGAAAAAAAGCGCCGTATTTAAGCTCAAGTTATATCAAACGCAAAATAATTGAGCGCGAAAAATTAGGGGAAACCTATGTTGGTCATAAAACCATCATCTTGCATGTAATTAGTACACAAATAACTGCTGATTTCGGGCTGTATCTGTTTTTGTTAAATATTGCCCATTGGGAATCTTTATACAGTAAAAAAATATATCCCATTAATAAGGTCATGGTGATGTGTGTTAACCCTAGACTTACAAGTCCCGAGTTTAAGTTTTTGCTTAAATTCTTTAATTGTCGACCAGAACAAGTTGAGCATGATTTTGGTCTTGAGAAGAACGAAATTTACCAAATAAAGTAGAAAAAGGAAATTAATTTGTATATAGATAAGAAATTGTTTAGTGAACAAGTAATTTTGCAGCAGCAAGAAATAGAGAACAAACAAGCAGCATTAACTATTCTGGCAAATGAATTGCAAAGAAAAAATGTTGTCAATGCAGAATTTTTGCCTGCTATTTTAAAACGTGAAGAAAAATATCCTACAGGTCTGGCACTTGAAGGAGGTTTAGGCGTGGCCATTCCGCATACTGATCCTGATAAGGTGGAAAAAGAGCAGCTTGGGTTCATTTCACTAAAGGAGCCGGTCAAATTCAGGCAAATGGGTGATATAGACAGTTATGTGAATGTTTCCATGATATTCATCTTGTGTCTAAAAAGCCCTGATAAGCAGCTCAATATGCTCAAGAGCCTAATGACCATGTTTACCGACACGGTGACGATGAAGAAAATTCAGAATTCAACCACGAGGGCTGAATTTTTGGCAATTGTAAATTAAAGAGATAGAGGAGTAAAAAATGTTAATTTCAGCAAACGAAATTTTAAATTCAGCAAAAAAAGGCGGCTACGCTTTTCCCCACTTTAATTATTGGGACGAACTGTCAATTAGGGCCGAATTGGCAGCAGCAGAGAATAAAAAATTGCCAATTATTTTGGCTTGGGCAGAAAAGCATGAATCACGCTTAGATATTGATGAAGCACTCTCTTTAGGTAAATTTTATGCAGAAAGAGCACATGTGCCCGTCGTCTTGCATTTAGATCACGGTACAGATCCCGAACTGGTCAAATGGGGCGCCGCACATGGCTTTACTTCGGTGATGATTGATGCTTCAAATGAAGAATTTAGTAAAAATGTGCAGATTACCAAAGATGTAGTTGATTATTGTCACAGTTTAGGTGTGGTAGTGGAAGCTGAAATTGGTCACGTGGGTACCAATGCTTCTGACGACAATACTATTTATACGGAAGTTGCAGCAGCCACTAAATTTGTGAGTGAGACAAACGTTGATTCTTTGGCTGTTTCTATCGGCACTTCTCACGGTGTTTATCAACAAGGCACGCCAAAACTCAATTTTGCCAGAATAAAAGAATTAAGGGACGCAGTTGCAGTGCCACTTGTTTGTCATGGCGGCTCATCATCAGGTGACGCAAACCTGAAGAAGGCAGCGGCAAGCGGCATTACTAAGATTAATATCTTCACTGATTTGGCTAATGCGGCATTAAACGTCGCAAAAGAAAATGATTATCCGTCATTATTCGATCTTCTTGCGGCACAAGAAAAAGCTGTGTGTTCACTAGCAGAGCACTATTATGACGTCTTTGACACCGCCAAATATTCTTTTTAGGAGGAAAAAGCAGAAATGAAATTAGTACAAAAGCCGTTCTTGATGGTCAATCCTAAAGTTTATTTATACGGTGAAGAATTGGTTAAATTAGCCAAAATTGCTGATAACTTAGCGCAAAAGTATCAGATTGACATCTTTTTTACTGCACCACTTATAGATTTGCCCGCAATTAAAGCTGCCACTAATCACTTGCTTTTAACAGCCCAACACATGGATCCAGTAGTTGCTGGCAGAGGAATGGGGCATGTTCTTCCCGAAGGGCTTAAAGCAGCAGGTGTAAAAGCCGTTGTTTTAAATCATGCGGAAAATCCGCTGACGGTGAATGTCTTAGCACGCACTATTAAAAGAGCTAAAGAACTCGGTTTATATAGTATTGTTTGTACTGATAGCGTTGCGGAGTGCCGAGCAATAGCTGAGCTTGAGCCGAATATGATGATCTGTGAGCCCACCAGCTTAATTGGTACTCACCAAATAAGTGATGACGAATACATCACCAGCACGGTTCAGGCAATTAAGGCAATTAATTCAAACATCATGGTTTTAGAAGCAGCAGGTGTAAGTACAGGTGCTGACGTGCAAAAGGTTTTGCAACTGGGTGCTGATGGTACAGGTGGCACCAGTGGGATTGTTTGTGCTGCTGATTGGGAGAAAAAAATAAGTGAAATGTTAGAACCAATGAAGCAATTCCAAAGGGGTGAATAAAATGAAAGTTTATCAAGATGAAATCAAAATCAAAACTGCCGCTAGGGTCACTTATCAGAATATCACCGAGCAATTAAAGCAAATTGTCAAAAATAGTGCGATCAACAATGGCATTTGCTTAGTTCAAACTCCACATACAACATGCTCAGTTTTATTTGAAGAGTATGTGCATGATCATGATTTTAACGGCGACGAATTTTTACAGGTAGATTTGAATAATATTTTGGACAAAATAATTCCACCAGAAAAGAGTGAAAACTCTAATTACCGCTATCCCGGTCCAGAGCATGTGCGCTTTTTGGAAGAATTGTCTCAAAAAGATAAAAATTATCCCAATGAAAAAAATACGATTCTCAATGGGGATGCACATATCAAAGGCTCGCTTTTTGGTTCTAACCAAACATTTGCGTTAAAAGAAAATGAGCTGCTAATTGGTTCTGTGGGCTATGTTTATTTTGTCGACTGGGATCAAAACCGCGCCAGATCACGTAAATGCAACGTAGTCATTTTGGGTGAATAACATTGACCGCAGTGAAATTTAAGGAGAAAGAAAAATGTTACAGGCATTACAAACTATAGTTAACTGGGGTGCTCCAGTTATATTGCCTATTATTATTGCTATTTTTGCAATGATTTTGGGTGCAGGATTTAAAAAATCATTTGTAGCAGGTTTAACTGTAGGTATCGGCTTTATTGGCTTAAATTTAGTAACCGGTTTGCTGGGAGATACTTTGGGCAAAGCAGCTCAGGTAATGGTTAAACGCTTTGGCTTATCATTAGTGACACTTGATATTGGTTGGCCCGCCGCATCGGCTATTTCTTATGGTACGATCTTGGGTATTTCAGCAATCCCTATTGGCATTGCAATCGACATCTTTTTACTTTTGTTTGGCTTAACCAAAACATTGAATATTGACATTTGGAACTTTTGGCACGCTGCTTTTGTTGGTGGACTAGTCTATGGTATGTCTAACAGTTTTCCGTTAGCAGTTTTTTCAATGGTAGCGTACCAAGTAATGTTGTACTTCTTAGGTGACTTAAGCGCACCAGTTTTGAACAAATACTACGGCTTTCCAAATATCACGTTCCCGCACGGAACTTCTGCACCGGGTTATCTGGTGGCACTACCATTAAATTGGGTATTTGACCGCATTCCCGGCTTTAACAAATTAAAGGCTAATCCAGAAACTATCCAGAAAAAATTTGGCATTTTAGGTGAAACGTCCGTTATGGGTTTAATTATCGGCTTAGTAGTTGGCATTCTTGCTGGTTATGATGTAGGTAAAGTCTTAAATTTGGGAGTGCAAACAGCAGCCATTATGGTGTTGTTACCAAAGATGGTTTCGGTTTTAATGGAAGGTTTGACACCTGTTTCTGATGCCGCAAATGACTTTATCAAGAAACGCTTTCCGGGACGTGAACTTTATATCGGTATGGACTCAGCTTTAGCCGTAGGCGATCAAGCTGTTCTAGCTGTTTCACTTTTGATGATTCCGTTAACTCTTTTACTGGCTGTGATTCTTCCAGGAAATAAAACTATTCCTTTCGGCGACTTTTCCACTATCCCATTTGCCGTTTGTCTTATGGTACCAGTATTTGGCGGCAACATTGTTCGCTCCGTTGTAGGTGGCGTGGTTTATATGACCAGTATTTTATACGTCACTTCATGGATGGCACCATTAGTTACCAAGATGGCGGAAGCTGCCAGCTTTAATATTGGGCACGCAACCAGTATCACTTCACTAATAGAAGGTGGTTTGTGGTCAACCTTCCTCTTTGTTTGGGGAGCAAAATATCTGCCGTGGATCATAACTGGCGCAATTTTAATTGTTTCATTAATAGGGCTATATTTCCTTAATAAGAGAAAAGCTGTTAAGGAAAGCTAAATACAAATTGGAGAATTAAACTAATGAAAAAGATTTTAGTAATGTGCGGCACTGGAATAGCCACATCAACTGTTGTTGCCAACCGCATTAAAGAATATTTGAACAAACAGGGTCTGGGAAACAATGTCAGCATTTCACATGCCAGCATTAGCGAAAAGATGAGCAGTTTGGATGATTACGATATTATTTTATCGACTACAGTAGTTCCGGCAGGCATCAAAGATAAGGTAATCTCAGCCGTGCCACTTTTGACCGGCGTCAATGCTGAACAAGTATACCAGGAAATTGCAAAAAGGGTTAAGGAACAATAATTATGGTAGAAAAACAGATTAAAAGTGCAGATTTAAAAGACATTATTACTAAAGAAGGAAATACTCTCAAATATGTCGCTGCCAATATTGACTATAATCAGGTTTTACAAGTATTTGACTTAATAAAAAATTGTCAGGGAAAAGTGATTATTTCTGGTTGTGGCACTTCTGGAATGGCTGCTAAAAAAATTGCCCATACTTTAAACGTGATTGAGCAGCCTGCACTCTACCTTTCGCCAGCTGATACACCACATGGTGGTGGCGGAGTAGTCAGTCAAAATGATGTGGTTATCTTAATATCTAAAGGTGGTCAAACAGAAGAAATTAATAAAGTGCTTGAGATTAGTAAGAGTCGGCAAGCTAAAATTATTGGTGTAACTGAAAAAGCTGATTCCTTTTTAGCCCAGAACTCAGAATGCATTTTACAGGTCATCGTCGATCAGGAAGCAGATGATTTTCATATGATGGCTACTTCCAGTACTTTAGCCGTTATTTCCGTATTTGACGCTATTTCAGTCATGATAGCACGGAGCAAGCATTATTCCCAAAAAGAATTCTTAAAAATTCACCCCGGTGGAGAAGTAGGACAAAAACTAAAGTATAATGTAGGTAAATAATATAATTTACTTTAGTTTATGGGGAGAAAACTACAATGGAATTTTTATTAGATACAGCAAATATTGATGACATCAAAAAATACCAAGAAATTATTCCTTTATCTGGGGTTACTACCAATCCTTCAATAATTAAAAAAGAAGGCAAAGTCGATTTCTTTAACCATTTAGCACAAATAAAAAAGCTAATTGGAGATAAACGTTCATTGCACGTTCAGGTGGTAGCCACTACTACTGAAGGGATAGTGGCTGACGCCCATGCAGTTTTAGCTAAGTTAGGAAAAGATGTTTATATTAAAATTCCGGTTAACCAAGCTGGTTTGGCAGCAATTAAAATATTGAAAAAAGAAAATGTGCGAATTACTGCAACTTCAATTTATACGGAACTTCAAGGTTTTCTTGCAATAGCTGCTGGCGCCGATTATTTAGCACCTTATTATAATAGAATGGAAAATAATAATATTGATGCAAATAAAGTTATCAACGACCTTAACCAAGTAATTAATCACGAACAGCGAAATACTAAAATTCTAGCTGCTAGTTTTCACACTGTCAGTCAAATAACCAGCGCAATTGCAAACGGCGCGCAAGCTGTTACAGTAGCTCCTAGTTTTATTGCTGAAGGGCTGGAGTCACACCTTATTACAGATGCCATTTCAGACTTTACTTCTGACTGGGAATCAATATTTGGCAAAACAACTATTTCGACATTATAAAACTTGCAGGCAAATTAAATAGTAAGATAAAAGATTGATTTAATTCAATCTTTTTTTATCCGTGATATTTAAACGGGCAATTTTCTAAGTGATCATTGATTAAGCCGACTCCTTCTAAAAAAGAATAAATAATCACTGGACCCACAAACGTAAAGCCGTCTTTTTTCATTTGCCCAGCTAGTTTTTGTGCTACTTTATTTGTCGTTGGCACCTCTGAACTTGTTTGTGGATGGTGCATAATCGGCGTCTTAATGAATTGTTGTAGATAATGGGCGAAACTGCCGTACTGTGCGTCAATAATTAAAAGAGCGCGGGCATTATTAATTGCCGCGGTGATTTTACGCTTGTTGCGGATAATCCCTTTATCCTGCTTTAATTGTTCAATATCGCTTGCCGACATTTGCGCAACTTCTTCTGGCACAAAGTTTTTAAAAGCTGTCCGAAAATGGGCCCGTTTATGCAAAATGGTCGACCAACTTAGGCCTGACTGAAATGATTCTAGCAGCAGCATCTCATACAAGTAATGTTCATCTAAATTAAGTTTGCCCCACTCATGATCGTGATACTCTTTAATTAAGGGGTCGTCATGATCACTCCACGGACAGCGAGTAATATTGTTCATCTTTTTCTCCTTTGCCTTATCGTAGCGCTTAAAGATAAATACGTAAAAAATATTTTTTTCTTTTTAAAAAAATATATTACTTAGAATTAATAAAATAATTGACCTTGATTGTATCAGGAGTTGGAAAAGATAGAGAAACTTTTCCTTCAAGAAGTGCAATAGTAGTTTTTTTGGTATAATATATAATGAACTTTAGGAGGAAACCATGGAGAAGTTAGAGATAGTGACTTTGGCCGATGACTTGGCCGCAAATCAAGAGAGTATTTTAAATAAAGAAACGGATTTTGATGCCGAGGCAGTTTATCGTGTAATTGACAGTTTGCACGTTTTGCATAAGCCGATTAAAGAATACTTCAAAATGACGCAAGAACAGTATTATGATACTGAAAGTGATCATAAATTAACTTTAATCAAGTTGTCAGAACAATTGACCGATTTACATGATCGGATTTTAACCAACCATGTTGATGGTTTCGTTGATAAAAATGAAATTAATCTAACTTATAATCATGAAAATCCTTATGAAGATGGGTTTTATAATGCAGTGGTTGATTTTCACGTTGTTTCTTACGGCTTTAAGGTAATTGGGGCAGTTCAAGAAGTAGCGCCCAAAACATTACAAGGAGTATTGTCTAAAGATGCTCTTTTAGCAATTGGTTTGGCAGCACACGCTTTAGAAAAGAGTTTATAGTTAAGGGCTGAGCAGTGTGCTCAGCTCTTTTTGTTTCTGGTTGAGGCAAAAAAATGGGTGTTTTTAAGTATGCTAAAGGACTAGCAGATAAAATTAACGGAGCTAAATTACATGCTGTGTTCAAGAAAAAAGACGAACAGCTGGATCCGATGCAGGAGTATTTAACGGTGGGAGAATACCATGTTGATGGAGAACAAGGTACGCCTAATGAACAACCTTATACTCTGACCGTCTATCAAGATGAAAATAAAATTTTACACCAAGCCCTTAGTTTGGAAAGCACTGATAAGTTAGAGCCTGAATATGTCCGTCGTTTTAGTCCTGAGCTGCAGCGCTATCGCGCATTTGTGAGCCGCAAAAATGGACGCCGCTATGTTGTAGAGGAGTATTTAGAGCGGTTCGTGGCAAGGGTCAAAGGTCATATTCGTACTGGTAAAAATTCGGTTAATGTGAGCGTCATTACTGATACCCATTATAAAGACCGTAACAGTATGGATTTCTATGGTTGGAACGGCCTGACTCATGTTAATGAAGTTTCTTATCTTGATGATTCTGGTCTTCTTAGTCTAAAGATCCATTTGGGTGACTGGATTGATGGTTCAGATGCTGGCTTTTTAGGTGAAAGTGAATTAACTAAATTACGTGATTCATTTATTTCTGACAAAGTACCTTATATGCTGATTAAAGGCAATCATGATGAAAACGATAAGTTTGATGAACATCATGATTTAAGGGCGTCTTTTCCCGAAAATGAATTTGAGGGAATTATGTGGCCTGCTTTATATAAACAAAATGGCATTCATTATATTACCCGCCAGCATGGGGTCTGCTATTATGATGTTGATGATTTACGGTTTATTTCTGTTAACACTTCAGACATACCTTACTACTTGGACGCTCAAGGCAGAAAAAAATATGACGTTAAGCTCACATTGGCAGTAAGAGAAGATCAAATCGAAGAAATTATTGAGATTTTAGAGCAATCTTCGAATAAGCATATTGTCTTTATGAGCCATGCTAATCCGATTAATCGTAAGGGATCAAACGCCTTAAAATATAATGGTCGTTCTTTGCACGAATTACTCGTCGCATTTAATCAGGGTGAAAAGGGCCAGATGCATTCCAGCCGCGGCATACCTCCTGAATTTCGCTTAGCTAATGACTTTGATTTTACTAATGTGAAAAATGCCCGGATTATCGCTTACTTTTGCGGTCATAGGCACAGGGAAGATCAATATCGTATTAATGGTATTCAATATATTTTGTTTAATTGTTCAGCATTGATGGGTCCAAATCATGCTTTGACTACCAAATATAATAAAAATTGGAAGCGGCAAATAGACCATCAAACTGAATTTGCGGGTTACATTGTCAATATTGATTTACAACGGCACTATATTCAGGCCTTTGGTTATGGTGCAGCCAGCAAACGCAGAATCTTTTATATTTAGTAAAATCGCGACGGGCAATTTGGAAATTGCCCGGTTTTTAGCATATAATGGAAAAGTTAAATTAGAAGCAAAACTATACAAAAAAATAAATTAAGGGAAGATAAGTAATGTGCGGGATTGTTGCATTTTATAATCCGGAAATAAATGATAAGCAAGCTGCCATTGGTAAAATGATGGCAACAATTAAGCACCGTGGTCCTGATTCAGACGGTTTTTACACCAATGATAAGGTCGCTCTGGGTTTTAGAAGATTGTCAATAATTGATTTACGTGGCGGCAGTCAGCCGATTTATAACGAAGATCAAACGCGGGCAATTATTTTTAATGGTGAAATATATAACTTTGAGCCATTAAGAAAAGAATTAATTGCTGCTGGGCACACATTTACCACTAAGTCCGATACAGAAGTCCTTTTACACGGCTACGAAGAATGGGGCATGGATGGCCTGCTTAAGAGAGTCCGTGGCATGTTTGCTTTTGCAATTTGGGATGATAATACTCAGACATTGTATGGTGCCCGTGATTTCTTTGGCATTAAGCCGCTCTACTACAGTGATGAAAATGGTCATCTAACTATTGGGTCAGAAATTAAAAGCTTTTTGGCGTTACCCGGCTTTAAGCGCCGCTTAAACATTGAAGCGGTCAAGCCATATTTAATGAACCAGTACAATGATTTGCACGAAACATTCTTCAAAGGTATTTACCGCTTTCCTGCTGGTCACTGGTTTGAATATAAAGATGGTGCAATGAAAATCCACCAATACTGGGATGCAGAATACAAGGCTAATACTTTAAGCTTTGAAGAAACAGTAAACAAAATTGATGAAGATTTACATGAATCAGTTAAATTGCATCATATTGCTGATGTTCCCGTTGGCGCATTTTTGTCAGAAGGCGTAGATTCAAGTTATATTACGAGCATTTTAAATCCAGATGATGTCTTTTCAATTTCTTTTGATGATGCCACTTATGATGAAGCATCTAAGGCAAAAGCTTTAGCTGATATTAAGGGCTGGCATTTCTTTTCTGATAAGGTAAAAGCTGATGAGGCAATGCACGATTTTCCAGAAATGCAATACCACATGGATGAACCGGATGCCAATCCGTCAATAATTCCATTATGGTATTTGTGTAAAATGGCTCGGAAGCATGTTACTGTGGCTCTATCTGGTGAAGGTGCGGATGAACTATTTGCCGGTTATGTTAATTACGGGATGCACACGCATAACAGCATTATTAAAGTGTTCACTTCACAATGCAAAAAGCTGCCGAAGAAGACCAAGGTTAAGTTAGCACATAAAATTAAAAAGATGCCGAATTTCCCGGGGAAAGTTCATTTGTATACCAATTTGGCTGAACCAAGTGAGTTTTACGTTGGTCAATCGGTTATTTATGATATGGACTATCCCACAATCTTTTCTTCAGAAGACGCCAATAAAATTTTAAAACCATCGTATCGCAATAAATTAACCGTTAATGGTATTTATCAAAGCGACTTTAAAAAAGTAAAAGCTCTTGATAATGTTAGGCAAATGCAATACATTGACCTGCATCACTTTATGCTTAATGACATTGAGCAAAAAGCGGACAAAATATCAATGGCACACTCGCTTGAACTGCGTGTGCCTTACTTAGATAAAAAGGTCGCAGAAAGAGCTAATTCAATTCCAACCGATTATCTGGTTAATAAGTACGATACTAAATATGCTTTGCGCAAAGCTTCGGAAAAGGTCCTTCCTGATGAATGGGCTAAACGACCAAAACTAGGTTTCCCGACCCCAATCAAAGAATGGTTGCAGGAACCACGCTTTTATAAGCAAGTACGTGAACTTTTCAGTGAAGACTTTGTGCAGGATATTTTCGAGCAGGACAAAATCTTGCGCTTACTAGATGAAAACTACAAAGGTGACGGTTCGCATCGTCGACAAATATGGACTATCTATACATTTTTGGTATGGTACAAATTGTTCTTTGTTGATTATGAAAAAACAGTTGCCAAATACCAGCATGTTCAACCGGAAGTTGCCAGCTTAATTGAGCAGGGCAAGTTGGTTTAATGAGGAGCATAATTTATCAATGAAACAAGAGTTTACCCCAATTTTACTTGGTAGTGACATTAACGTGTATGGCATGGCCCGATCGTTTAACGAGGCTTATGGCATTAAGGTAAAAGCGCTGGCTGATAGTCAACTGGCAGCGACTCGTTACTCCAAAATCGTCAGTGTTGAATTACACCAAGGCTTTAGCGAAGATCCGACCTTTATAGATGTTATGCGCGAGCAAATGAAAATATATCAGGATCATCAGGAACCAGTAATCTTAATTTCTTGTGGTGACGGTTATTCAGAGCTTTTAGCTAAACATAAAAGTGAACTGGAAAAAGTTTTTATTGTTCCTTATATTGAGTATGACCTGTTACAAAAGTTAATTTCCAAAGAAAGCTTTTACCAAATTGCCGAAAAATATGGTCTGCCTTACCCTAAAACTAAGATTGTGACGCTGGCTGACTATCAGGCGGAAAACTATTTGGAATTACCCTTTGGTTACCCGTTAGAGCTTAAGCCGGAAGATCCAGTTTCTTGGCTTGACGTACATTTTGAAGGTCGCAAAAAAGCTTTTACCATTCATAATGAAACTGAATTGCGCGATATTGTCGGCAAAATTTATGAGAATGGTTATCAAGAGGACCTAATTCTGCAGGACTTTATTCCCGGTGATGATTCATACATGCGGGTGCTAAATGCTTATGTTGACAAGGATCATCATATCAAGATGATGTGTATGGGACACCCTTTGCTAGAAGACCCAACACCTCAGTCAATCGGCAATTATATGGCGATTTTACCCGAATATGATGAAAAGCTTTACGAACAAGTGGAGTCATTTTTGGAAAAAATCAATTATACTGGTATGGCTAACTTTGATATTAAATATGATACGCGGGATGGAAAGTATAAATTCTTTGAAATTAACCTGCGCCAAGGGCGTTCGAGCTTTTATGTCACCCTTAACGGCTATAACTTGGCCAAGTGGTATGTGGATGACTACGTTTATGATAGCCTGCACGATAAAGAAGCAGTTTATGGCAATAAATTAAAATCAAAGCACGTGTTATGGCTGGGGTTACCTGTCAAGGTATTTAAGGAATATGCGGTTGACAATGAAGCTAAGCACATGGCAGAAGAATTGATCCACGAAGGTCGCTATGGTACGACGGTCTTTTATGATCAGGACCGTAATTTTAAACGCTGGCTGCTTTTGAAATATATGTTTCATAACTATAAGGGACGTTATCAAAAATATTATCAAGAAAATAAGGGTCAATTTTTTAAAACTAATTAAAAGAAAAAGGATGATTGCTGAAGTTAACCCCTAGAATTGGACGTTAACATTAATTCATGTTTGCTAAGGCCGTATTCCGATATTCAATCGGGGTGCGGCCTTT
>NZ_JACFRL010000021.1:0-1335 GCF_016100925.1 Lactobacillus sp. W8093 | reverse complement strand
ATATCTCAAACCATTACTAGTAAACTTGGGCTTTAAACCATATTGACTCCTATGGGCCTCATCAGCAATAACAATAATGTCGTTTCTTTTTGACAACACAGGCATCCTAGTTTCACCACTATTAAAATCAGGTGAAAATTTTTGAATAGTAGAAAAAACTATCCCACCCGCTTGTTTTTTCAGCGTTGAACGTAATTCATCGCCAGATTCAACATGCTCAGGATTTTGACGCAAATATTCATGTGCTGCAGCAAAGGTATCAAATAGTTGATCATCAAGATCATTACGATCATTAATTACCACAAACGTAGGATTGTTTAATTTACGAGCAGCTATACTAGTAAAAAAGACCATTGATAAGCTCTTACCTGAACCAGTTGTATGCCAAACGACCCCAATTCTCTTATCATCGGGACTTTTAATTGCCTTGTTAGCAGCTTTAATTGCTTTATTTACCATATAGTATTGGTGATAGGCTGCAAAAATTTTGATTGTTTTGTCGCCGTCTGTTTCAAAAATTATGAAGTTTTCAATGATATTAAGTAAATCTTTTGGCCTGAGCATGAACTTTATCATTGTTACTAATTCCAGTTCATCTTCAGATTCACTATTCTTAGGAGCTCTCCATCTCATAAAACGATCAAATCCGGCAGTTAATGATCCAGCTCTTGCATTAATACCATCAGAAGTAATCAGGATTTCGTTATATTTCATATAGTCAGAAATATCAGATTTATAGGTTTGTAATTGCTGGTAACCACTTTCTATACCAACATGTATATTCCCAGCGTCCTTAAATTCAAAGGTAACTACCGGAATACCATTGATAAACAGTGTTGCATCAGGTCTACGTTCTCTCTTACCTGCAAAAGTAAATTGATTGGTAGCTATAAATTCATTAGCATCAAATTTTTCAAAATCTATCGGATATAGTGTATCTGTATGATTTTCTCCGTTTAAAGTAGTTCTTACTTTGATACCTTCAATCAATAACTTATGAAAGTAATGGTTGTTTATCATCATATCCGGATTATCAGCTAATCGACTTATTTGTCTAAATGCGTCATTATATATTTCTTCGTCGTAACCAGGATTAAGTCTCCTGAGAGCTTTATTTAAGTTATCAAATAATATTGCTGAAGTATGATCATTGTCACGTGCAGCATCAATAATTGGATTAGGACCACTTGAAGTAGGACTTTTAAACACCTTATATCCTACAGTCTTTAGGGTATTTAAGGCTAAATTTTCAACATCTGATTCTAAAAGATATCCTTTTGACATATTAATTTCACTCCTTTCTATACAGATATTGGTTAATTAAATGATAATTTA
>NZ_JACFRL010000020.1:0-1489 GCF_016100925.1 Lactobacillus sp. W8093 | reverse complement strand
TAAATTATCATTTATCTGGTTATTTACTGCAATCTTTTCATCAAATACGCGTATCTTTTCAACAATTGAGTTTTGAACTGATAAAGGTGGAACTCTGATTTCAAGCGAATTTAAAATAGATTGGTTGAGTAACGGCTGAGCAGACCCTCCTACAAGTCGATTCAGGTCAAGACTATACAAGGCATAATACAAATAAAAAGAATTTATTTTATTAATATTTGGAACAACTGATATAGCATTATCTGATACCCAATGTTTTTTAAAAGAGTAAAATACTGAACCTGCATTAGCACCCACACGACCAATAATTATTGAATTTTCTGGTGAATTCAAGTTATCAGTATATCCAATAATTCCGTTTGAACCATAAACAGGAATAATTCCTTTAACATCATAATTACACTTTTTACCATTTTTTAGTTTTGCTATTTCTTTTAGCTTCAAATACTTCATCCTATATACTTCCTATGTGCTATCTTCACATTTTGCTGTTTTACCATTGCATAATGTAATGTAGTATCTATTCTCTTATGTCCCAAGAGTTGTTGTAATTGCTCAATTGGCATGCCTTTATCAATAGCTTTTGTAGCTAGTGTCCTTCTAAACTTATGTGGATAAACTTTTGCAATTCCAATCTTTTGACCTAATTTTTTTAGCCTTGATTCGACACCACTTATAGTTAATCGTTCATGTTCTGCTCTCAAAGAAACAAATAAGGCTTCATGATTATCATGTCGCTCATTCAAATATTTTCTTAAATGTAACTTCGCTCTAGCGTCAAAATAAGCGATCCTTTCTTTATTACCCTTACCAAAAACAATACACTCACGTTCTTGAAAGTTGATATCACTACGATTAAGTAAAACCAATTCTCCAACACGCATACCGGTTGAGGCCAAAAAGTCTATCATTGCTAAGTCTCTGACATTTGTACAACTATCACGTAATTTTTCAAGTTCTTCATCCGAATAAGTTTCTTTTACTGTAGTAGCGACTTTCACCTTATGTATTCGCCTTATAGGACTTTTAATAATGTAATCTTCATCTTCAAGCCAATTAAAAAAACTAGATAAAATTCTACGAATATTATCAATTGTCACTTTACTAGAGCAATGAACTTCCTGATACGTCATTAAATAGTTCCGCAATTCATCGGTACTTACTTCTCTAGCATTTTTATCAATTTCAATTAACGCCTTTGTAATTGTTACTTTGTAATATTTAAGAGATTTTTCCGAACAACCTTCGGCTCTTTTAGCCGCAAAATACTTCTTAAGCAAGTTTTTATTGTCATATTTTGATTTAAATTCGGTTTTTGTCGCAACTAAATTATTTAAAATAGTTTTTAGTCTCATTAAGTTTAGATTGTTAAGGTACGGCAACATTTCGCGAATTATTGTTTCTGATTCATCTTTTCTCATTGTAAAATCTCCGTTTTTTAGAAAATCATACAATAAAAACCGTATTTACAGAAATAAATGATAATTTA
>NZ_JACFRL010000009.1:0-91139 GCF_016100925.1 Lactobacillus sp. W8093 | reverse complement strand
TAAAAGTCTGCGCAAGCAATACAGCGAGCATTGGAACGATATCTTTAAAACTATTACGACTGATAATGGTTCTGAATTTGCGGATCTATCTCAGCTGGAAGATATTTCCAAATCACTAGTTTATTATGCTCATCCATATACTTCTTGTGATAAAGGCACTGTAGAGAGGCATAATGGCCTTATTCGCAGATTCATTCCTAAAGGTGACTATATTCATAACTACTCTCTCCAACAAATCATTGACATTGAAACTTGGTGCAATTCATTGCCAAGAAAGATCTTGGCTTATCATACACCAGATGAAATCTTTGAAAGAGAATTAGATCGCATCTATCAAACAGCCTAAACAAAAGTGTTCAAGTTATTATTGCAATTTACGAAAAAGTTATTTATAAAGTTTAGCCTGCAATGCGTCTCATTTCATTGCAGGCTTTTTATTTTCGGTGTTGCAAGAAAATAAATAATTATCTTGCTTTTGCGTAGTTTAATAGCTGAGAAAATTGCTGCTATAACTTTTATTGCATTTTGTCTTTTATTCACATTGGTATTTTTGCTGTTTGTCTCATGGGTTTTTTGGCCGTTAAAAAGACGCTAAAAATTACTTTTTGGCGTCTTTTAATATGTAAATTTTAATTTATTTCCCTTCCCTTGCCTCAAAAAATTTACTGAAGAGGATTGTATCCAAGAGCCAAAAGAATAGATTGATTACGAGCATTAAGATTAGAGCTAGAGCCAAATCATCATTTGTTCCTGTGGTTTCCCCCATCATAAATCTAAACGGGAAAGAAATTATTTGTAGGCCAATGTCATTTGCTTTGATTGCAAGCCAAGCAACTAAAATAATCACAAAAACTGCAATTACCCGAAAATAAGCTTTGCTGAGTGCTTGGGGAAGAAAATCCAAAAGTGCGCGACTGGAGTAGTTTAAAAAACTGATAATGAAGTAACCAAAAAATGCGCAAAGAATAGCCATCATAATTGCACCAAAGAAGTTAAACATAATTTCTAGATCAACTAATTGCAGGTGTCTTGCAATATCAGTAAACATTTCGATTATGACAGTATGAAACTGACTATCAAAAGTAAAAGTAACAACGCCTAAAATTAATGTGCAAATTATTTCGAGTATCACAAAGAAAAGCAATGCACCAAACGAACTTAAAATATTATCGAAATACAGCTTTTTATCATCAATTGGTACTAAACGCCAAGTCTGACTTTTACTGACACGTTCATTTTGAAAACAGGTGGTTAAATAAAATATCCCGGTAAAAAGCCACGCTGATACCACAAAAATAGTCAGCCATAAGGTAAAGAAATTAGAAAAAATAGTTCTATTAATGTATACATGGCCGTTATTAAAATTGAAAAAAGACATCGCAAATGAAGCTACGGTCTGGATAATTAACAGAATAGAAATCCATTTGGTTTTTAATCTGAAAAGCACCGTAAAATAGCGATTAAAAATAGCCATTATTCATCCTCTTCTCTTTGATAAAAACTCTCATAAAATTCCTCTACACTTTGATTATCAGCTCTAATTGCTTCAGTCGACTTATGCATACAAACAGTTTTATTTTTAATAATAACAACTTCATCCAAAACCGCAGCGATTTCATTTACGAAATGATCTGAAACTAAAATAGTGGATTTTTCTTGCTTCCATAAAATTATCGATTTAATAATTTTTTTGCGAGCCATAGCATCAATGCCGGAAAAGGGTTCATCCAAAAGATATAAATCTGTTTTTCTGGAAAAAGTTAAAGCAATTATCAGCTTTTCTTTCATTCCTTTAGACATTTCAGATAAGCGCATGTCAGAATCTAAATTCATGAATTTTCTTAACTGCTCAAATTGCTTTAGACTAAAATCATGGTATAAAATTTGGTAAAATTTGACGATATCATTGATTTTAGTTGAATTAGCAAATCCTGTCAGGCTATCAGTAAAAGAAAGATGTGCCTTTCTGTCAGCTTCTTTGGCAAAACCTGCAACTTTAACAGTGCCTCGATAGTTTTTAGCTACGCCACTAATTATTCGCATTAAAGTAGTTTTGCCCGCTCCGTTTTCACCTAAAAGAGCAACAATTTTTCCTGGTTTAAGGGTTAAATTTAAGTCAGTAATAATTTTTTTCTGGTTCTTTTTGTAAACTAAGTCTGTTATTTCTAAGGGATTGCCCATTATTTACGCTCCTCTTTAAGATATTCAGTTAAAGATTTGAGAATTTGTTCATCAGAAACCCCTAAAGAGTTCATGCTCTGAACAAATTTGTCTAGTTCAGCGTCAATTAATTCCCTTTTCGTTTTTTCAAGTAAAGTAGTATCTTCAGTGACAAAATTACCTTCTCCCCTCTTGGTATACAAAATGCCTTCAAAGTTCATTTGTTGTAAAGCACGTTGTACCGTATTGACGTTTACAGTGAGTTGCACTGCTAGTTCACGTACAGAAGGGATTTTTTTACCTGGCTTCAATTTGCCGGTAATTATTTGTCGATATAGGTATTGCTTAATTTGTAAGTAAATGGGAATGTTATCTTTAAATTCCACAAGTCCACCATCCTTTGGCCGTAATACACCTATAATACACTATCATAAACTAGATTGATTTTTTCCGCAAACCTTTTATTTGTTGTAATAACTTGCTTTTTTGTGAGAAATTATAAAATTGTAAAAGTAATTTTTTCTTATTTGCCTACCTATTTACGTTCACTAGCTTCATAAAAATGATTAAATAAGAAAACGTTGCTGACCAACAAAATAAGATCGCAAATTGTGGTTGACAAAATTGCAAAAGGTAAACTACTAGAGAAATTAAATCCATAATTAGTCGGATGAATAACTGATAAAAGAACTTTGTAAACAAAGATATTTTGGATTTTAAAGAAGAACCAAATTAATCCGAAGATTATGAATATGTGTAATACTTTCACAACTGCTCCATTAATGTTTGCAGGGACAAAATCTAATATTGCTCGGCTGGCAAAATTAAAGAAACTGATAACAAAATATAAAAAGAAACAACTTAAAATAGCTAAGACAATCGTACCAAGTATTATCCAGAAAACATTGATGTCAAGATTGCGTTGAATACTTTTTAATAAATCGCGAAAAAAGTTCGTATCAGGCTTGTCGGTCAAATAGGATAAAAATAGAAGCATTATTGCAGCAACGAATTCAAGTACAATAAAGTAAATGAAAGACGCGAATGTGCTCAATACGTTATCAAGATAAAATTGACCATCACTTATTGCAGCTAAGCGCCAGGTTTGACTGCGGTTAAATTTCTCGCTTTGTAATGGTGTAATAAAATAAACAAAAAAGATAACAAAAAAGGCCAAGATGACAAAGTATAATGCCCATTCTGGTAAAAGTCCAACATTATTTTGGGGATTTTTGCGGATATGCCAATTGATCACTTCATAATAAGTAAAAAAGGCACATGCGAGAGCCGCAATTATCTGGAAAAAAAGTAATACGTGTAATTTTTTTGTTTTAATTTTAAATAGTCTATTAAATAACCTACTAAATTCTGCCATTTTGAACTCCTTATTTTTGCTCGATGACAAATTGTCACACATATAAAATTGGTATTATGCCTCTATTTTTTTACTTCGCTTCAAAGAAATGCTTAAATAAAAAAATATTAATGACGAACACTATTAAATTAACAACTACTATAATTAGATTAAGATAAGGTAAAGTGTTGTTATAAGCCGGATTTAAGTTTAAAAAATTCAAAAGGCTGCCTAAAACTTGATCGACAAAAATTTTTTCTACTTTGGTAAAAAACCAGGCTATTATGATAACAATAAAAATATGTAATATTTTGACAATTAACCCACTTGAAGCTATGGGAAGATAATCCATGATGGCTTTACTGGAAAAATTTAAAAAGCTGATCAATAACGAAATGAAAAAGCAACATAAAAGTAGGAGTAATATGATATCAAAAATTAAACGAATTGTATTTAGTTCAAAATTTGGTCTAAATTGCTTAAACATTCTTTCGCAAGAATTACGAAAAGCCTTATCCATAAAAAATGAAACAAATAGTAAGATGCCAGCAACAATAATGTTAAGAAAAATGAAATAGATAAAAGTTATAAACGAACTTAAACTATTAGCAATATAAAATTTTTCATCAGTGATTGCAGATAAACGCCAAGTTTGACTGCGATTAATCCGCTCATTTTTGACAGCCATATAAATAAAAAAGAAAATGATAAAAAAGACACTCAATAGACAAAAGCCCATAAGCCAATCAGGTAAAAGTTCGGAGTATAGATTTAAAAATTCGCCGAACTCACCTGTACCAATAAGTAGCCCAAAAACAGAAAATGCTAAAGCACCAACTATTTGAATAATTAAAAATGAATAAACATTCTTGGCTTTTTCTACAAAGAATCTGCCAAATAAATTTTTAAAAGAAGTCATGCTTTTCCCTTCTACTATGAAAACATGGAAACAGTATGAGGTTTTACTTCTCTCCTGCTTCAAAAAAATGATTGATTAAGAAGACGTTAATACCAAGTATTATTAAATCAATGATAAACATCATAAATACAACGGATTCTAATCCCGCAAGACCAGTAGATCTTAGTAAAAGTATATTGATAATATAGTTTGCAAAGACACTATAGAGCCTTACTAGTAATCCCACTAAGACGATAATTATAAATATGCGTACAAAAGAAATTAGAATATGACTTGATGCATGTGGTAAAAAGTCTAAAATTGCTTGACTGGAAAAGTTAAGAAAACTAACCAAAAAGTAAAGAAAAAGGCAAGTAAGAATTAGCAGTAATATAATGCCAATAAAACTAAGAACTGCAGTACTGTTTAAATCAACTTTAATCTGTAAATTTTTGCCAAATTTAGTATTAGTAAATATTGATAAAAATAAAAAACAAATTGCAATTAACACATCTAAGAGCACAAAATAAACAAGTGAAACAAATGAACTTAAGATATTGGCAACATAAAACTTGCCATCACTGATTGGTGCTAAACGCCATGTTTGATTTCTATTTAACCGTTCATTTTCAACTACGGTTAAAATGAATAAAATCGGTCCGAACAAGAAAGTTAATGATGCAAATAGTGCCATCCATCCTGGTAAAAACTCGAGATTATCTTGCGAATTAAAGTGAAATCTGCCAGAATAAAAACTAAAATAAGTAAAGAATGCTGAAACTAGAGAACTAATGAATTGCAGAATAACTAAAAGATAAACATTTTTGTTTTTTTTCTGCAGTAACTTTTCAAACAAATGATTGAAAACGTTCATTATTCCTCCTCCGCATCGTATAAACCTTCATAATAATCTTCAACACTTTTATGATGTTCGCGGATCTCCTCGGTTGATTTGTGCGTGTAAATGGTTTTGTCTTTAATAATGACGATTTCATCAAGCATACTGGCTATTTCGTTGACAAAATGATCTGAAACAAGAATCGTTGAATTTTCCGGTTTCCATAAAATGATCGAATTAATTATTTTTTTGCGCGCCATGGCATCTATCCCTGAAAAGGGCTCATCTAATAAATAAAGGTCAGCTTTGCGTGAAAATGCCAGTGCAATGATTAACTTTTCTCTCATTCCTTTAGACATCTCAGATAAACGCATTTCTGAATCTAATTTCATAAACTGACGCAACTGTTCAAATTGATTTTGATCAAAGTCTTGATAGATGATCTTATAAAATTTGACGATTTCTTTGATTTTCGTTGAATTAGCAAAACCCGTTAATCCATCAGTAAAGGACAAATGTGCTTTTCTTTCTGCAATCATATTCTCACCTGAAATAGTAACTGTTCCGCGGTAATTTTTAGCCATACCGCTGATAATGCGCATTAAAGTTGTCTTCCCAGCACCATTCTCACCTAGAAGGGCTACAATTTTTCCTGGTTGTAAATTTAAATTGATATTATCCAAAATTGTTTTTAAATTTTTCTTGTAAGTTAGATCTCTTATTTCCAATAGATTTTCCATTTTTAACTCCTACTTTAAGTGTTCAGTTAAAATTAAATTAAGCTGTATCGTTGAAACCCCTAGGGCTTTCATATTATGCACAAATTTACTTTGTTCAGATTTGATAATGTCTTTTTTAATTTTTTCCAGTAATTTTTTATCATTAGTCACAAAATTACCCTCTCCTCTTTTAGTAATTAAAAGCCCTGATGTAGTCATTTGTTTGAGCGCTTTTTGAATAGTGTTCACGTTGACCATTAGGTGAGTTGCTAAATTACGGACAGAGGGAATTTTCTGACTGGGTTTAAGTTTTCCGGTAATTATTTGGCGACATAAATCTTCTTGGATTTGAACATATATCGGCCTATCATCTTTAAACTTCATATTTTCCCTCTAACTGTATTACATATATAATACACTATAATATTACAATAAAATTAAAGTTTATGCAATTAATTGTTTAAAATCTTTTTCTGCGAAAAATTAAATAGCCAGCATAAGTACTAACTTTATTCAGTTGTAAGATAATAATATTTTTCATTTTCACTCATCTTTCCCCAAAAATTTTTATTAGTGATATACTTTGATAATACACTAATATAAAAAATAAGTAAATGATAATGGCAAGTGTATCTTTACAAAAAATCTTAGAATTATTTAAGTGTTCCACGATACGTCCAAAAAATCTTAAAAAAGCAAAAAAAGCGGATAAAACCATTTTTGACAATGATTTATACGCTTTTTCTTGTCTTTGTATTAGTTGTGCATAATTTTACTAACTTTTTGATAGCTTAATTAACTTTATTACAGCAACTTTTAGCCCTTTATTTATTTTTAATTATGTGAGTTATAAATAGTCAGTTTTGTTTCACTACTTGTTATCAGCAGCATTCATTTGCACCATTTTTATCATGACATCTACAGCTTTTGACATGGATTCCAGTACTGTGTACTCGAAGCGTCCGTGCATGTTTTCTTGACCAGAGAACAGATCCGGACAAGGTAAACCTCTATAAGTCAGAAGTGAACCATCTGTCCCTCCCCTTACGGGGTCTTCATTGATGGTTAAGCCTTCAGCTTGATATGCTTTTCTCGCTAAATTAACAATTTCCATGTGATCTTTAAGAATATCAGCCATATTGTAATATTGATCTCTCATGTTAAGCTTAATTCTTTCTGTGCCGAAATCCTTATTCATTTGATTGACAATAGCTCTGACTTTATTTTTACGATCTTCAAGACCATCTCTCTCAAAGTCGCGCACGATGTATTCCATTTGGGCGTTGTCTACTGTACCGGTAAAGTTGGTCAGGTGATAAAAGCCCTCTCTTCCAGCCGTCTTTTCAGGAACTTCGTTTTGCGGAAGTTGATTTTGGAAGTTAATACCAACCTGGATAGCATTGATCATCTGATCTTTAGCCACTGAAGGATGCACATTTACTCCTTGAATATCAAGCGTGAAAGTAGCAGCAGAAAAAGTGCCCCAATCTAACTTACCTGGAGCCCCGCCATCGACTGTGAAAGCAAAATCAGCACCAAATTCTTCGATATCAAAATGCTGAGCACCCATACCGATTTCTTCATCAGGAGTAAAACCAAACCGAATCTTGCCGTGTTTGATTTCTGGGTGGTTTAACAAATATTCTGCTACAGTAACTAATTCTGCTACTCCACATTTGTCATCCCCGCCCAGCAAAGTGTCACCAGATGCTGTAATGATAGTCTGTCCCGCATATTTCTTTAAGTTGGGAAACTCGGCCGGATCCAAATAAAAATTAGAGTCGCCTAATTGAATTTTAGATTTGCCGTCATAATTTTCATGAACTTGCGGCTTAACATTTTCGGCATTAAAGTCTGCGGTATCACAGTGTGCTAAAAGTCCCATTACAGGAACATCATAATCTACATTAGCTGGAATTTCGGCAATAACACAGCCTGATTTCTGATTATAATGCACATCAGATAAGCCTAATTTTTCTAGGTCAGGTAGAATTACTTCTTTTTGAAAGACTTCTTGGCGTTCAGTTGAAGGGAAACGATCTGAATGTTCATCTGAGCGTGAATTGACTTTGACATATTTTAAAAATCTGGGCAATAAATTTGGATATTCCATTTTTTCTCCTTACCTAAAATAAATCTTGAAATGGATTGGTTGAAACTTTTGATTCTGCGACTTGGACATCCCATGAATTTTCTTCATTCCACCGCACTAATTTCTGGTAAATTTTTTCTTTAAAAATCTTTTCAGTATAGTGTCCCGGATCAACGACTGTTAAACCCGCTGAAATCATATCATGGCCTGTATGGTAATAAACATCGCCAGTAATAAAAGCATCAATTTTTTCTGCTACAGCTTCAGGCCAGTATTTACCGCCATCGCCGCAAATAAAACAAACAGATGAAATAGTTTGCTTATTATCAGCAGTAATTAATCTTACCATTTTTACCTGCATCTTGTCTTTAACATAATAGGCAAAGTCTTGAGCAGACAATGGTTGCGGCAATCTGCCTTTGCGTCCAATTGCAATGCCATCTTCATCAGGAAAAAAAGGTTCAATGTCTTTTAAGCCTAATTCTTCGGCCTGCCAATCACTAGAGCCATCTTCTGCTTTATCTGAATTAGTGTGAATAGAATAGACTGTTATTCCATGAGCAATAATTTTGCCATACATGGCATATTGCGGATTTGCAAAATTCAGATTTGGCGCCGGTCGGAACATTAGCGGATGATGACTGATAATTAAGTCAACTCCATTTTGCACTGCCTCGTCTACTACTTGGGGTCTAACATCTAAGGTGGTCAATATTTTAGTGACATTCTGCTCAAGAGAACCTATTTGAATACCAACTGGATCACCCTTGCTGGCAATTTCTTCAGGAAAATGCTTTTTTAAAACGGCTACTACATCTTTAACTTTAGTCATTTAACTCCCCTTCAATCATTTTTATTTCATCTTCAATTTGCCTGATATGTATCCTATCTTTTTCTTGGGCTTTATTTAAATTAGACAGCAGCCTTTGATGATAGGCTAATTGATCCTGCCATTTTTGATAAAAAACCTGATTTTTTTCTTTTAAAATTTCTGGGCCAAAAAATATTTGCCGGTCAGTTAACCTGATAGTACTTTCTACCTCTTGTGCCTTGATCAGCTCATATATATGCCCGGCTTCAGCGATAATTTTTTCATCAATAATTTGATACTTATGTGTTGAAAGCCATTCACGCACACCAGGTTCGCCTACATTAGGTTCCAAAATTAAAGTCGCAAAATGAAAATTTTCTGACCAAGCTTTATCTAAAATATTGGTCATTAATTTACCACCCATACCAGCAATTAACACTGTATCAATTCTGTCTTTGGCGCTAACTGTTTCAAGACCGGATCCCAGACGGGTTTCAATTTTGTCTTTTAAGCCGGCCGCAACGATATCTTTTTCCGCATTTTGTAAGGGACCGGCTGCTACGTCACTGGCAATAGCATAATCAACTTTACCATCTTTTACTAATTGGATTGGTAAATAAGCGTGATCTGTTCCGATGTCAGCAATTCGGGCTCCTTGATCAACCATTTGTGCTAAAGTACTTAATCGTAAATTCATCTTTATCCTACTTTCTTTATAATAGAATTTTAGCATAATGCTTTTTATAAGATAAAAATAAAATAACGAATTTAGTTACTCTTATTATTAGTTTCTAAATCAATCTGGCGGTCAAACATGCTTACCTCGTCTTTAGCTATGTGATGAGCAACTTCAATCACTGTTCCGGGAAATTCTTTTAAGAAAGCGGCGTGGATTTTTTGAGACAATTTTGTGTCCAATGAGGAAGTAGCTTCGTCTGCTAACAAAATTTGTCTTCGCTTAAGCAGCGCGCGGGCAATTTCTATGCGCTGATTTTGCCCTCCTGACAAATTTTTACCTCCAAGACCAACTTGATACCCATACCTTTTTTTCTGACCAGTTCTTCTAGGCCAGCTTTAGAAACCGCCTTATTCAGCTCTTGTTGGGTAACCTTTTGCCCTAAAGTAATATTGTATTCAATCGTATCATTTAATATAAACGGTTGTTGATTGATTAAAGCAAAGAGTTCATGTAATAGCGAATATAGTTAATCCGGGCAAGTTTCCCGTAGGCTTTTGAGCAAAGGAGATGAATACTTTTAAAAGATAAGCTAAAAATACTGATTGAAATGAATAAAGAATTGAAATAAATAGAAAAAGAAAAAGTTTCCATTTCTTTGCATATTTGAGAGCCATGTTATCCTCCTAAAACTTAAAATAGTATTACAAGTATAATGAAACAAATTAATAAAAGCCACAAAATTTCTGATCTAATTTAAATTTGCTGGCAAAAAAGTGAGAAAAATTTTCTTTTTCTTTCTAAATCGCTATTTTATAATTGATAATAAGATTTAAAAGAAAGAGATTTTTTACTTAATGGATAGAACTGAACCAGTTACTTTAACGAATATGTGTATGATTAAAAAAAACAATAATATCTTAGTTTTGGATCGCAATGACCCCTATTGGCCAGGACTTACTTTTCCAGGAGGCCATGTTGAAGATCATGAATCTTTTCATGACTCAGTGGTGCGAGAAGTTAAGGAAGAAACAAATTTAGATATTAAGAACCCGCGTCTATGTGGTATTAAGCAATTCTATGATGAAAACGATCACCGTTATCTAGTTCTTTTTTACATAGCGACTGAATTTACCGGTACAGTCAAAGCCTCAAGGGAAGGCGAATTGACCTGGATGACTGAGGAAAAACTTTTGCAACATAGGTTAGCTTATAATTTTGACCGCGACTTACTGGTGTATTTTAATGAAGAAATTGGTGAACATATATTAGACGGTCAGCGAGATGAATTATTCTAAGGAGAATTTGAAATGCTTTCTGAACAAGCAATTAAGCGCTGGCATCTAGGACAAATAATAGTCCAAGAAATTCTGATCATTGTGGCGCTTGTGCTATTTTTTAAAATCAAACCTCTGGCCAAAAGTAAAATTGGGGCAATGGTAGTTCTGCCAGTTTTGTTTGTACTAATACTTCTACAACTAACACTCCTACACGAAAAACATCCTGCACGAAAATTAGTCCAATTTAATCATTATTTTCAAGCTGCTAACATCCAAATATGTTTTTTAGTACTTCTCACAATCGGAGCAAGTTTTATCAAAGTTTTAAATACTAAGAACCTTATCTGGTTATTAATTCCACTTACTATGTACGAACTAGTTATGCTAGTTCCTATGGCAGAACTGGCCTGGGGAAAGATAAGTAGTGTGATTGGGCAAATCATAACTTTATTATTATTCTCAAGTCTGATAGTTGCTATTTTAGAAATGTTGACTATGTATAGCTACCCTTCTTGGCTACAAATGCTTAATAAAACTGAAATTACCGGGGCAATTTGCTTTGTCATCACTTCAGTAGTTGTCATGAATAAATGGGGCTATCAAACTCCCGGCTTGAGATTGAGTTCAAGAGCTAAATATGCAGTTCTGGGTTTTATCGCTCTATTTATTATTATTGACTGCTTGTTTAATGCTTTTAATGTGGCAGATAACTGGGGACAACTGCTCACGAGCTGGGATTTTCAGATCACTACGAAGCATATAACAAAGTTCATTTGCGAAGGCATAGCAGCTGGTATAGCTGAAGAATGGTTGATGCGTTTTTGTGTTTTAAGCATTTTACTTAAAACTTTTAAAAATGCGCAACATCAAATCTTATGGGCGGTTGTATTAGATGGTTTAATCTTTGGAGCACTTCATATTGTTAACCTGATAGAGCAGCCAATACCGGCCACAATTTTACAAATGATTAATGCAAGTGTAGCTGGTATTACTTTTGCAGCAATTTATCTTTATACTGGGTCTTTTTTCATAAATATGGGCTATCATGCAGTTTTTGATATTCTAGCTTTCCTAGCTTCCGGTACCACGACCATGACTAACCCCACTGTTTTTGAATGGCAGTATTTGATCTTAACAACCTTAGCTTATCTGGCTTTTTCATTTTTCTTATTGTCAGGTAAACGCAAAAATGTTGTTGAATACAACATGGAGCAATGGGGATTAGCTGATAATTATGGAGTTTACGGCTTAAACTTTAAATAATAAAAAAGACAAGATTTTTTGAAATCTTGTCTTTTTGTTTAGCTATTTAATCTAAGAAATCACGTAGTTGATTTGATCTACTTGGATGACGTAATTTACGCAAAGCCTTTGCTTCAATCTGACGAATTCGCTCTCTTGTAACTCCAAATACTTTTCCAACTTCTTCTAGAGTTCTAGTGCGACCATCATCTAAGCCAAAGCGTAACCTCAAAACATTCTCCTCGCGATCAGTTAAAGTATCAAGAACTTCTTCTAATTGTTCTTTGAGCATTTCATAAGAAGCATGTTGTTCAGGACTAGTTGCATCTTTATCTTTGATAAAGTCACCTAAATGAGAGTCATCTTCTTCTCCAATAGGAGTTTCCAAAGAGACTGGTTCTTGAGCAATTTTCAAAATGTCGCGAACTTTAGCAGTAGGCATATCCATTTCGGCTCCAATTTCTTCTGGAGTTGGTTCGCGTCCTAAATCCTGCAATAGTTGTCTTTGAATCCTAATTAACTTATTGATAGTTTCAACCATGTGAACTGGAATTCTAATAGTTCTGGCTTGGTCGGCAATAGCACGTGTAATTGCTTGCCTAATCCACCAAGTGGCATAGGTTGAAAATTTGAAACCTAAACTGTAATCAAACTTGTCTACGGCTTTCATCAGTCCCATGTTGCCTTCTTGGATTAGGTCTAAAAATGACATGCCACGACCAACATAACGTTTTGCAATCGAAACTACCAAACGCAAGTTAGCTTCAGCTAATTCTTGTTTAGCTTCTTCGTCACCTTTTTCAATCCTTTTTGCCAAAGAAATTTCCTGATCAGCATTTAGTAATGGTACCCTACCAATTTCTTTAAGATACATTCTGACAGGATCATTCATTCTAACGCTCGAAGGAGCAGACATATCCTTTAATTCAGCTTTTTCAACATCTTTTTGTTTCTTCAAAGCTAAACTAGAAGGATTGCCCTTTTCATCAACGATACTAATCCCGTTATCTTCGAATTCCTGAACGAGTTGGTCGACTGCCTTTCCTTGGAGTTTATAAGGCTTAATCAATCGATCAACAAATTCATCTTCGGTAATTGATTTATCTTTTTTAACTTCTTTAACAACTTTTTTGACCATCTTATCTAAAGATAATTGCTCGTTGTTCTCAGTCTTTTTATTCTCTGCCACAATAAGCCCCCCTTTAACCCTGAATTCTCTTTAACTGCAAAATTTTACGAGTAATACTTATTATTTCATCATTATCTGCTTTACGTTTCGCGTCTTGTAAATCACCCATCAGTTGTTGGAGCTGCACTTTAATTTTTCGCATGTTTAAAGCATTAATTTGCTCATCAATTTCGCGGTCTGAAAAATCCTGAGGCATGTCCGTCATTTCAGCATTTATTATTATACCTTGAAGTTCGTTAGGAATAAAATCTAAAAAACTATTAACTGTCGGATTTTCTTGATTTTCACTAAAATTTAACCATAATTCCGCTAATTTTTGATAATTTGGATCAGGAAATAAAAATTGATGTGCTAAAAGATATTCTCGTGCATGATCAGAATGAATGAATAAGTATAATAAGCGCGTTTGAACTGGGTCATTTATTGTACTAGTTTGTTCATCTTCAATTGGAGCATCATGATAATCATTAATTGGTTCAGGTTCCAGCGGAACAGGATTACCCTGATGTCTCTTTGCCGTATTTTGCTGCCTACGATACTTTGTCAAATTAACCTTAAGCGAATCTATTGAAACACTTTGTTCTTTAGCTATTTTGTTTAAATACAAATCTTGTTCAACTGGATTTGACAATTGTGCAATTTCTTTGGTTGCTTCATCAAGATATGCTAATTTTTCGCGATCGTTAGCTAAATTATATTTTTGTGCCAGTCTTTTAAGGAAGAAATCCGTTGGGGTTAGTGCACCCTTAATTTCATCTTGGTATTTCTCGATACCATATTTTTTAACATACTCATCCGGGTCCAGTTTTTCAGGTAAAACCACAATCCCTAAATTAAAGCCGCCAACTTGATTAAACATCTTAGCAGCACGTTCTTCAGCATGGATGCCAGGATCATCCCCGTCATAATTAATAATTATATTATTGGTAATCCTGCGTAACATATATATTTGCTGGTCAGTCAGGCTGGTTCCCATTGAGGCAATACCTGATTTAATACCGGCTTTATAAGCCGCAATGACATCCATATATCCTTCGTATAAAATCAAATGCTTTTCACTACGAGCCGCTTTTTTAGCTTCTGCAAAATGGAAAAGTGTCTTAGACTTAGTAAATATCTTTGTTTCTGGACTGTTGATATATTTAGCTTCAGTTTTATCTGTTGAAAGACGTCTTCCCGAAAAACCGACAACATAGTCCCCTTCATTACAGAGAGGAAACATCAGCCTGTCTCTAAAGCGATCGAATAATTCTCCAGCTTGCGACTGGACAAACAACCCAGTATTAAGCAAATCTTCGTCTTGATAATTATGTCCCCGTAGATATGTTAATAACAAGTTATCTTGCTTAGGCGCATAGCCAATCCTAAAGTGATTGATAATTTCGTTATTCAAATCGCGGCTTTGCGCATATTCCAGACCGCGCTTTCCCGCATTAGTCGAAACTAGGACCCGATGATAAAAATCAGCAGCTTCTTCATTTATTTTGATCAAAATATTGGAAAAACGAGGTCTCTTTTGAGTGTATTCTCCAATATCAATATGAGCAAAGTCGGCAACCTTTTGGACACTTTCCGGGAACGTTAAATTTTCCTTGTACATGAGGAAGGAAAACACATTTCCCCCTTTGCCACAACCAAAACACTTAAAGAATTGTTTACCTTCATTCACTGTAAAAGAAGGAGTTTTTTCTTGATGAAATGGACAAAGTCCAACATAATCTTTACCCTTTTTTTCGAGTGAAACATATTGGCTTATAACATTAACTATATTGACGTTATTACGTACTTTGGCAATTGTTTCCTCGGGAATCAGACCAGCCATATTGCCACCTACTTTTATTTAATAACTAGCTTGCTTAAATCACCAAGACGATTGGCTAATTGTGCCACGCTATTCAACTGTGCCAAACGATTATTTTTAACTGCTTCGTCCTTAGCCATAATCATATTAGTATCAAAATATAAGTCAATTACGGGTTGCAATTTAACAAAACCATCATAAAGTGCTGCAAGGTCATTGACTTTGCTTAGTTTCTTAACCCCATTAGCCAGTTCAGTTTCTGTTTCGTTATCAAACAAGTCACTTTTGACCTCATTTTGACCTTTGTATTTGGCTTTCTTTAAAATATTATTGATTCTAGTCAAGCTTTCAACTACTGGTTTGAATTTATCATCATCATGATGCAATTGCAAAACTTTTGCTGCAGCGAGGATTTGAATAGGATCTTGCTGGCTTGAAGCCAAAACGGCATCAATAATATCATATTTATAATTATTTTTCTGTAAATATTGGTTAATCCGATCCCGAATAAATGATGAAATTTGTTCTTCTTGTTCGGCTGTCTTAGGCAATTTGGCAGGAGTTTTCTTTTCCAAAGCGGATACGATTTCCGGTAAGACTTCGTTAAACGACAATGACCATTTTTGCTCTAATAAAATTCGGACAATACCATAAGCATAGCGCCGCAGTGCATAAGGATCATTTGAGGAGCTCGGGATCATTCCTGCTGCAAAGAAGGTAATAATTGTATCTAATTTATCGGCGATTGATAATAATGAGCCAACGGTAGTTGCAGGTAATTTTCCTTCTGAAGTAGTAGGCATATAGTGTTCTTCTATTGCCTCAGCCACATCATCTTTTTCACCGGCGAGCTTAGCATAATGCTTACCCATCACACCTTGAAGCTCAGCAAATTCACCCACCATTTGGGTGACAAGGTCAAATTTATACAGCTGGCTAGCGCGGTCAAAATCCTTAATCGTTTGAGCATCTAAGTTCCACTTATTTGCCAAATAATCACCAATAATTTGTACTCGCTTCATTTTCTCAGACATGGAGCCGATTTTATCGTGGAATGAAACGTTATCTAACTTTTGTACAAAATGACTGAGTGGGTATTTACGATCCTCATCATAAAAGAATTGGGCATCATCTAGGCGAGCAACTAAAACTTTCTCATTGCCCGAAACCACATTTTCCAAATAGTCTTTATTACCGTTGCGGACAGAGATAAAGTGATTAATCAATTCACCATTTTGATCATAAACTTCAAAGTAACGCTGGTTGTCTTTCATAGAAGTAATTAGAACTTCTTGCGGCATTTGCAAATAATTTTTAGCAAACGATCCTGCAAAGACAGTCGGGTATTCGACTAAATTCGTTACTTCTTCAAGTAAGCTCTTGTCTGGTTTAATTTGCCAGTTGTTCTTTTTAACCAGCTTATTCATTTGGTCTACGATCATATTACGACGTTTAGTAGCGTCTACAATTACAAATTGATCTTTTAAAGCATCTTCATAATCGGAACTGTTAGCTAGAACAACACTATCTCCGAGAAAGCGGTGACCCTCAGTTTTACGACCAGCAGTAATATCAAGAATTTTTACAGGCACTACTTCGTTGCCAAATAATGACACAAGCCAGTGAATAGGACGCACAAATTCAAAGTCGTTTGAATCCCAGCGCATTTTTGTAGGAAAAGTCATTGCTTTAACAATTTCGCTCATCCCCAAAAGAATAGAACTGGTTTTTTTACCTTCTTTCTGCACATGAACATAAGCATATTCGGTACCTTTTAATTCTTCAAAGTAAATGTCATCTGTTGTCATCCCTTGACCACGGGCAAAGCCTTGTGCAGCCTTAGTCCAGTTTTTATCTTGATCAAGAGCTATTTTTTTAGCGGGGCCTTTTTTAATTTCATCAATATCATCTTGTTTTTCAGCTAATTCTTCCACTAAGATGGTCAATCTGCGGGGCGTCGAAAAAGTCTTAACACATTTAAATTTTAAGCCATTTTCTTTAAGAAACTTCTGCGTTCTGTCCGCTAGTTGCTTAACACTACGTTCAACAACGTGTGCCGGCATTTCCTCTGTGCCGATTTCAAATAAATAATCTTTAGCCATTTTCTAATCCCGCCTTCTTATCTTCTGCGTTCTTCAATAACGGAAATCCCCTTTTTTCACGTTCCTCTACAAAGCACACTGCTACTTCATGAGCCAAATTTCTAATTCTGGCTAAATAACCAGCCCGTTCGGTAACAGAAACTGCACCTCTGGCATCAAGTAAGTTAAAAGTATGAGAACATTTCAGGATATAGTCATACGCTGGCTGAACTAAATTTAATCCAATTAATTCTTTCGCAGTTCTTTCGTAAACGTCAAAAAACTGCAATAAATCTTTTTGATTAGATTCTTCAAAAGCATATTTCGAATTCTCATATTCTGCTTCTTTAAAAATATCGCGATATAAGACTCCGTCTCCCCACTCCAAGTCAAAGACAGAATTAACGTCTTGAATGTATGAAGCAAGCCGTTCTACACCATAGGTAATTTCACTCATTGTTGGTTTAACATCAAGTTCACCCACGACTTGGAAATAAGTAAATTGACTGACCTCCATGCCATCAAGCCAAACTTCCCAACCAACACCGGCACAGCCCATAGAAGGATTTTCCCAATTATCTTCTACAAAGCGAATATCGTGTTCAAGCGGATTAATTCCTAGCTCTTTTAGGCTATCAAGGTAATATTGTTGAATGTCTTCAGGAGCAGGTTTGATGACTACTTGAAATTGATGGTGTTGGAATAATCTATTAGGGTTGTCGCCATACCTACCATCAGCGGGCCGACGTGAAGGCTCAACATAACAAGCAGCCCAGGGTTCTGGTCCAACAGCACGTAAAAAGGTATAGGGACTCATAGTACCAGCGCCTTTTTCAACATCATAAGAAGGCATTACCATACAGCCCTTTGAGGACCAAAACTTTTCCAACTTAAAAATCATATCTTGAATAGTTAATTTTTTATTTGCCATTTATATTTCCTTCCTGCATTAGACCATAAAAAAAGCCTATGCAAAACATGCATAGGGACGAGATTCAGTCGCGGTTCCACCCTAATTCAGGAAATAATTCCTGCTCTTAATTCATTTAGCTAGAGGTGCCTTTTCCTAGGTGCTCTTACACTATGCAGCACTCGCTTATCTAGTACTTTTTTATCCTCATCATTGCCAAAATACATTATTATTTTATCATAAAAAGCATGCAACCTAAAGGCTTAGTCCATTAATTTCAATTCATCTAAAAATTTTTTAGTTTTAAGATTAATGTCAATTGTATCTTGATAGATACGGTCAATTGCTTTTCGTGTCGCCTTTTTAGTAGAGCTATTAATTTTAATGCTGCCTAAGCGTTCAAATGGTAGCAAAAATATTGTCCTTAAAACAGCAACTTCTTTCGGTTTTAAGTGCATGCGACCTGGATCAGTATAAAAATGTTTTTCACACAAAATACCGCCATTTTTAATTGAGTAATCAAACTCTCCTTGATCTTGACCGCAAATAACACAGTGCCGCAATTCAGGTTCAACTCCAAATGCTGCTAAAAGCTGCATCTGGACTATTTGGGTAATCATTTCAGGATCGGTACCACTTGCAATTTTTTGCAATGCGAATTTGGTCAAATCATAATACTTACCCAAATTTTGATATTCCATAAAAGCGTGGTCAACCAAATCTAAAATAAAGGAAGCATAAGCGTTTTTAATCAGATCATCGTACAGCCCCTCAAACTGCTTAACATTTTTATAAGTTCTTAAAGTACTTAATCCATGCCCAGAAAAGTATACGACATAAGTTCCATAAGAAAAATTTAGTAATGCAGCTCCTAATTTAGACTTCGGCTTAAGAGCACCATGTGCAAGCATAGTAAATATACCATTTTTTTCTGTTATGATTTTTGCTAACAGGTCAGCATCATGATATTTTTGTCTCTTAAAAATTATGCCTTCTACTTCCTTTAGCTCACGCACCATTTACGTAAAATCCTTTGGATTGTAGCCAATTCGCCTTAAAAATTGCGGGTCTGAACGCCAATTACGTTGGACTTTAACCCATAAGTGCAGATTGACCTTCTCACCCAATAAATCTTCAATTTGACGTCGTGAATTAATACCGATCTGTTTGAGCATTTTGCCGCCTTTGCCGATAATAATCCCCTTTTGACCACTTTTTTCGACATAAATAGTAGCCTCAATTTGAAGTTTATTATTCTCGTGCTTATTCATTTGTTCAACCCAAACCGCTGCTGCGTGTGGTACTTCTTCTGCAGTTAATTTTAAAATTTGTTCGCGAATTAACTCAGCAACCATGAAATATTCTGGACGATCTGTTATTTGATCAGAACCAAAGTACTTTGGTCCTTCTGGCAAATATTGATGCAATACTTGCATTAAGTCGCTAATGCCGACACCCTGAGTTGCCGAAACAGGGAGAAATTCTTTAAAAATATTCAAATTGCGGTATTGATCAATAATTGGTAATAGTTCATTAGGATTTACTTGGTCTACTTTATTAATAAGAAGTATAACTGGTACTTTAACATCCTTGAGCATATCTGCTATGTAAGCATCACCTTTACCCATTTCTTCAGGTTCTACCATGAACAAAATGAGGTCAACATCTTTTAAGCTAGACAAGCTGGCTTTATCCATGTATTCATCTAAATTTAGGTGGGGCTTAAAAATTCCTGGAGTATCGACAAAAACTGCTTGCATATCGTCAGTAGTCAAAATTCCTGAAATTTTATTACGTGTAGTTTGTGGTTTATTAGATGTTATAGCAACTTTTTGACCAACCAAATAATTCATTAAAGTGGATTTACCAACATTAGGTCGACCTAATAATGCCACAAAACCAGATTTATTGTTATTTTCAACCATTATTTTCCTCTACCTTCATCAAGTTGGTTCGAATATAGGGGCAAGCCATATTCTTCTAATACCTGACCCTGAATTTTAAACATTTCTTTTGCTTCATTAGGTTCAATATGGTCAAAACCATTGAGGTGCAAAAAGCCATGTACTAAGGTATAGCCAAATTCACGATCCCAACCGGTGCCATATTCTTTGCTATGACGCTCAATTACGTCTGGACACATGAACAAATCTCCTATATCTTCATAAAAATCAGGATCGGATTCAAAGGAACTAAAATCAATTAGTTCCTCACCATCTTCAATTGCAAAAGAAATAACATCAGTAGGTCTATCTTTACCGCGATATTTTTTATTAATTTCATTACTATGCTTTTCATCAACGAAATTAATGCTCAATTCCAGATTATTTTTCTTATTAATCTTATCTTTAGCAAGTAATAACAGCTCAAAGATCCAGTCTTTCCAATCACGCTCCTGGTTTGTTAAAAAACCAACTTCATCATTATAGGTAATATCAATCGGGGCCATTAATTCTGCTTTTCTTCCTTTTCATACGCGTTAATAATTTTGGCAACTACAGGGTGACGCACAACATCATTTGCTGAGAACCAAATAAACTTAATCTGCTCAATCTTTTTCAGAATACGTTCGGCATCAATTAGGCCGCTACGCTGTCTTCCTGGCAGGTCAACTTGCGTCATATCGCCATTAACAATCATTTTGGAATTAAAACCAAGTCTGGTCAAAAACATTTTCATCTGAGCATCAGTGGTATTTTGCGCTTCATCTAAGATAACAAAAGCATCATCTAAAGTACGTCCCCGCATATATGCTAGAGGAGCAACTTCAATTACACCACGTTCCATTAGATGGTCAGTAGTGTTAGTTCCCAGTATGGCATAGAGCGAATCATAAATAGGCCTTAAATAAGGATCAACTTTCTCTTTTAAATCACCGGGTAAAAAGCCCAAGGATTCCCCGGCTTCAACAGCAGGGCGAGTTAAAATTATCCTAGAAACTTCACCTTTTTTAAAAGCAGCAACTGCGCAGACTACCGCTATGAATGTTTTACCGGTACCAGCAGGACCAATACCAAATACCACATCATTTTTTTCAATTGCTTCAACATATCTTTTCTGTCCCATGTTTTTAACTCTAATCGGTTTGCCTTTAGCATCCCGAATTAAAATCTTTTTGTACAAGTCAGGAAAATATTCTGTTGTTCCCTTATCTGCCATTTTCATTGCACTTACAACATCGGCAGGACCGATATTAATATTTGCATTAACGACATTATCAAGAGCTTTTAAAACAGCTGAAATTTTTTTAATGTTGCCGTCTTCACCTTGAATAGCAATACTATTACCGGTGTCAACAACACTGGCATTATAGCCGGTTGACAAAAGATTTAAATTGTTATCATTAATACCAACTAATTTTTGGATATTCTCAGGATTTGTAGGTATAAAATTGGTTTGGGCCAAATAACTCTGCTCCTTTTCTTGCGCTTAACTTAGCTGATCACGCACTGCGGCCGAAGCTGCTTTTCCATCAGCTTTGCCCTTAATTTTAGGCATTAAAACTTTCATTACTTTGCCAAAATCTGACTTATCATGAGCGTTAACTTCAGCAATCGCTGAAGCCGCTGCTTCATTAAGTTCTTCCTTTGAAAGCTGCTTAGGTAAATAATCCTCAACAATTGCAAGCTCTTGCTTAGTTTCAGCAACTAGATCGTTTCTGTTTGCCTTGGCAAATTCTTCAATCGATTCTTCTCGTTGCTTCTTTTCACGGCTTAAAACTGTTAGTTCTTCTTCAGGAGTCAGATCATGACCTGCTTTAATTTTTTCATTCATTAATGCAGATTTAATCATGCGCACGGTATTCAATTTAACTTTGTCACGTGCTTTCATTGCTTCTTTCATATCTGACATTATTTGTTCAGACAGACTCAAAAAAATTCCTTCTTTCTCAACAAAATCTAGCTAAATTATATCAAATTTGAGAGTGAGTTTAAATTAAATAAAACATTAAAATCAATTAATTGGACAAAATAAAAACGACTCCTATCTCAACGATAAAAGTCGCTTATAAATTAATAATGTCTACGTTTGCGAGCTGCTTCGGATTTTAGTTTCCTACGAACGCTAGGTTTTTCATAAAACTCGCGCTTGCGGTATTCCTGTAAAGTACCACTTCTAGAAACGGAACGTTTAAAACGACGAAGAGCATCATCAATAGACTCGTTTTCGTGAACGACTGTCTTGGCCATATGTGATCCCTCCTTCCATTTCTTGACGTTACCGTCATACATTTAACTAAATTATATCAAACATCAACAATCGGTCAATACAAACGTACAATATTTTTTAAAAAATCATTCAGGAAAAAGTTAATCTGTAAATGATTTTGGTTAAATTGTATAATTAAAGAAAAAAAGGAGCATACTATGGCTGAAGAAACACCAAAAAAAGAAGTTAACATTATTATAATTTCAGATTCTGCTGGAGATACCGCCTTTAACAATGCTGTAGCCGCCGCTGCTCAATTTCCTGATGCGCAAATTAATTATCGCAGATATCCTTTTATAATTAATAAAGAAAAATTAGAAGAAACTTTTGCGGAAATTATAAAATACCCTAATCTATTAATTATTTACAGCTTGGTCAAGGATGAAATGCAGATTCCGGTTATTCGTTTTGTAAGAGAGCACCAAGTTAAAAGCGTGGATATTCTATCACCAGCAATTGAATCCATCCAGGAATTGACTGGTCTTAAGCCGCAACAAAGAATTGGTGCCCAGCATAAAATGAACCAAAAGTACTTTGATCGCATTTCTGCAATGGAATTTGCGGTCATGTATGATGACGGTAAAGATCCTAAGGGCTTTTTAGAGGCTGATGTGGTACTTTTAGGAGTTTCGAGAACTTCCAAAACTCCCTTATCGCTTTTTTTAGCAAACAAAAATTTAAAAGTAGCTAATTTACCTTTGGTACCAGACACCCATATTCCTAAAGAAATTTATCAAATTGACCCTAAAAAAATTATTGGTCTGACAAATGATATTTCAGTATTAAATGAAATCAGGCGTGAAAGAATGATTTCTTATGGTCTAAATCCCGATACTTCCTATTCCAATGTTGATGCGATTAAAAAAGAATTGGATTCGGCCCAAAAGCTTTATGATCAACTTGGCTGTTTTGTAATAAACGTTGCTCACCGCTCGATTGAGGAAACTGCAGCAATTATTATGAATCATCTAGGTGTTCAAAGTTAATTTTTTCTTTATATGTATTGTTTTCATTATTTAACTTCCATATAATTAATTTAATATTAAAAAATTAAGAAGTTGCAGTCGGTTGAGGCAAAATAATGACAAACAAACAGGAAATTCAACAAGAAAATAAATCAATCAAAAAAATGGTTGCGTTCAGGCTGATCTTAATCGCTATTTTTGGCGGGATCACTGCCTTAGATGGCATTATTAGCCCAATCTTAATTGGTAAATTAATGGACAACATCAGTAAAAAAGAATTTTCCACTTCTTTTATCTTATTAGTGGTGTTTTTACTGTGCTTTGTTTTAGTTAACACTTCTTTTTGGATTTGGCGCTTATTGAGCCTGAATATCAGGAAAATTATTAACAAATGGTTGCGTAGCCAGGCAGTAGCCAGCTACAATAACCATCCGCAACTACAGTCAAGTAAAATTTTGAATTTTATCAATGTCACGATCAAACAATTTGAGAACCAGATTATTGATTCAGTAATAATGTTGATCTACTGCATCGAGCAAGCAGTAATCACTTTATTCTTTGTAATTAAGATTAATCCTATATTAGGTCTAACCTATTTAATATTAGGATTTATACCAGCAGTAGTTCCCTTTGTTTTTAAAAAATGGCTGAGCAAATCAACTGACCGGTGGAACAAGTCATACCAGCGCTACTCACTGCACACCACTGAATACTTTAACGGCTTCTATACCATCAAAAGATTTGAAAGCTTGTTAATCTTTAAAGATAAGCTGAACAATCTCTTAAATGACTCGGAAAATAAATATTATCAAATGGATGCGGACAAGGAGCATTCACGGTTTGTTTCTAACTTGCTCTATTCATTATCTACCATTCTTTCTTTGGGTTTGGGCGTTTACTTTGTCAGCATTGGTCAATTGACCGCTGGTGCGTTAATGTCCTTATATTTAGCAGCAGACAGGGTTACAAGTCCCATAATTAGTTCTATTCAATTCACTAACCAGTTACTTTCAAGTCGCCCATTAATTGATTCATGCCAAAAAATTATTTCTACCAAAGAAAAACCAATTAACAATATCGAGCCCCAAAAATTTACAGATAAGACGGTACTTAAAATTGATGATGGCTCATTTGGTTATGATAAAGCTATTATCCATAATCTTTCTTTTAGTGCCAGTAGTGGTGAAAAAATTTTAATTTCTGGTAGATCCGGCATCGGTAAAACAACGATAGTAAAAACAATGTTGAACGAGCTCAAATTATTGGGTGGAACAATTAAATACAGCAAGGAGTTATATGCTAAACCAATTTATGACAATATCGGTGTCTTAGCCCAAGAAACTACCATTTTTACCGGTACCCTGCTTTTTAACTTGTGTCTTGGTCAAAATTATCCGACTGCTTCAATTTTACAAGTTTTACATGAAGTTGGATTAACCAAATTTGCTAATGAGAATGCATTGAATATGAGGCTTGGTGAAGGTGCCAATGCCTTATCTGGAGGAGAAAAGAGAAAGTTAGAATTGGCCAGATTGCTTCTGCGCAATAAAAAGTTATTACTGGTTGATGAAGCATTATCTGGTTTAGATAAAGAAAGCTACGGTCAAGTCTTTGACTTGATTCTCAATTTCCCGGGCACAGTGATTGATATTGAACACAATGTGCAACCTGCATTTGCTAAAAAATTTGATAAAGTAATAGAACTTGATCAGTATGCTTTATGATAAAGAAACAGATTTAAGTTAATTATTTACTAAGTTTAATAATTTTAAGCTCATCAATTGCAGTAAACTACTAGGCAAAATAAAATGGAGTAAAACAGTAATCTGATCTAGCAATAGAAAGCGTGTAGAGTTTATGTATGAAAATAAAGAAAAATTAGATACAGCTATTTTCGCCGGTGGTTGCTTTTGGTGCATGGTTAAACCGTTTGACTCTTTACCGGGAATTAAAAAGGTGATTTCCGGTTACACTGGTGGTAGTGTTCCTAATCCAACCTATGAACAGGTCTGCACAGGAATGACGGGACATACTGAAGCAGTAGAAATCACTTACAATCCTGAAGTTATGCCTTATGAAAAGTTGCTTGACTATTATTGGCAAGTAACTGATCCGACTGACGCATCTGGGCAATTTCAAGATCGTGGTGATAATTATCGTCCCGTAATTTTTTATAATTCAGATGCGCAAAAAGAAGCAGCAGAAAAGTCCAGAGCAGCTTTGCAAAATAGTGGCAGATTTGATGAGCCAATAGTTACTAAAATTGAACCAGCGAAGCCATTTTACCCTGCAGAAGATTATCACCAAGATTTTTACAAGAAAAATCCAAGACGCTATGCTCTTGAAGAATCAGGTGGTAGAGAGGAATTTATTAAAAAGCACTGGCAAAATTAAAACAATTTTCAAGGAATTTAGCTTAAAAATCGTGCTGATTGTGTTAGTATATTTTAAATTGAATATTATCCCTGTCAGATTTCACGATTAATAAGTTACCTAAAAGTCTAATAATTTAATTAAGCAATCTGTCTTCGACTGATTGCTTTTGTTTGCAGAAAATTACTTATTTCTCATTTATTTATTGGACACAGCAGATTAATTTGTTAGACTGACATCTAGATTAAATAAATTGATAAAAGGATAAAAATAAATGGATCAGCTTGATGCCTTTAACCGACGTTATAATCTACTTTCAAAAATTTCAGCTTCATTTTTCTACTCGTTGGCTGTAGCCGTTGCCCTGAACTTCTTTTGGACGCCGGGACACATGTATTCTTCAGGAATCACTGGATTTGCGCAGCTAATTAATACCCTGAGTGAACGATTTTTACCTGTTGAACTGCCAACTTCTGTTTTATATTTGGTATTAAATTTGCCCCTATTATTGCTTGCTTGGCTGAAAATAGGTCATAAATTTACGTTTTTTACCATTATTACGGTTATACTGGGATCAATTATGATGCGGGTAATCCAACCTGTCAATATGCATATTGATCCTTTAGTCTGTGCTATTTTTGGTGGAATGATTAATGGACTCGGGACTGGTTTTGCTTTAAAAAATGGCATTTCTACCGGTGGACTTGACATTATTGGCATTGTGATCCAGAGAAAAACGGGTACAAGTTACGGCAAAATCAGCATTTTGATCAACTTATTAATTATCGCGGCTGCCGGTTTAGCTTTTGGATGGACACGAGCTTTATATTCGGCTTTAACTATTTTTATTAATGGCCGAGTAATTGATGCAGTTTACACCCAGCACCAAAAGCTGCAAGTGACGATCGTGACTGAACAACCCCACGCTATTATAGATGGCATTCAAGAGAAAATGCACCGCGGTATTACTATTTTTCATGATGTTGAGGGCGCATACAGTCATAACGAGAAAAAAGTCCTAATCACCGTGATCGACCGTTATGATATGTACGATATAGTCCACATTGTTAAAAAAAGCGATCCCTACGCCTTCATGAGCGTTACCGAAGTTGAGCGTGTTTACGGCAGCTTTAAGGAACAAGAAATTGTCTAAATCAGAACACAAAAAAACATGATCCTCTTGGGTCATGCTTTTTACATAATTTTTATTATTTAAAAAGTTTTTTATATTCACCGTAGCCTCTTTTATCTAAGTCTGCATACGGGATAAAATCTAAAGACGAAGAATTAATACAATATCTCAATCCACCCCGGTCAGCTGGTCCATCGTCAAATACGTGCCCTAAATGCGAATCTGCATTTGGGCTCTTGACCTCAGTTCTTTCCATATTATGTGATTGATCACGATGATAAACCAATTTCTTAATCGGTCGGGTAAAGCTAGGCCAACCACAACCCGCATCATATTTATCTTCACTAGAAAATAAAGGTTCACCGGAAACTATATCTACATAAAGTCCTTTTTGGTAAAAGTCATCGTATTTTCCTTTAAATGGATAATCAGTTGCCGCCTGTTGCGTTACTTGATATTGATCAGGTGTCAGCTCTTTTAATCTTTGCTCTTTTTTGTTTTGGTCCATTTTGCATCACCCTCCTTTCTTAACTATAACAAAATTTGCATTAGCATACTAAAATAAAACTTAATAAAATAATGCTATTCTTATTTTCAAACAGATTAATACTGGGTTATAATATGGTTTCAATAAAAATAGGAAGGTTCTTTTTATGCCAAAATTAGCAAAAAGTTTAAATGCAAAAATAAATACTAAAATCAAAAATTTGCCTAATTCTGCGATTCGCTCTTTTAACCAAAGAATTTCTACGATCCCAGGAATAATTAAATTAACTATCGGAGAGCCAGACTTAAATACACCTGAACATATTAAACAAGCGGCAATTAATGATATTACTAATGATGATTCTCATTATGCCCCAGAAGCTGGTAAAAAGAAGTACCTTAAAGCAGTGAGCAAGTATCTAAACCAAAGTTTAGGCGTAAATTATGATCCTGCAACCGAATTGTGTGCGACTGTTGGAGTTTCCGAAGGCCTGAACATTGCCGCCATGGCCCTTTTAAATCCAGGAGAGAAGATCATAGTTCCTACTCCGGTTTGGGGAGTTTACTTTGGCATTATCGAGATGGCTGGTGGCATTCCAATTCAGGTAGATACTTCTGCCGATAATTTTTTATTAACGCCAGCCAAATTAAAGGAAACACTGGAAAATGAAGGCAAAGGAGCGAAGGCAGTTGTCATTACTGACCCTTCAAATCCTACTGGACGCGTCTATTCTAAAGAAAACTTAGCAGAATTAGCCCAAGTCATTACTGACTACGACATGTTTGCGGTGAGTGACGAAATTTATGCAGAGTTGATATATGGTGATAAGATACATTATTCATTGACCCAAATCATTCCTGAAAGAACAGTTTTACTTTCGGGATTATCCAAAAGTTTTGCTATGACTGGTTGGCGAATCGGCTATATTGCCGGGCCAGCCGAATTAATGAAGTCAATGATCAAAATTAACTCATTTTTAATTTCTTCTGTAACTGATAATGTCCAAATTGGTGCGGCTGAAGCTTTGGAAAACGGCGAACAAGACTATATTGCAGCGCGTGCTAAATACCAGCGGCGCTTGCAAATTTTACAAGAGGGTCTGGAGAAAAACGGTTATACGTTAGCTACACCTGAAGGTGCTTTTTACATTTTTGCCAAAATTCCAGCTAAGTTCGGCTGTGACGATGTGGCTTTTGCTAATGATCTAGCTGAAAAAGCCAAAGTGGGCGCAACACCGGGCAGCTATTTTGGAGCAGGTGGCCAAGGGTATGTCCGCTTTTCCTATGCTTCTTCTGAAGAAAATATTAAAGAAGCTATCAGACGTATTACTTCATACACTGAAAATAATTAAAAAGCTAATTTCTTGGGCTTGTACACAATTGTAGTTTAAACTGGATTATGGAAAAATTTTTATTTATAAAAGAAAGGTTTAAATTATGCAAGTAACAATGAAAAACGAACCACTGTCAACTAACGGAGAGCCACCTAAAATTGGTGAACAATTGCCTAACTTTAAGGTAAAACAGGCTGACGGTTCATTTGCCACAGTAGACGAATTGATTGATAAACCAACTTTAATTAGTGTTGTGCCAAATATTAATACCAGTGTTTGCAGCATTTCTACTAAACACTTTAACAGCGAAGTTGACAAATTCGCAGATATTAACTTCTATACTATTTCTACCAATACACCTGAAGAACAAAAAAATTGGTGTGCTGCTGAAGATGTTACTAAAATGAAGCTTTTATCTGATGAAGAATTTGATTTTGGTAAAAATATGGGCTTATTTATTGCAGATACCAAATTTGACTCTAGAAGCATTTGGATTGTTGATACAAACAAGAAAGTTTTATACCGAGAATTAATTTCTGAATTAACTAATGAGCCTAACTACGCAGAGGCATTAGCATTTTTACAAGATTTAAAGTAGTTTAACGAAAAAGCGATTAAGTAAAAACTTAGTCGCTTTTTTTGTTAAAAAACTGGTTTATCTAAAACCTGCCACGTTTTAAAAGTTTGGTCGGTTAAATCAAATGAAGCTGGTTCTAATAAAAATTCTTTTGCTTTTAGTACTAAAGGTGAAGAATTTGCAATAGTCAATTTGTTTTATGGAACTGAAAGTGCTCCTAAAGAATCTTGACCAGTAAACTGCTCTACTTCAGTTTTTATGTTACCTTTAACCTCATTGATGCGGTAAAAAACACAAATATGTTGGTTGAAATGCCATTGCTGATAATCCCAGGGATATTCAAATGATGTTACGCCAATTTGAGCGCAATCCTCTACGACTAACCCCGTTTCTTCGTTTACTTCTCTTTTCACAGCTTCGAGCAGTTTTTCACCGTCTTCTAAACTGCCTCCAGGCAGATCGAAGCGATTAATATAGGGGCCACCATTCTTTTTAATTACAACTAAACTGTTTGAATTGCCAATAATACCATAACAACCAAACGCGCGATGAAATTTATCTGTCATCCATTACTCCTTTATCTACAAATATTGACCAATAATTAAATAGTAAAATGGAAAAAAAGAAGCAGAAGTACTTACACTTCGTGCTTCTTTTTTTATTTTGCCAATTTTTAATCCCAAGTAGTATTTCTTGCTGCATCTTTTTCAGCTTGAATCTTCAAATTGTTTTCAATCTTGGCAACACTATCCTGATATTGTTCTTCAACTTCAATACCCAAGTCTGAAAGTTGTTGGTCAGACACTGGTGCTGGAGCATGCATCATCGGCTCTGAGGCGTTGGCATTTTTCGGAAAGGCTAAAACATCGCGAATATTATCTTTTTCAGCCAAAAGCATTGCAAACCGATCAAGGCCAATAGCAAGACCAGCGTGTGGTGGAAAGCCCATGTCTAGAGCGTCAAGCAGGTAGCCAAATTGTTCATAAGCACGTTTTTTCGAAAAGCCCAGTGCTTTAAGCATTTTTTCTTGAATGGAACGCTTATGAATACGAATAGAACCACCTCCAAGCTCATCCCCGTTCATAACTATATCATAACTACGGGCGTGAGCCTTATGCGGATCAGTATCTAGTAATTTAATCCCTTCATCATCAGGCATTGTAAACGGATGGTGCGCCGCAATCCATCTGCCAAAGCCCTCATCATATTCAAATAATGGCCAATCAACTACCCATACAAAGTCAAATTCATGTTGAGGAATAATGGCGGTTTCTTTTGCAAATTCCCGTCTTAAATGATCAAGAGAATCACAGCAGACTTTCCATTTGTCGGCAATAAATACTAGTAATTCTCCACCCTGCAAACCAAATTCAGCGATTAAAGCAGACTTGTTTTCAGCAGTTAAAAAGCGGGAAACAGGTCCAGAAAATTCACCATCTTCATACTTGACCCAGGCCAAGCCCTTTGCATGGTAGCGTTTGATATAGTCTTGTTTTTGCTCAATTTGCTTACGAGAATACTTGTTTGCCCCATCTTTGACCGCGATACCTTTAACAAAGCCGCCATCTGCGATTGCTCCAGAGAAGACTTTGAAGTCACTGTCTTTAAAAATGCTGCTTAAATCATGAATAAGCATTCCAAACCGGGTATCAGGCTTGTCAGTACCATATTTATTCATAGCGTCAGTCCAAGATATACGAGCAATTGGTGTTTTCAAATCAATATTCATGACATCTTTCATGATTTTCTTCAGCAAGCCCTCGGTATAATCTTGTACTTGTTGTTCATCAGTAAAAGAAGTTTCCATATCAATTTGAGTAAATTCCGGTTGTCTGTCACCACGCAAATCTTCATCACGGAAGCATCTTGCTAATTGATAATATTTATCAAAGCCAGCACCCATCAATAGTTGCTTAAAAAGCTGCGGTGATTGTGGCAAAGCATAAAAGCTGCCTGGATAAATTCTTGAAGGTACTAAATAGTCACGGGCACCTTCTGGGGAGGACTTACCTAAAATAGGAGTCTCGATGTCAATAAAACCATTTTGATCAAAAAATTCATGTGTTGCGCGTAATATTTTTGAACGCAAAATAATTGCTTTTTGTAATGCAGGCCTGCGTAAATCTAAGTAACGGTATTTTAGCCTGGTCTGTTCGGCTATTTCAACATTATCTTTTATTTCAAAAGGAGGGTTTTGCGATTTATTTAGAATTATGATTTCTTTAGCATCAACTTCGACTTCGCCCGTTTTCATATCAGGATTAATGCTAGAACGCTTAACCACCTTACCCTTAACTTGGATAACATATTCGTTTCCCAGAGAATCAGCCATTGCCATTAAGCTTTGACCAGAGTCATGATTTACTACTACCTGAACAATACCTTCACGATCGCGCAAATCAATGAATACTAGGTTACCCAAATTACGTACACGTTGAACCCAACCATAGAGATTTACTTCTTGATTAAGGTAAGCGGTCGTGATGTTGCCACAGTAATCAGTTCTTTTTTCCATTTGTTCCATTTTATTATTCCTTCAATTTTTTCATGACAGCAGTCATATTTTCAAGATCAGTTAATTCTAACTTAAATGTTTTTGCATCAGCAAGCCTTTTGACATTCAGTATTCCTGTCGCCATTTCTTTGGCACCCAATGTGATCACGTATTTTGCTTCAGCTCTATCAGCTTTTTTAAATTGTGCTTTCAATTTCTTCTGGTCAACATCGTATTGCACTTTCAAGCCCTGACTGCGAAGTAAACGAGCAATTTCAACTGCTTTTATTGCTGCTTCTTCACCAATATTTGTGATAAAGAAGTCGATTCCTTGATCTTCAAAAAGTGCAGGATTTTGCTTGTGCAAGACAAGCATTAAGCGTTCTTCTCCTATACCGAAACCAACAGCTGGAGTTTTTGGTCCGTCAAATTCTTCAACCAAATTATCATAGCGTCCACCACCTAAAATGGTTGATGCTGATTCCCAAATGCTTTTATCTTCGACCATAAATTCAAAAATTACACCCGTATAATAATCAAGGCCGCGAACGAGATCATTATCAATCACATATTTAATATCCAGTTTATCAAGCATCGTCAATATCTGATCAAAGTTTCCCTTTGATTCTTCATCCAGATAATCAACTATCTTAGGTGCATTTGGCAAAAACTTCTTATCTTGTTCATCTTTAGAATCCAAAATACGCAAAGGGTTTTTCTCTAAACGTCTCTTAGAGTCATCTGAAAGTTGATCTCTAACGGGCATAAAATAATTTACCAATGCATCATGATAATCTTGGCGCACCTGAGCATTACCCAAAGTGTTAATGTGCAACTCGTAGTTCTTAACACCCAGTTTGGCTAAAAGATCATGAGCTAAAACTATTGTTTCTACATCTGCTAACGGATTAGCTGAGCCGAAACTTTCAATGCCAATTTGGTGAAATTCCCGTTGACGTCCAGCTTGAGGTCTTTCATAACGAAATGTTGATTCTATGTAATAAACATTTAACGGCTTGGCTACCTCTGGTGCATAGAGCTTATCTTCAACATAAGCACGAACGACGCCAGCAGTCCCTTCAGGACGTAAAGCGATGTGCCTGCCGCCTTTATCGTTAAAATCATACATTTCTTTTTCGACTACATCAGACGTTTCACCGCTTGAACGTGAAAAAACATTATAGTTTTCAAAACTTGGTGTCCGAATTTCCCGGTAATTTGCCTGCTTAAAAAAATCACGCAGAATCTGCTCTACTTTTTCCCATGAACCAGATTCATCTGGCAAAATGTCAACTGTTCCTTTGGGTCTTTGCACTCTCATTTAATCATCCTTTTAATTAAAAAACGTCCTTGAATAAATCAAGGGCGCTCTGAATTAGCACGGTACCACCTTTTACCTGCTGCGAATAACGCTCGCGAAGCGAATATTATCTGGTAAAGGGGTCACAGTTAGTTTTTTCCGCCTTTTCAGCGTAATTAGCGGTCTCTGTATAAAAAATACTAAACTTCAGTCTTTGTCATTGATAATTCTTTTTTTAGCTTATAGTTTTCAAGACAAAAAGTCAACCTATACTAGCATTGCGGCTTATTTTTTACAAATCAAGTACTATCGTGAATGGTCCATCATTTTGTAAATCTACTTTCATATCAGCCCCAAATTCACCAGTTTCAACTGTTAAGCCTAGTTTGACGAGTTCTTGGTTAAAATCTTGCCATAATTCCTGAGACTTTGGCGGTTTCATAGCTTTAATGAAACTTGGTCTATTGCCTTTTTTAGTATCAGCTAACAAGGTAAATTGGCTCACGCTTAATATTTGTCCGCCAACATCTTTAATTGCCAAATTGGTTTTGCCATCTTCATCTTCAAAAATGCGCATTTTGGCTATTTTTGCAGCCGCCTTTTTGACCACATCAGAATCGTCTCCGTCTTTTAAACCGACTAAAAGCAGCAATCCCTTGTTAATTTCTCCTACTACCTTGCCAGCAATATTGACGCTGGCATGATTTACTCTTTGAATGACAATCCGCATTAATTATCTGCTCTCCTTGTTTGATATATATCCGGAATATCGCGTAACTTAGTTAAAATACCATCTAATTGCGCCGAATTATTAACAGCTACTGTGGCGTAAATGTGAGCAATATTATCCTCATTAACCTTACCAGAAATATTATTGATATTAGGAGTTAATGTGTTTAATTTGGTAATGACATCAGTCAACAGTTTTCCTCTGTTATAGCCAAAAACTTCAATGTTAGCGTTAAAAGCTTGGGCACTATTTTCTTCAACGTTTTCCCACTGAACTTCGATCAACCTGCCCTTGCTTTCGTCATTATTGACTATATTGCGACAATCTGCACGATGAATTGTAACGCCTCGTCCTTTAGTCACATAGCCCACAATTTCGTCGCCCGGAACAGGGTTACAACATTTAGCCAAATGAAGCATCAAGTCACTAATTCCTTGAATCATAACCCCATTTTTGTGCTTAATCTTCATTGCCTTAGAATCTTTTTTATGGGGTTGAGGCTCCGAAACAGATTTCTGACCTGAATTTAATATTTCTTCTTCAAGCTGCTTTTGCTTTTTTCTTTCATCTTCACGCCGCAAGTCTGCTGTTAATCTGTTAACCACGCCAATAGCTGAAAGATCACCGAAACCAATTGAAGCATACATTTCATCAGCGTTGTGGTAATTTAGCTGGTCTAAAAGCGGCTCAATATGCTCTTTTGACATAAACTCTTTAGGAGCAAGACCTTGATCGCGGAGCTTCTCCGCAACCATTTGTTCACCCTGCTCAATGCTGTGGTCACGATCTTGGTTTCTAAAGTAACGGCGAATTTTATTGCGGGCGCGTGAAGTTTTGACCATGTCCACCCAATCACGAGAAGGACTGGCATTAGATTGGGTCATGATTTCAATTACGTCGCCATTTTTAAGTTTATAATCCAATGGTACCAATTTACCATTTACCTTGGCTCCAACCGAATGACTACCGACTTGAGTATGAATTTCATAAGCAAAATCAAGAGTCACTGAGCCTTTGGGCAATTCGTAAACTTCACCCTTAGGCGTAAAGACATAAACCCGATCTGAAAAGATTTCACTCTTAACGCTTTTCATAAATTCATCGGCGTCTGAAGTTTCATCTTTTAATTCTAAAATTTCACGGACCATGTCCAATTTTTCATTAGAGCTAGTCTGCTCTACGCCCTTGAAATTACCTCTTTTATAAGCCCAGTGGGCAGCCACACCGTATTCAGCCACTTCATGCATTTGTTCAGTTCTAATCTGAATTTCCAGCGGTCGACCTCCGGGGCCAATAATCGTAGTATGGAGTGACTGGTAACCATTTACTTTAGGTACAGCAATATAATCTTTAAAACGACCTGGCATTGGTTTCCATTTAGTATGAACAGCACCTAAAACCGCATAGCAATCTTTCACCGTTTTGACTATCACGCGTACGGCTAACAAGTCATAAATTTCATTAAAGTCTTTATGCTTATTGACCATTTTTTTGTAAATGGAATAAATATGCTTTGGCCGACCATATATCTCGTATTTAATACCTAAGCTATCTAAACTGTCTTTAAGTGTCTTAATTGCATCTTGGATATAATTTTCTCTTTGACTACGTTTAAGACTCATTAAATTAACAATGCGATAATATGCTTTAGGGTTCAAATAATGAAAACTCATGTCTTCAAGTTCCCATTTGATCGTACCAATACCTAAGCGATCCGCCAAAGGCGCATAAATATCCATTGTTTCAGATGCAATTCGGCGCTGCTTATCAGGACGCAAATGTTCTAAAGTATGCATATTGTGCAGTCTATCAGCCAACTTGACCATAATCACACGGATATCTTTAGCCATTGCGATCAACATTTTCCTGTGATTTTCAGCTAAAAATTCTTGGTGTGACTTATACTGATATTTATTTAGTTTTGTTACGCCATCAACAATAAAAGCTACATCTTTACCAAACTTTTCTTTGATATCATCATTAGTTACTGGTGTATCTTCAACAGTATCATGTAAAAAACCTGCCGCTATAGTATCAGGGTCAAGACTTAATTTGGCAAGAGTTCCAGCAACTTGAGTGGGATGAACAATATAAGGCTGTCCGGAAGCTCTCTTTTGCTCACTGTGCGCATTTTTAGCAAATTCGTAAGCTTCTTCAACAAAAGCAATTTGCTTATCGTTCATATACTTCTTGCAGGTATCTATCACCTGCTCGTGCGTCATCTCAATGTACTTAGACATATAAACCGACCCTTCTAATATTACCCGTATATTTGGTTATCCATTACACCAAAAATCTCTAAAATAAGATAAATTAGTCCAAATAAAAAGTTATAATTAGCATATTTGAATAAAACAATTAGGCAAAAACAGCCTGGCATAAATAGCAGCCAGTAATGTTTAAGATTAATTGTTTTAATCAACTTACCAATATGATAGCTGATTATACTGTTAAGGAGTATAAAAAGTAATCCTACCCGCCAAATAGTCCCTATTCTTAATAGACTGAAAATAAGGGGTAAGATAACAACTAAAATGCTCCACCATATTACTGGCATTACCTTATAACTATTTAATTTGCTAATTAAAGGTATGTTTTTTAGTTTATCAAGCAACTTACTAATTCCTTACTAATTTAATTATCTATTATAACTCTTTTTAGTTATCTTTTCTTTCTATAATTAATCCAACCCAGCGCCCATGCTCGATTGTCAAATCAATTTTAAAATCATGCTTTGTCAAAGCGGCTTTGATTTTATCCAGCTGAGTATAATCTATTCCCGAAAAAATCACTTTACCACCTGTATTTAAGTGTTCATTTAATTCAGGAATTAGCGCAAGCAGAATTTCCGCCAAAATATTAGCAATAATAATGTCATATTTTCCTTCTACACCATTAAGCAAACTAGCCTTTTCCACCTTGATATTTGCCAAATGATTAAGAGCGATATTCTCTTTTGCCGCTGTGACAGCTTCATCCGAGATATCGGTAGCCACAACAGAACTGGCTCCCAATAAAGAAGAAGCAATGGCCAAAATACCAGAACCTGTCCCCACGTCACAGACAGCTTTTGGCTCAGTTAGTGCTTGTTCTAGTCCCATTAATGCTATTTGCGTTGTCTTATGTGTGCCAGTGCCAAATGCCAAACCAGGATCAAGTTTGATTAACTGCTGATCTTTAAAAGCTGGTTGATAATCTTCCCATTCTGGCACAATTGCCAGATGCCGCGAAAAGTTTATGACATGATAAAATTTTTGCCAAACTGTGTTCCAGTCTTCGTCTTTAATATAAGAAGTGGTTATTTTTGCTTTGCCAATTTGCAAGCCATAACTTTTTAACTCAGCTAATTTCTTCTGGTACTTTTCAACCAGTTCAGCTTTATCTTGTTCAATATCAAAATATGCTAAAAATTGTAAATCTTGTGGTAAGTCGTTTATCTCACTGAGGTTAACAATCGTGGAGTCTGATTCCCAGCCAGCCTGCTCAAAATCAGAGCGTTTGCGTGATTCAGTCCCTAAACAGTGCAATACATCTTGACTGTATATATTTAAAGCATCTTCAACTTCATGGCTGGTTTCAATTTTAATAATTAATAATTTCATTATTTTTTTAACTCCCTTTTTATTTTCCTTTTTATCAATGCTATCATTAAAAAGGTGATATTAATGTCAAAAAAGAAAAATAAGATTGAAAAAACACTAGTAGAAAAAATATTGGATAGAGATAAGATTCCATACCGACAAGCAGAATTTGCTACACATGAAGATTCAGGTGGTGTAGCCCAAATGGATACATCCATTTTAAACGAGAATGAACATTTGGTCTATAAAACACTCGTGTGTTCTGGCAATAAAATTCCAACTGTTGTTGGTGTAATCCCCGTGACTGAACATTTAAGCTTGAAAAAATTGGCCAAAATTTCAGGAAATAAAAAGTGTGAAATGCTTCCTTTAAAAGATTTAGCAAAAACAACTGGCTATGTTCATGGTGCAAATACTCCGATTGGGATTTACTTTAAACACCACATTCCTATTTTTCTTGATAAAAGTATGCTGCAAGAACCTGAAATTGCAGTTTCGAGTGGTAAAGTTGGCCGGAGCGTTTTTTTAAAACCGCAGGATTTGCAAAAAGTAACTAATGCCAAATTTGGTGATTTGCTAGAATAAAAGAATATTTAGACAATAACACTCCCTTTGAGAATTATTATCTTTTAAAATATTGTTTTGGTCATAGTAATAAAGCGCTTTTTCTAATATAATTAAAACAAATACCAAGTAGACAGAATAGGAATAAATAAATGACATTATTAACAGATGAACAGCTTGCAAATATTGCACATGACTACTTCTTGAGCAAACTGAATATTGCTGAAATCTCAAAGAAGTATAACCTTTCCCGTTATCTGATAGCCAAGGCAATTGAAGAAGCTGAAAATAAAGGGATTGTTAAGATTAGCATTTATCAAAGCCCCAAACGAGCACAAAATTTGGAACGCAAATTCCAAAGCCTTTTTGATCTGAAAGAAGTTTATATTTTAGAAGAAAAAGACACTAAAAACCAAGACAATGAAATGATTGTCAATTTTGCGGCAAAACAAATTCAAAATTATATTACGTCTGCCAATGTTGTTGGTCTTACTTGGGGAACACTTTTAAGGGATATTATTGATGATTTTTCAACAGAAACTCGCCCTGACCTGACATTTGTTCAACTATTGGGTCAGGTGGTTAATGCTAGCAAACGCAAGCAGCCACTTATTCAACATGCTGCTGACAAATTTAATGCAAAAAGTCTAACTTTTCCCGCTCCTCTTTATGCCATTGATCCGGGACTAGTCAAAAAAATTCAGCAAGAGCCCTATTATCAATATATTGAAAAGTATTTTTCAAAACTTGACCTGGTGTTTGCAAGCATCGGTACCATGCAATCGCTGGAATCTGGACAATTTTTTATGGATCATTACGCTGATAAGCTGTTTACAGGGATTAAAAAAAATCAGTTAGCAGGGATTATTTTTGGCAGACCGTATGATATTAAAGGTCGCTTTTATAGCCCTATTGAGCCCCACATATCTGGCATCAGTCTTTCAGACATTTTAGCAGTTCCTGATCGATTTGTAATTGTTAAAAACCGGTTTAAGGAAGATGCGCTTTTGGGGGCTCTCAGATCTGGCGTAATAACACATTTAATAACCACTTCAGGTATAGCTGAAAGAGTTCTACGCAAAAACGAAGCACTTTAATTGGCGGATTTTTTACAGAACTTCTCATTATATAAGCTAGTAATATAATTTTGCAGATCTGCAACTGAATGTGTTCTTGAACGAGCGCATTCTTTAGCAGGTTTTGAACATAAAAAGCATTTGCGAACAGGCAAGCCTAGATCTTTGCGGGATATTGCCTGTTTTTGTTTTCTAATTAATACATCGGCATCAAATAACCGATTAATTTTTTGCTTATTCTCAAATTCAACTGCCTTTTGTTTAACGGAACGATAATCAGCATTAACAAGATAAAAATTTTCTGAACCTGTAGCTCTCTCCCAATGTTTATACAAAGTAAAAGGTAACTGGCTATTTTGCAAAATTTCTTCCAAATTTAGAATACCTGAAGCAAAAATTTCTTTTAAATAGTGATTGTTTTTGATAGGGCCAGGAATGTTTAATTTAACATCCAGTAGCGTACATTCAGGAAACTTTTGAAATGTTGTTTGTTGCAACTCTGCTCTTTCATCTTTATTTGCTAATACCTCTGTAATACTCTGTGGTTCTCCTTCAGCAAATATTGTTTTTACCATTTTATCATCTTCTTTCTATTTTTATATTATAACTAAAAAGTGTGAGAACAAGTCTTAGCCTCATTCTCACACTTTATTAAAATAATTAGTTAATCTTTTACTTGCTTAATTGTATCAATAATAGTGCCATCCCGATATTGAATTAAAGCAACAACACGATCAGTATATTCTAGAGGCTTGGGAATTCCAACCTGTTTTTGCGCCATTTCTTGCAGTTCTTTGATGTCAACAATATTGAGCTCAGGAACTTTAGCAAAAGCAGCTATTAAGTCTTTACGGCGGGGATTAATCGCAATTCCTCTTTCGGTCACTAAAACATCAATTGAATCTCCTGGTGTAACAACTGTTTCCACTTCTGGTACTACTGTAGCATTGCGTCCACGTACTAGCGGAGCAGTGATAATAGTCATTTTTGCTGCAGCCGCATCCTGGTGACCACCAATAGCACCACGAATAACACCATCGGAGCCTGTCATTACGTTAACGTTAAAATTGGTGTCAATTTGCAAAGCTGAAAGAATAGCCACATCTAAGTTATTTACTACAGCTCCTTTATTATGAGGATCAGCGTACCAGGAAGCATCAATTTCCTGTTGGTTTTTATTTTGGGCCATTGAAGCTGCAGCACCCTTGTCAAAGTCCTGAACATCCATGATTTTCTTGACCAGGCCTTCCTCAAGAAGATCAGTCGTAGGCTTAGTTATACCGCCTAGCGCGAATGATGCCTTAATCCCATCCTTTAGCATAGATTCTCTTAGGTATCTGGTCACTGCCAACGCAGCTCCACCAGATCCGGTTTGGAAAGAAAATCCTTGTTTATAATATGGTGAATTTGTAATTACCTGATTAACAGTTTGTGCAATTTTCAGTTCTTTAGGATCTTTGGTGAAACGAGTTGCCCCTGAACCAATCTTATCAGCATCACCAATTTGATCAACCTGCACAACATAATCGACTTGAGTTTGTTTAATTGAGGCAGGCGTATTCGGATAATCAACAATATTATCTGTGAGTAGAACAACTTTGTCCGCATATTGGGCATCAACCAAAGCATAGCCTAAGGATCCAAAAACTGCGTCCCCTTCTTGACCATTGGCATTACCAGCCGGGTCAGCATTTGGGACTCCTAAAAATGCCACGTCAATTTTGATTTCCCCTTCTTCAATAGAACGGGCCCTATTGCCATGAGAACGGAAAATTACTGGGTTTTCCAGACCACCATGGGAAACAAAATCACCTAAACTACCTCTCATTCCAGAGGATGTGATATTGGTAATGACACCCTTTTTTATTGCTTCAATTACAGTGTCATTCATAACACCAGTTAAGGAAGATGGAGCTAAAGTTAAGTTTTGATAACCCATTTTAATAATTAAATTCATTACTTTATTAAAAGCAAAATCACCATTTCTAAAATGATGGTGGAACGAAATAGTCATACCATCTTTTAGAGTTTTCTTAATAACATCTTCTAAAGAATCCACCACTTTTGATTCGCCCGTAGTAACTTGTACTTTAGGAGCCACTCTTTTTACTTCAGGATTACCTATTTCCACAGATTCGAATGGTTTAAGATTCATTTTTGTCATCAAATCATCAGGCAAATTGCGTTTTACTTTATTCTCCAATGTAATTACCCTCCTCATCAATTAAATTCGATGCTTTAGCTGTTTCAATAACACGGTTAGCCTTCTCAACAACTGGTTTGTCGACCATTTTACCGTTCATTGAAATAACGCCTGAGCCTTTTGCCTTTGCTTCTTGAATAGCATTTTGGACAGAAAGAGCATTTTCAATTTCTTCTTTAGTAGGGTTAAATACCTTGTTAACCATAGGTATTTGTCTTGGATTAACTAAAGACTTGCCATCATAACCAAGTTCATAAATATATTTTGTTTCGCGGTAGAATCCTTCAGTATCATTCATATTTGAAAATACAGTATCGAAGGCATAAACATCGGCTGCTCTAGCGGCTTGCAAGACCATGTTGCGGGCAAATTCAAGTTCACGCCCATCTGGATAACGGTGTGTGTGCATATCGGCAGTATAGTCTTCACCGGAAACAGCTAAGCCCATCATTAACGGGGTTGCAGTTGCAATTTCTGGAGCATTGAGAACACCTTTTGCACTCTCAATCGCTGCCATAACACCAATAGAGCCTTTTTGAATACCGTATTCTTCTTCCGCTTTTTCCATATCCGCCACTAATTTTTTAATCATAGCGGCCGATTCAGTTTTAGGAAGACGAATAACATCTACTCCAGCGCGAACCATAGCTTTGACATCTTGGTCATAAAAGGGAGTGTCTTGACCATTAATTCTAACGACTATTTCAGCACCGCCAAAGTCAACTGTTTTAATAGCCTTAAATACTAACATTCTGGCTGCGTCTTTTTCAGTTAATGAAACTGCATCTTCTAAATCCAGCATAATAGAGTCCGCTCCATAAATGCCAGCGTCTTTAACCATTGCAGGATTATTACCTGGTACAAACATCATTGTTCGACGCAAACGATTTTTAACATAAGTCATTTATTGCAATACCTCCAATCTTGGTGCATCAGTAGTTTCAGTTGCTCTTTGAGCAGCTGCTAATGTTCTTGCAGCAATCACGCAGTCGAGCGCTCCTTTGTCAGTAGCCTTAACTTTTGCGCTAGTAATACCAAATTTATTAAGTGTTTCAGTTATCACTTTTTTAATTTGATCACCGTATGATTTAGCTACCTCTGAATCCAGATCAACTTCAATCCCATTTTGACCAGCAGAGATCATTATCTGAATATCTGAAGATTCTAGTGTTCCTGCTACTCCAACAGTTTTAATTTCCATCAATGTTCATTCCTTTCTTGATTCTTTCTTGTAAAATTTGATAATTTTCATTTATAAAATTCATTGTAGTTGGTGGAACTAGAGTGGAAATATCTTTTAAATCACTATTTTTGATCAATTGGCGCACACTAGTTGCCGTTATTATTTTTTCGTTATCACGAAAACGTTGCACGATTTTAACAGCAATACTGGGACTAAGTATTTTTTGTAAACTTTGATTATAAAAATTAGTTGTCCTTGAAAATGGCTCAGTACCCAGATAACGTTTCTTAATAGTTAATTTTGGTGCAATAATATTTTTAAAAATTAAAGCGTCAATCTCCGTTTGCGTTGTAATTAGTTCATCAGGTGACTTTAAAAAATAAGCTGGAAATGTCGAGCGTGAAACTAGGTAATCTCCACCACTAACTACCACCACGTTTTTAAAGTTGGCAGTTCCTTTTTTTACCAAATCTATTCTTTCTGATGTTTTAAATAAAGAAGCATCTGTAGCTACTACAAAAACATAAACTAAATCATTTTCACTACTTGCCAGTTGTACTAACTTTTGGTGGCCCAAAGTAAATGGATTAGCATTCATAACAATTGCTGCAACTTCTTTTTGATTTTGGTTTTCAATTCTAGGTATTTTTGCTAAAAAGTCTTGAATACTTGGTGTTCCACTTTCTAAAAAGGCCGCAGTAGCAGTATGAGCCAATTCATTAAAACCTAAATGGGCGAAACTAGAAGAATATTTTGCTTTGGTAAATACGAATGAATGATAAATTTTCTGACTAAAAAGGTATTCTTGCAGAGCCGAAACTATTTGATTAAAACGTGCCCCGTGAACAGAATTATCATTTGACACAGCTATATATTTAAGAACTTTGCCCGCAATACTACCAGTTCCAACCAAATGGCCATCTTCATCTATTAAACCAACAGTATGATCGAGGACGGCAACTTCGCGGGAGCTGAAATCTGTAATACCCCGATTAATTAAGAAATTTTCCCATCTGGCCTTCGTGTCCGGAAAAGTTAAATTAAGGTCTATAGTCTTATCCATTTATTTGGTTCTCACTTTAGCTAAAATTCTTGCAAAAATTTCATAATTTCTTGATACATTTTCAAAGGCTGTTCCGCCTGAATTAAGTGACCACAGTTTGCTATTATTCCTGTGTAAATTTTAGGATTTAATTCCCTCATAGCATAGGCAAAATGATAATCAAAAAAGGGTGAATTTTGTCCTGCTAAAACGAGCATAGGAACTTTCAAGCTAATTAAAATGTCCCGCCAATCCTGCTCAGCATGATCTATTCGACAAAGATAATTTTCTTCAGCATTATACGGATATTTTTGGGCTTCAATTTTGGCCTTTTTAAACATCTCATCATTGATATGAGCAAAAATACCATTGCCCAGATCTGCCTTTAAATAATCCGGATAATTTTTCCAAGTTAGATCTTTAAACCCATAGTGCCAGGTGCTGTCTTGAATCATTTTGGGAGGTTGATCTAAGTCAACAATTGCCTGCAATCTTTGAAAGCCGAATAGTGAAACATAAGCCCAAATGTTTGCGGCTCCCATGGAATTACCAACAGCAATAATATTTTGTAAATCTAATCTGCTAATGAGCTCAGCTAAATCAGCTGCATGGCGACTAATACGTTGCCCCTTAAACGTTCTTTGAGAACGTCCCTGATTTCGAGGATCAATTATGATAAAGCGGTAATCTTCTGTGAAAAGCTTTACAGCCTCTTGCCATAATGTTGCAGAACTACCTATGCCAGGAACAGCTAAAATAGGCTGACCACTTTTTAATGTATCGTAATAAGTTATTCGAATACCATCATTAGTTATAAAATTGTTTGCCTTAAGCATTTACCAAATTCCAATAACTTTCATCCATAAAGTGCCTATTACGCCGAAAATCAGTAAATAGAGAATTCCTAAAATAAAGTTATATTTCCACCATTCACTCTGCTTAATGTAACCAGTTGTAGCTAATATAGAGGCCGGTCCGTTAGCGTAATGAGTGGTTGAAGCATTAATTGCCCCGGTAAACGCCAAGAGCATGGCTGATAATCCTAATGGAGCTCCTGTAGCAACAGCAACAGATAAAAATGGCAGGTATAATGCTGTCATATGTGCAGTACCACTGGCAAAGAAGTAGTGGGTGTAAAACATCAATATCACTAAAACAGCTAAAACTATTTGCCAGCTTATTCCGTGAAGACTAGTCTGAATAGTCTTGGAGAACCAATCAATGAAGCCAAAGGAAATAAGTTTACTTGCCATAAATATTAAAATCGACAGCCAAATTAGAATGTTCCAAGCTCCAGTTTGGTTTAAAGCATCTTTCATAGTTAAGACGCCTGTTAGCAGCAACAAGCCGACAGCCAAAAAAGCTACAAAAGTAGAATCTAATTGAGGAATTTTGAAGATTCCGGATAAAACCCATAAAATAATAGCCAGCAAAAATACTATTGACATAATCATTTCAGGCTTTGTCACTGGTCCCATTTTTGCTAAACGGTCACTGGCCCATTTTTTAGCATTGGGAGTTTCTTTAATTTCTGGAGGAAAAATTTTATAAATCACAACCGGAATAATAATAGTTGCAACTAGAACAGGAACTATTGCTGCTGTAAACCAGCTGATCCAGGTCATATTATAATTTTTCTGTGCCGCCATTTGAGAAGCAACCATATTAGGAGCAGCACCTGTAATAAACAGAGCAGTTGACAGAATGTTGGCATGGAAGGCGGTAAAACTAAGATATGCTCCGATTTTCTTTCTTGAAGGATCGTTAGGATGAGAATCATAATCTTTAGAGATTGATTCAGTCACCGGCCAAACTACACCACCTGTACGTGCACTGTTTGATGGTATTAAAGCTCCTAAAACTAATTCCAAACCGGTAATTGCATAGCCGATACCAATGGACTTCTTACCAAATTTTTTAATCATCCAATACGCTATCCGATTACCTAAACCAGTTTTGCTAATACCATATGCCATGATAAAAGCCATAGCAATTAGCCAAGAAGCAGAATTACTAAAGGCGCTAAGAATACCAGTGGTTACTTTACCAGTTTTTGGATCTACAACATCTTTGATTGGAGCTAAACCAACTAAAACTGTCACTATCAGTCCAATCAAAGTAGTACCGCCTATGGGCAAAGGCTTTGTAATACAGCCAACAATAGTTGCTACAAAAACGGCAAACATCTCCCATGCGGGAGCAGACAAGCCAGCCGGACGCAAAGGCGTGATGCACCAAAGGATAACGCCAATCACTAAAGGTAAAATAAAGCCCTTATAATTAACTTTTTCAAGTGTTTTCATAGTAATTACCTATAATTTTTAATTTTCCGGACGATAAAAATCGTCGATAATTTCATAATTCTTATTCTTTAATTCCTCATCAAGCCAATCTATATTTCCTGAACCATCATGAAAACTAGCAGCTTTTGCTTCATCTTTTTCATGAAATTCCTGAACAATCGGCAACAATTCAGATGCTTCTTCCAAAGCGATTTTGATAACACCGTCAGCGTCACCTAAAATGACGTCACCGGGGTTAACACTGACGTTACCACAAGAAACCGGTACATTTATTTCTCCTGGACCTTCCTTGTAGGGACCGTCCGGAGTTGTACTTACAGCATAAATAGGCAAATCCCAGTTGCTTAAACTATCACTGTCTCGTATAGGTCCGTCAACAACTACACCAGCTACATGTCTTTGATCGCGCAGCCATGTCATCATTACTTCACCAATAACCGCCCTAGTATTGTCATTTTCATTATCAATGACAACCACGTCGCCTTCGTGGCAATACTTTAAAGCCGCATAAATAGTTAAGTTATCACCGGGACGATTATGAACTGTGAACGCCGGACCACACATTTCTTCATGTGGGTGCGACATCAGTCTAATTCTGGGCGCCATTGCACCTGTCCTATTCATACAGTCAGCTACATTTGATGAGGGCAGCTTTTTATATGCAGCAATTAATTCCTTTTGCGGAAGATTCCTTTGTAAAAAAATTCTTTTTCCAACCTGCATTATTTATGCCTTCTTTTTAATTAATCTAAAGTGATATTATCTAGCACTTCCTGCATTTTGGTAGCCGAGTTCACCATCTTTGCCTTTTCAGGTTCTGAAAGTTCAGTTTCAATCACCTGACTGACTCCAGACCCGTCGATTACTGCAGGAGTGCCTAAATAAAGATTGCTCTTAATACCATACTCACCATTAATTGGTGCAGATAAAGGCAAAGCAATTGAACGATTAGTCAATATTGCAGTAACAATTTGCGTTAACATCATCGCAATGCCGTAAAATGTTGCACCTTTATTTTCAATGATTTTTCCACCTTTTTGACGAATATTCAGTTCCACTTGATTCAGAATATGATCATCAATATTAGCAAATTCTTTTAGAGATTTACCGCTAACAGTTGATTCATCAAAATTTTCAAAAGATGTATCACCATGTTCGCCTAATACCATAGAATTAATTTCAGCTACAGGAACATTTAATCTCTTAGCTAAGTCTACTTTTAAACGAGCAGTGTCAAGCGAAGTTCCCGTACCTATTACTTTATTTTTAGGAAAGCCGGATAGTTTTTGGGTTAAAGTTGTCAATATATCAACTGGATTAGCAGAAACTAGGAAAATACCATCAAAGCCAGATTCGACTACTGGTTGAATGATACTTTTCAAGATGCTAACATTTTTATTCACAAGATCAAGCCGACTTTCTCCTGGCTTGCGAGGAACGCCTGCTGTAATCACAACCACAGCAGCATCTTTTGCGTCGGAGTATTCACCGGAATGAATATTACACTCGCCTGTGAAAGGCAGTATATCTTCCAAATCCATTGAATCTCCCACCGGACGTTTTTTGACCACATCACAGATTACTAACTCGTCAACACTAGTATGTTGTAGCAAATCGTTTGCAAAAGTTGAACCTACAGCTCCGTCTCCAACCAATAATACTTTTTTATTCATTAAGTCATTTCCTTTCGAATTTTTTAAAAATGTAATCACTTACATCAATATTATAAATTTTATCTCTGCTATTTGCAATATTTAAAATAAATAATTTATTTTTTTAATTTTTAAAAAATAAAAGCAGTCTCCCATATTTAAAATTCGGTTTGTCGATAAGGTAAAAATTAGTATTTTCGAAATAGCGTTTATATAGGAACCTAAAGTAATAAAAAAAGCCCTTCGCCGTTGCTAAACGACAAAGAACTTAAAATTTATTAAATATAATCTTATTTATATAAAGCTATAATTTTAATAGACACATCAGTGCAAAACCACAGCTTACAAAAGTGGAATCTAGCAAAATACCTAACAATATTGCCAATGGCTGACAATTCTTTTTCAAACACTAATTTAGTTAAATTATAGTTATTGGTTTTTGACGAACTTGCTCATTTGTATTCCTGCTTGCCTACCAAAAATGACTGTTTCAGCAATCGAGTTGCCACCAATTCGGTTATTTCCATGTAATCCACCTGAAACTTCTCCCGCAGCATAGAGGCCTTTAATTATGTTGCCATCTGTATCATAAACTTCGGTTTGGGGACTTATATGGATACCACCCATAGTATAGTGAATGGCCGGGTTAATATGAATTGCAAAGAATGGTCCCTGCGCAATTTTATGCTCCATTCCCGTTGATCTGCCAAATTCTTTATCTGTTTTATTTGTGACAGACTCATTCCAATTAGTAATAGTTTCGTTCAAGTTGGAAGCTGTGACACCAATATTTTGAGCTAGATCAGAAATTGATTCTCCATGACTAACCAATCCTACGTGATCATAAAATTCAACAGCAGTAAAGTTATTTCTAATACCTTGATCGAAAATCAAAAAAGCGCCGTTTTCATTTAAGTTGCTAATTGCGTCAGAAACAATTTTACGTGTACTTAACTCGTTGACGAATCTTTTACCAGATTTGTTAACTAGGATAGCTCCTTCTCCTCTTAAGCCTTCTCCTATCAAGTAGACGTGGTCACTATCAGTTTGTGCAGTTGGATGTACTTGAATAAAGTCCATTTGCTCCAGCTGTGCATCAATTTGACTAGCAAGCTTTAAACCATCGCCAGTAGCACCGGGCTGATTAGTAGTCTTATAATTTACAAGGTCAGGACGATATTTTTTGATTAATTCTTTAGATGAACCAAAGCCACCTGAAGCTAAAAGAATAGCGCTTGCACTCACTTTTACTTGTCCATTCAGAGTATCAACCTGAACACCAGTTACTTGCTGTTTGTTATCTTGTAAAAGCTTAGTTACTTTTGCATTATTAAAAACAGGTATTTTATCTTCTTGTATTTGCTTTAAAGCTCCAGTTACTAAATAATTACCTACCGGTGCCATTGAAGCAGGACGGTGAGCTCTCTTTTTGCTCATTCCACCAGTAATAGTTAAATTAGTTAGCTCTATACCGTGATCTTTTAGCCAATCTATTGCAAGAGCAGAATGATCGACAAAATAGCGTAGAAGTTCACGGTCATTCATCATTCCTCCACCCTTGAGAGTTTCACGGTAAAAATCTTCTTTATCATCTATAATTCCCTGTTGTATTTGAACAAGACTTTCAGAAGCATTCATTCCAGAAGAAGCCCTGTTTGTGTTTCCACCTAAATCAGAATTCTTTTCAAAGACAGCAACATTCAGTCCTAATTCATGAGCCTGAATAGCTGCAGTTAAGCCGGCACCACCTGCACCGATTATAATTGCGTCGTAATTTTCTTGTATTTCAGAAGCCTTATTAGGCGTAAAAACAAATTTACCCATTGATTTCTCCTCTACAGAAATTTAAAAGATTTATTTTTCAGGATTAGTCTGAGATATATTGGTCATCTCCATGTAATCCATCCATTCATCATATTCCTTTTCAGTTAATTTGCCACTTTTGAGGGCTGCTTCTTTAAGCGTTGTTCCTTCTTTATCCGCAGTCTGTGCAATCTTAGCAGCTGCGTGATAGCCAATATGAGGTGACAAGGCAGTCACTGTCATCAAAGAACTCTCAAGCAGATCGTCCATTTTTGTAGCATTAACAGTCAAACCAGCAATCATTTTATCAGCAAAGCCTGTAATAGTTCCAGTTAAAATATCACATGAATCTAAAAAAGCGGTGATCATAACTGTTTTGTAGACATTCATTTCAAAATTTCCTTGTGAGCAGGCAAAAGTAATTGTAGTGTCATTGCCAAAGACTTTCGCAGCGGCCATTGTTACCGCTTCAGCCTGTGTAGGATTTACTTTGCCAGGCATAATCGAAGAACCTGGTTCATTAGCGGGGATATTAAGTTCGTGATAGCCTGCTCTGGGACCTGATGCTAAGAATCTTATATCCTGAGCTATCTTGAACATGTCAGCAGCCAAGGTTTTTAAAGCACCATGGACAACATCTATGCCAGAATGGTGAGCTAACCCCCAAAACTTATTGGTATTAACTTTAAAATCATGGCCATAGACTTGAGACAGTTTGTCAGCAATTTTGACAGTCATTCCCGGTGCAGCATTGAGGCCTGTCCCAACAGCAGTACCACCAATTGCTAGTTCATATAATGTCGGCTTAAGTTCTTTGATATAAGATAAATCATGTTTTAAAGCTGAAATATAGCCAGAAACCTCTTGACCGAAAGTTATCGGAGTAGCATCTTGTAAATGAGTACGGCCAACTTTGACGGTTTTCCAATACTTGTCCTGCTTAATTTTGAGTTCGTCAATTAAGTGTTGCACGGCAGGTTCAAGCTTATCTAAAGCTTCAACTGCAACAATATTCATTGCTGTGGGATATGTATCGTTTGAAGATTGTCCTCTGTTAACGTCATCATTGGGTAAAATATCCAAATTGGGATGCATCTTGTTAGCTAGGTTAGCTACTACTTCGTTAACGTTCATATTGCTTTGAGTACCAGAGCCGGTTTGTAATACGTGTAAAGGAAAATCTTGACGCAATTCATGATCATCTAATTTTAATAGTTGATCAATCGCTTCCACAATAGCTTGCCCTTTTTCTACTGGTTCATCGCCGACTTCTACATTCGATTCAGCTGCAGCTTTTTTTAAATGTAAAAAAGCACGAATAATTGCAAGCGGCATTAATTCACCACTGGGAAAATTGTTACGACTTCTTTCAGTTTGAGGACCCCACAGTGCGTCTTTAGGAATTTTAACAGGGCCAATTGTATCACTTTCAACACGGTATTCTTCTTTACTCATACTAAATCTCCTTTTCAAATGTTAGTATTTTAGCTATTAAAAGCAGTAATATTCTCTTGCACTCATAATACAGATTTTTAGTTTTATTTTCAATATTTTAAAATAAAAGGGCTATCATTTTAAAATTTTAAAATTTATTTTATTTTAGCAAAAAAGCACTCTTATTGAGTGCCCTAATTAAATCTTTATATTTTTAGTGTTTCAGCATTAATAGCTACTATTACAGTTGAGAGTGACATTAAGATCGCACCGACTGCTGGGGAAAGTAAAATCCCCCATGGAGCTAGGATACCAGCAGCAAGTGGTAGTGCCACAATATTGTAGCCAGCACCCCACCATAAATTTTGGACAGTTTTTCTTTGGGTATGCTGCGCTAGTTTCAAAAAACTAATGATATCCAGTGGTTCACTATTAACTAAGACCACGTCAGCTGAATCCACCGCAACATCAGTACCTGCACCAATGGCTACACCAATATCAGCTTTAGCCAAGCTAGGGGCATCATTGATACCGTCACCGACCATCATTACCTTTTGACCTTTATCTTGTAATTCAGCCACAATTTTTTGCTTGTCTTGCGGCATTAAACCTGAGTGAACTTCTGTAATTCCAAGTTTTTGGGCAATGTTTTGGGCAACATTTTCATTATCCCCAGTTAGCATCACGGGCGTGATATTCAAAGCTTTAATTTGTTTAATTAGTTCAGCAGCGTTAGTCTTAATTTCATCCCCCACGGCAACGTAACCTAAAAGTTCATTGCCCGCAATCAAGTAACTCGAGGTATAGTTTAAAGCATCAACTTGCGGAAAATTATTGACAATACTTCTAGCTGTTTTTTCATTTACTAACTGGTAATCTTTACTGTTTAAAGTTCCAGCAACACCTTTGCCGTCAAGTGTTTTACTATTTGACAATGGATAGAGCTCAATATTTTTTTCCTTAGCAAACTGTAAAATGCTTTGCGCAATCGGGTGATTAGAATCTTGCTCAAGTGAAGCGATCAGTTTAATTACTTCATCTGCACTGTACGACTTATTCAAGCTGTCACATTTGCGCACTTGAAACTTGCCTTCCGTCAGAGTGCCAGTTTTATCTAAAAGCAAATAATTAATTTTAGAGCTGACGCTGATCACGTTGCGATTTCTGATCAATAAGCCATTTTTAGCACCGATTGAGGTACTCTTAGCATTTACCAGCGGAATTGCCAACCCTAAAGCATGCGGACAAGCAATTACTAAAACGGTAACCATCCGTTCTAGCCCACCTGCTATTCCCCGCAAACTAGTCCAGACAATTAGAGCAATAATACCGAAAATTAACGCGGCGTAAAACAGCCAGCTTGAAACTCGATCAGCCAAATTTTGTAATTTTGACTTATTCATTTGTGAAGACTCGACAAGTTTATTGACGTTTGCTAAAAAGCCTGAATTAGCTGAATTGGTGACCTTGATAGTTAATGTGCCAGAACCATTAATAGAGCCGCCAATTACTTTATCACCTTTTTTACGAGTAATTTCGCGTGATTCACCAGTCACTAATGATTCATTAACTTGGCTTGAACCGGTGATGATGACACCGTCTAATGGAATACTTTCACCAGCTTTTACCAATATAACTGCATCTTTTTGTACATCATTGATTGCCGTATCTTTAACTTGATCACCCGATTGTACGTGAACTTTATCAGGTAAAAGTTTTGCTAAATCATGAACAGAACTATTGGCATTCATGACAGATGTCATTTCTATCCAATGTCCTAAAAGCATAATTAAAATTAATGTTGCCAGCTCCCAGAAAAAATCCATCACATGAACTTTACTGTTTAGCAAATCATTTTTTACAAAAGCATACAGACTATAAATATAAGCCGTAGTGATACCCAAGGAAATAAGGGTCATCATTTCGGGCTTTTTATCTTTTATTTCATAGTACGCCCCGGATAAGAAAGGCTCTCCGCCGTAGAAATACAGCACAGTTGCGAAGATCACCACTACCCATTCAGAACCCGGAAAAGAGAATTGAAAAGGCAAATGGACTCCCATCGCTGGTGATAAAAATATAATCGGTAAAGATAAAATCACAGAAACCCAGAACTTTTTCTTCAAATTGCCCATATGCATCATGTGCCCGCCATGCATCATCATATCATGGCCACCCATTTGCATGGATGAATCATTGTTATTCATTGAATGATTCATATTATGATTGTCGTTCATATCCATATTGTTCAAATTGCTCAGTCCCATCTATTTAAACCAAATTTTGCTCTTTAGTTTAATCTACTTTTATAAACAGATGGTGTCAAAAAATTAGCTTTAATAATATGAACTATATGTTGATCTATTTGTTTTTGGCTGCGTGATAAAAATGGAATGCAAAACCTATTGCCAAGCCCACAATAGCTGGAAATACCCAGTCCATTCCGATATCTGCAAAGGGTAAAAAGCGCATTTGAAATGATTTTAACTGCAGTGCCCAGGGCTGCTTGCTAACAACAGCGGGAAAAGAAGCGATCATATCCAAAATAGCTGGAATGAAGGTTAAAGCGATCCCCCAGAAATAGACAATTGGATCACGGTCAAAAAGAGAGCCGGAAATAGATAAAATAATCAAGACCATTGCTATAGGATATAAAAACATCAGCATTGGTGTTGACCACGAAATAATAGTATCTAGACCAAAATTAGCAGTAATAAAGGAAACGAGCGTCATTATTGTCAACCAACCATGATAGCTGATTTTATTAAAACTACGGTGAAAATCTTGGGCAAACGCTGCAATCAAGCCAACTGCAGTAGTTAAACAGGTTAAGGTAACCAATGTAGCCAGCAAAGCATGACCAAAGTTACCTAAATAATAAGTCACGATTTGATTAAAAACAGTGCCGCCTTCTGCTGAAACTTTAAAATGGTTTAAAGTAGTTGCTCCTAGCCAAATTAAGCCCACATAAATTACTCCTATAGCACTGGTCGCAATGACTCCTGCCCTAGCTGTAACTTCAGCGTTGCTTTTAGCCGAAGTTTTTCCCAGTTGTCTGACAGCAGAAACGATTGTATAACCGAAAGCTAAGCCCGCTAATGCATCCATCGTGTTATAGCCTTCTAAAAAGCCATTAAAAAATGGAGCAGTTTGGTAAGCAGCAGTTACGTTTTGCTGCTTTGCCGCACCCATAGGTGAAAAAGCTGCTAACAAAAAGACGGAAAACAGCAACAACAAAAATAAGGGATTTAGAATACGACCTATACTATCCAAAATGGTGGATTGCTGGTATGAAATAATAAACGCCAATATAAAAAAGATTGCAGAAAACACCAGTAATGCCGGTTTCGCCACAGATTTGGGCAAGACCGGTTGCAAACCAACTGAAAACGAAATACTTGCAGTCCGCGGCGTTGCAAATAATGGTCCTAAAGTTAAATGAATCAAAACCATAAAAGCAAGGGCAAAAATTTTACCTAACGGTTTACCAATGTCGTAAACACCTTTGGCATGACTGGCACTGATTGCGAGCACAGCTAAAAGTGGTAATAAAACTGCAGTCACTAAGAAGCCAAAAGTAGCCATCCCCCAATTAGCTCCTGCAATTTGCCCCAAATGAATAGGAAAAATCAAGTTACCAGCACCAAAAAATAATCCGAATAACAAAGAAGCAACAACTAAATATTGTTTCCAAGTTAATGGTTTGGTATTTACATCTTGTTCAATTTCTTCCATCATGATTCCTCCTAAACAAAAAATCAAACACAAATTAATATGATAAAAAACTTTGATAAATAATAGGGTAATAAAAAAGCACCCTTGATTAAATCAAGGGTGCTGTCAGCACGGTACCACCTATATTACTGTAAATATTTTTTCTGCTAAAAAATCTCACAGTCACTTCACGTACGGTAAAAATTACGATACGCTAACACGTTAATGGGTGTCACCAATATAAGCTACTAATCATTCACCATATAGCTCAAAGTTACTTTCAGTTTGCCATCACGGTCCATTTTCAGCTACAGGACTCTCTAAAACGCTACATGCAAACTTACTTATCTTTTCATCGCTTTATCAATATTAATGATATTTTAATCAATGCCTTTTTTCATGTCAACTATAATTTTGAAAACATCGTTAATATTTAGATGGTACATCACTAATTTAAACTAATTTTGTAAAGATTTGACTTTTCTTGTTACCACATAATGACATGCTAAACCAATTACTAAACCTAGCAAGGCTGGAATAATCCAATCCATTCCAATTGCTGCAAACGGCAAGTATTTCATTTGCACACCTTTTAAAGCTAGTGCCCACGAACTTTGGCTTACTACAGGTGGAAAAGCAGCGATCATATCTAAAAATGCAGGAACAAGTGTGAACAGTACAGTCCAGAAATATACCACTCTATCTTTGTTAAATAAATTCGCAGTAATTGAAAGCAGGATTAAGACCATTGCGAAAGGATAGAGAAACATCAACATTGGTGTTGACCAGGCAATAATAGTGTCCAGACCAAAATTAGCAGTCAAAAATGAAGCTAATGTCATTAAAAATAACCAGGTATGATAACTAACTTTAGGGAAGCTCCGGTGAAAATCTTGAGCAAAAGCAGCGATTAAACCGACCGCAGTAGTTAAGCAAGTCACTGTAATCAGGCTGGCCAAAAGCGCATGCCCCACATTGCCCAAATAATATGTCACAATTTGGTTGAAAGTGGTACCGCCATCAGCAGCAATTCGATAATGTTGCAAGGTAGTTGCACCCAGCCAGATCAAGGCTACATAGATGACACCAATAGTTAAAGTTGCCAATATACCTGCTTTGGCAGTGACTTTAGCATTACTTTTGGCAGTGGTTTTGCCCATTTGTCTGACAGCAGTCACAACGGTTACCCCAAATGCTAATCCAGCCAGCGCATCCATCGTATTATAGCCTTGCAGAAAGCCGTTAAAAAAGGGAGCCTGTTGGTATGCTAAAGTTACTTTTTGAGCTGAAGCTCTACCCATTGGCGAAAAGAAACCCATCAGAAATACGATAAATAGTAGTAACAAGAATAATGGATTTAGCACTTTGCCAATGCTGGTTAAAATGTTTGATTCTTCATAAGCAACCACAAACGCACATACAAAAAATATAGTTGAAAAAATTAGCAGACCAATTTGAGCCATGCTCTGCGGCAACATGGGTTCAATTCCTACTTTAAAAGAAATACTAGCCGTACGGGGTGTACCAAAAAGAGGTCCGATAGTAAGATGAATTAAGATCATAAAAACTAAAGCAAATGTCGAGCCCAGAGGCAGTCCAATGTCATATACGCCTTTGGCATGCGTCACACTGATAGCCAAAACCGATAATAAAGGCAATAAGACAGCAGTTACCAAAAAACCTAAAGTAGCAACTAGCCAGTTTGCACCCGCCATTTGTCCCAAGTGAATGGGAAAAATGAGGTTTCCTGCTCCAAAAAATAATCCAAATAATAAAGATGCTACAACTAAATATTGTTTCCAAGTTAGTGGTTGCTGGTTAACATCTTGCTCAAGTTCGTTCATGCATAAACCTCCAATTATAATAAAAATTGTTATTGCTCATTTTTTCTTCCAGTGAATTTTTTGCCATTTTAAATAAAAAAAGCACCCTGAATTTAATGAATTCAGGGTGCTTTAATTGGCACGGTACCACCTTTTTTACTGGCAAATTATCTCAAATTAATTTAACCAATCACTTCACGTACGGCAATATGCGATACGCTAACACAATAATGGGTGTTACCAATAATGGTTACTTTAATTCACCATATAGCTCCAAGTGATTTTCAGTTTGCTTTTGCGGCTCTATTTCAGTCTCCAGAGCTCTCTGTACGTTACCAGTAAACTTACTTTTCTCTTCATCGCTTTTAAGATATTAAAGGTATTTTAGTTTTTAATTAAAACATTGTCAAGTTTTCTTCAAAAATCAAGCCACTATTTTTGTGCCATGAACTTGTTGTACGTTTAATTTTTTAGCAATAAAATCACAATTTGTGCTTGTAATACCACCACCGGGTAAAATCTCTATCTGTCCGTTTGCCCAGGAAATAATTTCTTTAAGGTGGGAAATATTAGCCAAGATAGGTTTGCTCAGCTTACCGCCATGTGTCAAAATTCTTTTAACACCCTGTTCAGCCAACCAACTTAGCTCTGCCTTTTGAATTATTTGGGGAATTTCGTCAAAAGCCATGTGCATGACTACTTCAACGTTCAAAGAATGAGCTAAACTAAGCAGCTGTCTCATTTGTAACTTATTTAAATGGTTTTGGGAATTTAAGCAGCCAAATGCTACCCCCTGTGCTCCTAATTTGGCTGCTACTTCTAAATCACTAGCCATAATCTCAATTTCACTTGCACTATAAACAAAATTGCCACCACGCGGCCTAATCATTACCACTACTGGAATATTGCAGTTTTTAGTATAAGCGAGAGCTTTTTTCATTACACCGTATGTGGGTGTTGTCCCCCCTAACGCCAAGTCATTATTTAATTCTATTCTTTGAGCGCCATTTTTTATTACACGGGCAATATCGGTAAAATTTTCTACACAGGCTTCTTTTAGCATTTAAATTCCTTTCTCAAAAGTTAGTAAAAATAGCAGAAGCAAACAATTTTATCATTACTTAGTTAAAAGCTGAAATTCGGGTTTTATTATTTGGTGCAGGGTTAGCTGTAAATATCCGGGCTTTGTGCTTATTATCAGCAACACAAAAAGTAAATTCAACATTAGTTGCGACACCCCATTCCCCCTTATTGTTCAGGGCAATTAATGAAATCTCACCAACTTGCCCATAGCGTTGTTTTAGTTTTTTACAAAAAGAATAAACAGCTGAGTCACATGCTTCTTGCGGGCTTTTACCTGCAGACATTTGCCGCACAATTTCATAAGATAAACAACCTTTCATAATATCTTCACCAAGACCGGTAGCAGCCGCTGCTCCTATATCACTGTCAGCATAAAAACCTGAACCTGATAAAGGAGAATCACCAATCCGACCATTTTTCTTCATAAATAAACCAGATGTTGAAGTTGCTACCGTAATAGCACCTTTTTGATCTAAAGTGATTGCGCCAACAGTGTCGTGACCAGCATAGGGGTGAACATCATGCTCATGAGTCTCTTTAACTTTTTGCCGCCATGTTTTCTTGGCATTAGTAGTAAGCATGTTAGTCATTTCAAAACCATTTTTCATCGCGTAATTGGTAGCACCTTCACCTACTAAAAAACTATTGGTTTTGTTTGAACTCAATTTGCGCGCCACAGAAACCGCATGCTTGACATTTTCAATTGCGGCAACAGAACCTTGTGCGAGTGTATTACCATCCATAAAGGCAGCATCCATTTGCACGATACCGTTTTCGTTGGGCAGCCCGCCATAACCGACAGAAGTATACTCGGTATTAGATTCAACCTGATTAATTAGTTTTTCAACTGCGTCTTTGGCATCTGTACCTTTTTTAACAAGTCTGCTGAGGTTTTTAGGCCCTCATAAGACATATTCCACGTTGAAATTACCGCCCAATTATTCATTTTTAATCTTCCTTTTAAATTAGTATAGTAATAATACTAAACTAGAGCAGATGAAGTAACAAGTTCCATCATAAAAATCTTTGACGGGCAAAATAAAAAAGCTTTGAATACTACTATTCAAAGCTTTTTTGATTACCACATGCCGATAACTTTAGTCCAAACCAGACCGCCGCCTAACCATATAATGTTAAGTACAACACCAATTATGGCGCTTAGTTTCCACCAATCTTTGTTAGAAACGTAGCCTGTTGAAGAAAGCAAAGCGGCAGGACCTGCCGAATAGCTTGAAGTTGACAAGTATAAAGAACCGTCTAAAGCTAGCATTAACGCTGCCATCATAGGTGGCACTCCGGCACCGATCGCAATTGAGAGAAATCCTGCATATAGAGCAGAAATTTGTGTAGAAACACTTGGAAATAAATAGTGGAGGTAGAAGTAAACCAAGAACAAGATTACCAGTACCAAAACCCAATTCATACCATTAAGTGCACTACCTAAAGTCTTTGAGAACCAAGGGAAAAAGCCCAAAGTCATTAATTTTTGAGACATCAACATGATAATTGAAAGCCAAGTTAAGATGTTCCAAGCAAAACTCTGACCTAAAATATCCTTAACATTGATAACGCCAAATACCAATAGTAATGCAACTGCAATAAAGCTGACTAAAGTAGCGTCAATGCCAAACTTAGAGCCTACTAACCATAATACAACTGACAGGACAAAAACCACACCCATAATTTTTTCTGCAGCTGTCATTTTGCCTAATTCTTGTAATTTTTTGTCTGCCCAAGCATGAGCATTAGGTGTTTCTTTGATCTTAGGCGGGTAAATTTTATATAGAATAAAAGGTACTAATATTAAGGAAATTATGCCTGGTACGATTGCAGCTACAAACCATTGCATCCAGGAAATAGTAACGTTTTGGGTCTTTGCTATTCCTAATGCCACCATGTTACCGGCTAAACCAGTTAGAAACATGGTGGAAGTAACGATGTTAACTTCGTATTCTGTAAAGACCAGGAATGAACCCATGTCACGCTCAGTTCCCTTTTTAGGATCTGAACCCATTTCTCTTGATAAGTTATCAATAATTGGGTACATAATCCCGTTAACACGAGCATTGTTACTTGGGATACCAACTGCCAGAACAGTCTCCACTAGGGATAAGGCATAAGCCAAACCTAAAGTTCTCTTGCCAAAAGTTTTGACAAAGAAGTAGGCAATTCTTTTACCAAGACCCGATTTAATAAAGCCGGCCGCCATAAACATACACATAGCGACCATCCATGCCGTGGAATTACCAAAACCGGCGGTGACTTCTTCCATCTTAAAAATACCAGTTAATGTAGCAATCACCACCGCTATTATTGTAGTTGCCATCATTGGTAATGGTTTAGTTACACAGGCAATTATAGTTGCAATAAATATGGCAAAAAGATGCCAAGCTTGAACGTTAATTGCCGCTGGTTTTAATGGAGTTAGCAGCCATAAGCCAATGCCAATAGCTAGTGGCAAAACCCACTTTTTCCATTGTATTTTATCTAACATTTCTTTATTCTCCTTTAGAGCTATTTTGTGCTTTCTTAATCGCCGCATTCACGGCTTCCTTTAAAGCATTAGTTGTGGTAGAAGCTCCTGAAACTGCATCAACATTCGTAGAATTATTGCTTACCATTTCCTGGGGTATACGGTCAATGGCTACAGCTCCAATTCCTTCCGTTTCATGATTTTCTAGTACTTCGATTTTTTTGATTTCATTATCAAAATAGGTCACGCGAACCAAAATCCTACCGCCAATACCTGCTTCAGAAGATCCTAGAAACTGATTTTGTCCCAGCTCAATTTGATCGTCCTTTTCTCCATCCAAAAGATCATTAATTCGCGGTAATTTCTCCGTTAAATTAATCGAATCCTCAATTGGCTCTAACTTGGCAGCATTTTCTCCAGCAATTTTGCCAAAAATCAAGCATTCAGCTAAGTTGCCACCGCCCTGGTAACGATTGACGCACATTCCGCCAAGCTCACCAGCTGTGTAGAGGCGTTTGATTGGTTGATCGTTGACATCAAGTACACGGGCAAACTCATCATGTTCTGGCCCACCTTGGGTATTAAGCACTGCGGGAGCCAATTTAACTGCATGGACGTCATCTTTTAAATCGAAACTAGTCATTGACTCAGGTGCACGACCAAATTCCAAATCCTTGCCGTTAGTGGCAAACTCGTTAAATTGCAAAACAGTATTTTCTAGATTTGCGGCTGGTAAATTCATCTTTTGGGCTAATTCAGTCAGTGAACCGGCACTAACAACCTTGTCAAAGAACTTACCGTACTTGAGCTTTCCTTGCTTCTGTTCTAAGACGAATTTTTGATATTGCTGATTATCAAAGACCAACCAAGCATTGTCGTAAGCGTGAGGCAATAAATAGTCCCCGTGTTCAGCGATATGACCATGTCTGAATTTAGCATCTTCGCGCATAAAGCGAGTGCCGTCGTCTGCCACCGCAAAAATCGCACCTGATTTGACATTTTGCCAGCCGCTAACTTGCCGACCACGCTCATTTTCACCTTCAGCAATTACATAGCTGGGGACGATGCCTAATGACTCATAATTGCTCATGTGCCACATTTTTGCTCCAACTTCACTAGTCATTTTAATTCCGTCACCCTTATTATAGAGAGTGCCCAGCGGGGTTAATTTAGTGACGTGCAGGTAATCCTGCTGCATCTGCTTATTATTTTCAAAGCCACCTGTAGCAACGATTACTCCTTTGCGAGCATGAATATAATATTGTTTCTTGTTACGATTAATAATTACTCCAGCTATTTCACCAGTTGTCTCGTCCTGCAATAAATGCTCTGCTTTAGAATTAAGCCAGACATCAATGTTGGCAGCATTTTTGACGACTTGAGCACGAATTACTTTCCATAATTCAGCATCAAAGTCTTGATTATGAACCAAGGCAAAATCAAAGGTTTCAGAGCCGCGATATTCAGGATACTCACATAAATTCTTTTTCTTTGCTAAATGGTCACCCGGTTGATTATCACGTGACCAGATAAAAGGATCAATACCAAAATACTTTTTAAAATATTGCGGCATATTAACAAAGCCATCAAGATAAGCAGCCATTGTTTTCTGATCAAAATTATATGGCGCTGCCAGCTGCTCATAATATTCAGCAATCTTCTTTCTATCATGTGCCATAGCAACATGCTGTGCTGAATAACGGGTGTTACCACCCTCATGACCATAAGGAGCAGCGTCAACTAATAAGACTTGAGCACCATTTTCTGCCGCAAAACGAGCTGCCGTGCCTCCGGCTCCACCAAAACCTAAAACGACTACATCATACACACCATTCCACTTAGTTTTTTCGTTGATTTTCATTTTTGCACTTCTTTACTGCTTTTCAGCGTTCTCAATTGCTTGGTTGACCGCTTCTTTAAAAGCAGCACTAGTTGTACTTGCGCCACTGACCGCATCAACCTCTGTAGTTTGCTTTTCAATCATTTCATTAGTTAGAACGGGAATTGCTTTGCCTCCCAAATAAGGCGTTTCTTTTTCTTGCAGTGTTTCAATTTGAGAAATCTTATCACCTGACATCGTGACGCGTACCACAATTGGGACATCATTTATGCCATTTTCACTAATTCCGATTCCCTGATTAGGTCCAGCTTCAAAATCAGTTGAAGAAGCATGGGCGTCAGATTTTAGATCAGGGTTTTTTGAAGCACCTGTAACTACATCAACTTCAGCCATTTTTCTTTTTGGCCACGCAGCATTTTCTCCTGCAATTTTGCCAGAAATTAACAAATCAGCAATACTGTTTGCACCAATATATTTGGTAGCAAAAATGTCTCCTAATTCACCGGCTTCATATAAATGAGGAATAACATTATTCTCCATGTCCAAAACTTCGCAATTTTCATTACGACGAGCGCCACCATGTGTATGCAGAATGTTGTGGCAAATTGGGATAGCATAATATGGACCTGCGCCAAAAGCACGCATTGTTTCAATTTTGCGATTTAAAAACATATCGCGCTTTTTTTCATTGACTAAAAAGTTAAAATCACTGACAGCTTCAGCCAATTTTGGTGCGGCAATCTTGTCAGCTAATTCGGCAATAGTTTCAGCTTTTATGGCATAGGTAATCAGGCTTTTAATTTGTTCAGCCTTATCTGAATCGTCATTGGCTAGTTGCTCAAATTGCCTTTGATCCATAATGATATGTGGATGATTTTGATTAGGCTGCATAATCCAGTTGCCGTGGTTATATTTGTAACCATGACGGTCTTCTTCGTCTTCACGGTAATACCGGGTGCCATCATCGCCAGCAACGAAAATACTGCCATTAAACAAGCTCTTCCAGTTGATCATATAGGCAAATTTTTCTCTTGGCGCGCTTTCTCTTAAAGAAAAGCCATGTGAATCATAGTTGGACATATGCCACAGTCTAGCGCCAGCTTCAACAGCCAAATCAATTCCTTTACCTTGATTATATAAAGTACCAATTGGAGCTAAAGAACCTTGACCTAAAAATGTTTGAACCATATCTTGGTTATTTTCAAAGCCACCACATGATAGAACTACACCATTTCTGGCAGCTACATTTCTATTTATACCTTGATGTTTAATTTGCACACCCAAAATGGTTTTAGTGTTGGGATCCTGAATTAAATGTTGTGCAGGACTTTCAAACCAAACATCAATTTTGTCTAAACGCTCGTAAACTTTTTTACGTAATAATTTCCAGAATCCGCCATTATACATACCAGCAGTCATGCTTTGTGAGCGCATTGTTTCTGCATGCTTGTATTCTGGATATTCTCCTTGAGGTCTTCTCCCGGTATATTGTGCTTCAATGCCAAAATATTTTTGAGAGTACTCCTTCATCTTCAAAACATTATTGACAAAAGCGTCTAAATCTTTTGGATCATACTTAAAGGGATAATAAGTTTGCTTATAATATTCACGGAGATCAGCAAAATTATCGCTCCAAGCAAAAGCACCACCAGCATACCTGGTATTGCCACCTTCATGACCTTCGGGAGCTGAGTCAATGAGCAGAACGTGCGCATTGTTATCTGCCGCAAATCTTGCCGCTCCGGCACCAGCTCCGCCGAATCCGACTACAATTACGTCGTAAACGGCGTCCCATTTGAGTGTTGAATCGTAGATCAAATTTTTCACCATCACTTTCTTATAAACTATTCTTAACGTAAATATATCTTGACCAACTTTTTAAGTCTAATTAAATTTTTTGAAAAAATATTTTGGTTTCATAATACAAAAAGTTATTATAGCAACTTGTTATTGTACATTAAAGCTAAATTTAATATAATTTAATCAGATATATTTATAAATTTTATTTATTTAGGAAGTACTCATGAATGAAAAAGACTTATTATATTTTTGTAAATTAGTCGAAACTGGTAACTATACCACTACAGCCGCATTCTTTGACGTTACCCAGCCCACAATTTCCATGGCAGTGAAGCGGTTGGCAGATAAGTTCGATGATCCACTAATATTGCAAAAAAATCGCAAAAGTAAAATAACTTTGACCGATGCCGGCGACTTACTTTATAAAAGAGCAAAAATTCTATTGCAAGATATCGCCAGTATCAATTATGATGTGATGCATGCCAGTGACAAAAAAATTCGGCTTGCCTTTTCTGGAGAGGCCGGTAGCCTTTACATTGCCGATATTATACAAAAATTTTATCAAGCAAATATTGCTAATTTAATTGAATCTAGAATCGAAAGATCGGCTAACGCATTTTCTGACTTGACCGACGGCACTGTAGATGTGGCAATATATTCGTGGATGGTTCCTATTAATGATCCCGAATATTTTATTCATAACCTGCAAAGAACTGAACTAGTCATTATTACCAGTACAAGCGACAAGTGGCGGGATGTCCACCAAATTAATGCATCCGACTTACGCAACCGCAAGTTTGTGGCTCGCGAAAGAGGCTATTTAACTAGAGAATGCCTGGAACAGGAAGGGAAATTGGGCGATTTTACGCCACAGATTTCATACACTGCTACTACAATGAGAATGATGATAGAATTAGTTAAACGCAATGTAGGCATTGCTCTTGCCATGGAAAGCAGTCTAAAAGAGGTTTCTGATATTCACGTCATTCGGTTAAAACCAGGTCAAAAATTGTGGGCATACATGCAGATAGCAATGAGAAAGAGTTTTATACCAAACAAGTATCAGCGCAAAGGGATTGAAATTCTGCGACATTTTAAACCAGATGAATATCAATAATTTGGGCATAAAAAAACTCATGACTTTTCAGTCATGAGTTTTTGATATTACAGTTGAACTTTATGATAAAAGATTAAACAATAATGCAGCTAATGTACCACCAAGAAACGGACCAAAGACTGGAACCCAACTATAAGCCCAATCTGAGTCTCCTTTGTTAGCTATTGGCATAAATTGATGTGCTAGTCTTGGACCAAGGTCACGAGCCGGGTTAATAGCGATTCCAGTAGGTCCTCCCAAGGAAAGACAGATTGCTGTAATCAAAAATCCGGCTAATAGTGGATTCAATCCAGGAGCCAACTTAATATTGGTCAATCCGAGTAAACCGTAAACTAAGACAAAGGTTGCAATCATTTCTGTAAAGAAATTCCAACCATAGCTTCTAATTGCCGGTTCCGTAGCGAAAGAACCTAAAATTCCACCTTTGTCAGTTGTTTCTGCCCAATGTGGGTAGTATGTCAACCAAACTAGGATACCACCAATAAAGCCGCCGGCTATTTGTGCCACAATATATGGCAAAACTGAAGACCAAGGTAATTTATTTGCAATTGCCATACCTAATGACACTGCTGGGTTAAAATGCCCTGGACAAAGCCAACTGACACAGAACACGCCAAATGTTACAGCGAAGCCCCAGCCAAAAGAAATTGCGACCCAGCCGCTGCCTTCAGCTTTTGACTTTTTTAGATTGACACCGGCGCAAACGCCATCTCCTAGCAATACTAAGATGATAGTTCCGAAAAACTCACCCATTAATTGCATTGTTAAGTTACTATTCATTTTTATCTCCTACTATGATTATTGAGCCCTTTAAAGTCTCAAAATAATTATTAGTAGTAAACTGTCCCCATTTAGAATATATTACTTTATTAGTTTAATGTAAACCCTTTCTGCAATAAAAAATATTGTGAGCTCACTTTTTAATTTTTAATGGTTCTAGTTGCTGTTCAATCTCAGACAGATTAACTCCAGCTTCTACTAAAGCTGCTGCCGTATATGCTCCTTCAATAAAAGAGACATCATACACATGTATTTTCTTAGAAGTCATTTCTTGCGCCAGTTCCAAATTCATTTTGGCACTACCTAAATCATAAAAGGCCAGAATTTCGCTTGCTTGATTATCACTAAATGCTTGCAAAATTTTATCCATACTGGTACCGATGTCTTGATCATTTGTACCACCAGCAATCGTAATAGGAACATCTTTAGCTACTTGCTTTAAGAGCTGGTTCAAACCTTTTGTAATTTCTGGGACGTGTGAAACTAGTGTAATTCCTAAATTCATAAAATGCCCTCAGTTTCTAATAATGCCTCAAAAAGATAGCCGCTTGATTGAGAACCGGGGTCAATATGACCCTTCGATCTTTCTCCTAAATATGATGCCCGCCCTTTTTTAGCCACCATTTCTTTAGTATGAGCTACTGCTTCATCGATTTTAGCGGCTGTTAAAGAATGGTCTTTTACTTCAGGAACTAATTCTGTCCAAACATCAACCATAGTTTTATCACCAGGAACAGCTCCACCACGCTTTTTTATTCCAGTTAACGCTGCTTCTAATAATTCACCGATATCACTGGTGGAGCTGCTTTTTTTAGCCATCTCTAAAAAAGCAGTACCGTAAAGTGGTCCTGAAGCACCACCAACAGTAGAAATTAAAGTCATAGCAATTTGCTTAAAAGCATCTGTAATGGAATCTGGCATCGTACTTAATTTTTGACTAACAGCGCTCATACCGCGGCTCATATTAAAGCCGTGATCACCGTCACCAATTGCAGTGTCAAGATCACTTAAATATTGTTTATTTTGCTCAATTTTAGTGGCAAAATTATTCATCCATTCAACTAAGTTATTAACAGTTAACCCCATATTACAAACTCCTTTGTGATTACCAAGCTATTGTTTCAACCGGCTTATTCAAATATTCCAGCCATTTCTCATCTGCTAATTCAAAAATAGTAAGAGAAATACCAGCCATATCTAAAGAAGTCATATAATTACCGACTTTCATAAATGCCGGCTTGACGTTAAACTCATTTAGTTTATCAAGTAAATCATTACTAAAGATGTACTGTTCCATTAAAGGAGTCGCACCCATGCCATTAACTAAAACCGCATATTTTTTGTGCCCATCTAAGTGCATTTCATCGTTCAATTTTCCAACTAATTCTGTGACTAAATCTTTTGCCGGTCTAATTTTTTCACGACGATAACCCGGTTCAGAGTGAATACCGACGCCATATTCAATTTCATCATCTTTTAAAACAAAACCTGGTTTGCCAGTTTCCGGATTGGTTGCTGCTGAAAGAGCAACAGCAATAGTCTTAATATTCGGCAAGACCTTTTTAGCAGTGGCATCAATTTCGTCTAAGCTAGCACCTTCTTGAGCTAATGCTCCAACAATTTTATGCATGAAAATTGTGCCTGCAACACCGCGTCTTCCTTGAGTAAAAGTACTATTTTCAACAGCAATATCATCATCAACGACAATTGATTTAACTTTGATATTATCCATATCAGCCATATCTTTTGCCATATCAAAGTTCATGACATCTCCGGAATAGTTCTTAATAACTAAGAAAACTCCTTTACCTTGATCAACAGCTTTAATTGCTTCATAAATTTGATCTGGGGTTGGCGATGTAAAGACTTGTCCGCAAACTGCTGCACTTAGCATGCCTTTACCAACAAAACCAGCGTGAGTAGGCTCATGACCTGAACCTCCTCCGCTGACAATGCCGACTTTGCCGCTCATTGAATCTTTATCTGCTCTTACAACCGCTGCAGTATCTTTTATTTTTTCAAGATATTGCGGGTAGGATCTCACCATACCTTCAACCATTTCTGGTACAACATTAGCAGGATCATTAATAATTTTCTTCATGACTTATACTCCTTAAACAAACTGAAAAAACAATTTAATTGTAACGCTTACATTATTTATTATACCAAGTACAGATTGCATAAACCATTGAGTCTGCAAAAATTATATATTTTGATAGCAAAAAAGCTTTAGTTTTCTTGTAAAAAAGATTAACTAAAGCTTTTTAAAAATTTTGTTTTTAAAAGACCTGTTATTTTCTGATAACCTGATACCGATTGGCACGATTATTATCTGGCTGTTCAGCAGCATGTCCGCAAGCTACTATCACACATGTCTGAAAACCAGCAGGAATACGCAATTCTTTTTGCAAATCACTCGCAGAATTAAGAACTAAAGCCGCATTCATCAAATAAACTGAACCTAAGTTTAGCTCTGCAGCTTCAATCATTAAATTCTCTGCCGCTACTGAGGCATCCCTCTCGCCAAAACTACTATCTTTTTTGACGTTAATGACAAACAACAATGGAGCATTATAGCAAGCATTATTTGTTACCTGCTCTATCTTAGACAAGATGGTTTCATCTTCGACAACCGTCATTTGCATCACATCTGCCTCATGCATGCCGCATGGAGCAGCCTGAAAAGCAGCAATCAATTTATTGATGTCTTCTGGAGCAACCTTTTCACTGGTATATTTTCTAACAGCTACTCTTTTTAAAACTGGATCAGTCATTTGTATGCCTCCTAGAAAAACAAAAACTAAATTATTTAATAACCGCTTTACCGGTCTTGTGAACTAAATCAGACCATTTTAAGAATTCTGTATCAGAAATTCCTACAAACTTTTTACCTTTGACCTTCTTGACGCTAAATACATAAACTGTTTTACCTTTTTTAACGTAAGAATATTTATTGCCTTTTACCAGAAGCTTGCCTTTGCTATTATAAACTTTTGCGTTCCGTTTGACTTTATAGCTGGCAACTTTAAAAAGTTTCACATTACCGGGCTTAATGTATTCTTGTTTCTTACTTTTCTTACCATTGACTGATATTTGCAAGTAACTCTTATTCTTAACAGTAGTAAAACCAATAACTGAAAGAATAGTTCCCTTTTTTAGTTTTTTGTTTTTAATTCTTTTACCTTTATTATTATAAACATAGGCATTTTTCTTTAACTTAACAGTTTTACCAACATACTTAAACGCGTTACTGGTATTAGCAGTATTCTTGTTAGGTTCCTTACTAGTATCTGACGGGGACGAAGTATTATTCTTATCTCCTGTTGTATTCGTCTGATTTTGATCAGTATTAGTGCTGGTATTGGTATTTCCTTCAGCTGTATTGGTGCTTGAAGCAGTAGTCTGATTTTGACTTGAAGAAGCTGCAGCTGTATCTGCGGCCAAAACCGGTCTGCTCGTACTCAAACCAATAGTCAGAGAAGCAACTCCAACTATACTTAACAATAGTCTTTTCTTCATATTGACACCTCATTATAAAAAAACTTATTTATATACATTCTACTACTTTGAATAAATAATTTCTTGTCTGCCAGTGAAAACAGGCTGTACATAAACTAATTTAACCAATGATTAACACTTTTACCACTTATATTATAAGGTAATAATTTCTTTTTTGCTTTATACTAGTAAAGAATGAAATTGAAACTTACGCTTCAAAGGAAGGACTCCATGGAAAAGCAGCAAAAAGAACCAATCGAAATTTTGGTCACTATTGACCAGAATTATATCAAACCACTTGAAGTAATGATGTACTCACTTAAACTCAACAACTTGAATGAAAATTTTCGGGTATGGCTGATTTACGACAATATCAATCGGCACTCTTTGACTAAATTAAAAAAATTTGGGGCAAAGATAGGCATTGACGTAATGACGCTAACAATGAATAAAAATATTAGCTTCCCCGATTCCCTGCTCAACTTGCATGACTATCCTAAAGAAATGTATTTCAGATTACTATCAAGCAAGATTTTGCCAGCTGATTTGCACCGCATTATTTATCTAGATCCCGATATATTAGTAATTAATTCCATCGTCCCTTTATGGCAATTGGACTTAAAAGGTAAAATGTTTGCGGCCTCGGTACATGAAGGTTTAACCGACATTATGAGTTCAATTAATAACATTAGGCTTGGCACGTCAACTGGGTATTTTAATTCAGGAATAATGCTAATGGATTTAGACCAGATGCGTGTAAAAATAAATATTGAGGATATTACACAGGCAATTGAAGAACACCACGACACTTTAATTTTACCAGACCAAGATATATTAAATTACTTGTACGGTGAGGACATTTTAAAAATACCCGAAACAAGATGGAACTATGATGCGAGGGCATTTTCAGTTTACTTGACAAGAAGTACGGGTGAAATTAATACTGAATGGGTTATGAAAAACACTTCGATTTTGCATTTTTGTGGTAAGCCAAAACCCTGGCAAAAAGAAAAACATTCTCGTTTCAAACCCTTGTATTTGAATTACCAACAAATGGTCAATCGCCTGTTAAAACAAGAAAAATAAATATAACATTTAGCGTTTTACTGTTGAAGGAAGCTATATCTGTGCTAAAATAATAAAAGTTGCCGAATATCAAGCGACACAATGCTTGACGTGGTCTAGGTATAGAAAATACTCGGCTATTTTTAGCATTGAATGTGTAATATTTTTTATAGAAAAGAGAAGAATTATGGCTTCAATTAACAAATCTGAACTTACTAAAGAAGTTGCAGCAAAAACTGACCTTAAGCAAAAGGATGCTGAAAAAGTTATCGACGCTTTGATTGAATCAATTAAAGATAACTTGGCAAAAGGCGAAAAGGTACAAATTATTGGTTTTGGTTCTTTTGAAGTACGTGATCGTGCTGCTAGAAAAGGTAGAAACCCACAAACTGGTAAGACTTTGACCATTCCTGCAACCAAAGTACCAGCATTCAAGCCTGGTAAAGCATTAAAGGATGCAGTTAAATAATTTCTATTAATAAATACGAAAAAACAACGAGTTTTTAGCTCGTTGTTTTTTATATTTAATGATTTTGATGATTTAATTTGGTAGCGAAGAAGTCACCAATCACCTGAATAATAAATATCAGAATAATGACTAAAGCTGTCGCAACAAACGTCACGTCATTATTAAACCTATTGTAACCGTATGAAATAGCTGTATTACCTAATCCTCCTGCTCCAATAGCACCAGCCATTGCTGTCAGTCCGATTAAACTGATAATTGTAACTGTAGAAACACGTGCAAGCTCTGATCTTGCTTCATTAATATAGACATTAAAAATAATGTCCCAAATTGTAGCTCCTAAACTTTGAGCAGCTTCAATTTTACCGTGATCAACACTTTCAAGTGCGACTTGTACTTGACGGGCGTAAAAAGGGAAAACTCCCAAAGTTAGAGGAACAAGTGCAGCCTTGACACCAATCTGAGTGCCCACTATTTTTTGAGTGACTGGTGCGATAAATGCCAGCAAGATAATAAATGGGATTGCCCTGAAAATCGAAACTATTTTGTCACAAATATTAAACCAGAATTTGTTTGGTCTAATACCATCACTTTTAGTTAAAACTAGAATGACTCCAAAGATTAATCCTAATATGCCACCAAAAATACCAGACCAAAATGTCATAAATAATGTTTGAATAATGCTGGTACCCCAGCCGGTATCACCTAACCAGCCTAATTGCACCACATTAGGAAAAACACTGTTAAACCAACTACTCATATAGGTCCCCCTTTTCGTTTAGTCGAGTAACTGCCACTTTTTCTTTTCTTAAAAAGTCTACTGTTGCTTGTTGTTTATCTTTGCCGCCTTTAACTTGAACTAGCAATGTACCAATTGGTTCGTCATCTAATAATTCCACGTTACCATATAACATACTTGCTTCAACGCCAATTTGACGGTACAAATCAATGATGATGGTTTTGGTCACATTTGCCATACTATAGACTAATTGGTAAATTGCTTCGTTATCATTAAGTTCGTCCAAATTAAGTGACTTAAGCGTATTAATGACCTCAAGAGAGCCACCAACAAAACTTTTAGTGAGATCATTTTGTGGATGAAGCACCACATCACGCAAGTTACCTTTTTCAATTATTTGACCAGATTGCATCAAAGCAACTTTATTGCAAATTTTCTTAACAGCACCCATTTCGTGTGTGATTAAAATGATTGTCAGATTAAGGTCTTTTTGTAATTTCTTTAGTAAAGATAAAATTTGTGCAGTATTTTGAGGGTCAAGAGCACTGGTAGCCTCATCAGAGATTAGAATATCTGGTTCATTTGCAAGTGCGCGGGCAATCGCAACCCTTTGCTGCTGCCCACCTGAAAGCTGAACGGGATAAAAGTTGGCCTTCTCTTTTAAATCGACCAGGTCCAATAAATTTAGTGATTTTTCCTTTATTTCCTTTTCTTTCAGACCAGAATGCTTTAGGGCAAAGGACACGTTGTCAACTACACTAATTTCATTTAGCAAGTTAAAGTTTTGAAAAATCATGCCGATCTTTCTACGCGCTAATTGTAAATTTTTATTAGCTATCACTTGCTTGCCGTCTTTGACAAAATCAGTATCATTGACTCTAATGTTTCCGGCAGTTGGTTTCTGCAACAAGTTAACAGTTCTTACTAAAGTAGACTTGCCTGCTCCAGAAAAACCTACGATGCCATAGATATCACCCTTTTCTACCGTTAAATTAACGTCGTGAACAGCATGTACAACTTTTCCTTTTTTGTCAGCGAAATCAACATTAACATGTTCTAAATCAACAATCCCCATTACATTCTTCTCCGATCATTAAAACTTAACGTCCCAAGCTGGTTTACTCATATCACCATAAAACTTCTTGTCTAAGCGCTTAGTTTCAGCTGTTTGATATGACTTTACTACAGCTAAATAGTCTTTATTCTTTTCCTGACCTTTCTTTGCACAAATGATATTTACCCATTGTAAAGAATCTTTATTAACTGGTTCAATGAAGATAGTTTGCTTTTTACCTAAGCCTGCAGGACCTGCAAAGTCATTGTTAACTACAGCGGCATCAACAGAATTAATTACCCGACCACATTGATCAGCACTAACTTCTTTAACTTTGATGTTCTTAGAGGTTTTAATTACGTCTGCAGCAGAAACTAAAATTTTACCTTTGCGTAACTTAATTAAACCGGCATTTTTAAGAACAAATAATGCACGTGATTCATTACTTGCGTCATTTGGAACAGCAATCGTAGCGCCCTTCGGTATCTCACTTAATTTATGGTACTTCTTGGAGTATAACCTAATTGGGTTAATTTCAGTCCGACCAATTGCAACTACACCGCCTTTATTGGCTTTGTTCCAGGCTTTAAGAAAGGCATAGTGTTGAAAAGCGTTGAGGTCAATATCACCACTTTTAACAGCCTTATTAGGTTGGTTATAATCAGTAAAGTTTTTAATTTTAATTGTTACCCCGTACTTTTTCTTTGCCAAAGCAGCAGCATGTTGCCAAATAATTTGCTTGGGCTTGGTTTCACTAACAATACCCACAGTGACAACGTGATTGCTCTTTTGATTATCACCTTTTTTACCAAAACTAAACCAAGCAATAGCTACTACAACTATAGCTACCACAACTCCAATAATTATATTGCGACTTTTCTTTGTCATTTGAAAAACCTCCCAATTTTTCAATAAAAAAAGCACTCATCCTAACATAAGGACGAGTGCTTCGTGTTACCACCTTTATTTTATTTATTACTCACGTAATAAATCTCACTAGCTATCTACCAATAGCTTGCAATTCTAACGGATGCAACTCCGCCACTAGCTAAATATCACCAGCAGTCATCATTTCGAGCCCATGTTCACTACACTTCGTTAACTAACTCTCACCAAACGTTAGCTCTCTTTATTAACTTGAGTAATAGTTACTCTGCTTTTCAAGATGTATTAATTATTTAATTGTTTATTAATTTAGCATTTAAAAATTATTCTGTCAACCATAAAATTAAAATTATTTGCCTTTTTCATGGTATGACTTTACTTGGTCAAAATAAAAACGTCCAACTGCAAAAGTAACTATTCCCATACCGATTACTTGCCACCAATAATTATGATTCAGGTTTTCTGCTAAAATAAAACTGCTTATCAAGGTTAGGATACAGATGATTAAAATTAGACTAGATGTTAATATTCGTCTCATTAGATTGCTCCTTTCTCTTATATGTTAAAAAGTCAAATGAATATTTGTTTTGCTCATCAGGGTAATGAGTTTCTTTTTTAACCAAATTAAATTCATCATATTTGATTGGAATCATTGTAGTGTCAGCAGTGAAAGTTGCTTTTATTGCTGTTTTTTCCAAGTAGTCTGCTTGCTTGATTAAAGCTTTAAAAACCGAATTGCCCCCTATCACACATAAATTTTGGTTTTTATGTTTTTCAACCCATTCTTGTAATTCAGCCTCTGACTGCACAATTACGACATTTTCGTTATTTTGATATTTTCTTTTTAATTCTTTACTAGTTGTTAGAACTATATGTTTTCTGCCCGGCAAGATTTTAGGCAGACTCATGAAAGTTTTACGCCCCATTATTATTTGGTGACCATAAGTTATTTCTTTAAAGTGGTGTAAATCCAAGGGCAAATTCCACGGCAAATGCCCTTCTATACCAATTTGATGTTGTTGATCTTCAGCCCATACAAAAGTAATCATTTGTTCTCCTTTAACTTAATTATACCGTTTTTGAGTACACTTTGGGAAATACTCGCATATCTGCCGTTTATTTTTAAACGACAAATCAATTTACACATGATTTTCGCTTTTAATATTGCTATAGTTATTTAGTAGATTAAAATGATGGAGGAAAAAATGACTAAAGCGGATCAATTTACAGATGAAAAATACAACTTAATGAAACAGACAGAAGCCGACTTAATAAGGGATTTGCAAGCTGTAGTCAAAGAACCTGAAAAAGAAGCAGAGCTTAGCGCTGAAATTTTTAAAAAGCATCAGAAATGGCTACAAATTATTATGCCTAATTACTCACCTGAAATACATTTAGGGATTGTCAGTGCTTATGACACTGACACCCGTTATCAGTCATATTATGATGATAAGGCGGGAAAAGGTGCAACCAAAATTTTAAGCAGAATTGTCAAGAAACATTTAGCAAAATAAAAAGTTCTTCCTAACAGAAGAACTTTTTTAATGGAACCAATGTGTGTGCTTATCCGTAAAAGCTAATAAATCATTGCTTAGATACAAAATGTAGGTCAAAAATAATGTCAGATTTGCATCCCCCTGAAAAGCAGTTACTCCCCAAAGTATTATTGCTAAAATCCCCTGAATAGTCCAAAAATAATATTGCTCTCTAAAATGCAACATGCAAAGCATCGAACCAGTAATACCGACTGCACCCGCGGTGGCATCAATCCAGGGTCTGGGACTAATAAAAATTCGGGTATCCATTAAATAAAGCAGGCTTAAAACAACAGAGAAAAATAATAAGCTAAAAACCCAATTTTTAAAATTCAAACCACGAATATGTTTTTCAGCATTTTTCGTCCAAGACGGCAAGAGCAAAACTGGTAAGTCTAAGAGAAAAATATAGATGGCTTGCAAAATAATGTTGGCATAATTTTGCGCAGCAACAGAAACGATAATATAAATAATACTTGAAACTAACCCCAATATGCCGTTAATCGGTCTGGCATTCGTGATAGCAAGCGTGCAAGTAAATCCCAATATGGCTGCTACCATGGTAATTAGTGAAATCAAGTTTAATGACGATGAAAAAGTAGTGCCGATAATAACACCTATTCCCAACATCAATAACATATAAGTTTTAAAACTCCAACCCCGCATTTGGTCGATATACCATTGCAATTTAAAAATTCCAGTATTTAGCTGCATTTTCATTTTTTAAATCTATCCCTCCATCAAAATTGAATGAAAACATGTTTTTAATCATACCATACTTGAAATGTGGGAAAAGAAATCGAACTTTTATCTGATAAAAATGTGCCACCTAAAATTGGATTATTTACTATGGCTAATTGCCCATTTTAACAAAAAAGGTGATAAAACAGTGGTCATAATAATAGCTCCAATCACAGTAGAATAAGCTGTCGGCGCTAGTAAATGATTAGACAGACCTATTTGTGCAACTACCAGAGCCATTTCTCCGCGAGAAACCATTCCCGTTCCGACCAAAAAAGCGTTTGAATTGGTAAAACCAGCTATTTTTGCCCCTAAGCCAGCTCCAATTAATTTTGAAAGTATGCTCCCTACCGTTAAAAGCAAAAACAGTAACAAATCATTGGCAATGCTTTTAATGCTCATTTCTAGGCCAATGCTAACAAAAAAGACCGGAATAAAGCTGCTGTAACCAATAGCTGTAAAATTTTGTTTTAAGGCTTTTTGAGTTTGAGTTTTGCTTAAAGCCAATCCCGTAAAAAATGCCCCAATGACATTGCTCAGACCAACCATTTCTGCTCCCCAAGCACTTAAAATGATCACTATCATAGCTATAAGAGTCTCCGAAGCTGGTAAGGTAATTTTTTGACTTAACTTAAATAGTCGCGGTATTATCTTGACGCTGATAAAAGCCAGCAAAAATAAGTAAAGAATTTGCAGGAATATCGCCAATATTAGGTTTAAACCGGCACTATTTTTTGCGGTTGCAGCCCCGATCATGCTTGTAGCAACGCTTAATAATAAAATCGAAAGTAAGTCATCAACCACTGCTGCTCCTAAAATAGTCAGCCCCTCTTTGCTGTTTAATCGACCCATTTCCTGCAAAACAGCCACCGAAATTGAAACAGAAGTTGCCGCAAAAGTTAATCCTAAAAAGATGCTTTCTAATTGTGAAAAATGAAAAAAGATGCCAGTGGCATAAGCTACTATGATTGGTATTATCATTCCGCACACAGCTACCAAAAAACTGGGACGTAATAATTTGACTAATATCTTTAGATCACTTTCTAAACCAGCTAAAAACATTAATAGAATTACTCCTAAATCAGAAAAGATTTTTATCATGTCATTTGGTTGCACAATGTTTAATACTGCCGGGCCTACTATAATCCCGGCAAGAAGTTCACCTATAACCGCTGGTAAATTTAATCTACTGCTTAACTGGCCGCCAATTAGTGTTGCTAGCAAAATGATAAATAAAGTTTCTAAGAATTGCATTTTAAATCTACTTTCCACATAAAAAAGACCTTCAAAAATCAGACAGGCAACCCAAACCTGAAACTAATTCTTGAAAGTCTATGACTCCAACCTAATACTTTTTAGTATTGATATTATAACAAACTTACCTAATAACTGCTAAATTAAGCGGATAACAGCCAATGAAACCATCCCCACTAACACAATAACCAACAATGATTTACTAATAATCGCGGCGGCAAAAGTTGGAATTGATGCTAAAACATACTCCACATTAAATTGGGGTAAGTGTCCCGGTTTTGCGAGCAACAAATTACTGAACCAAAGCGCAGACATAATCACAATTGGCACAAATGAAAGAAAATCAACCAATTTTTCTGGTAAAGAAAATTTTTTTAACAAAATGAAGGGAATTACCCTTGATAACCAGGTTGCAAGACCGCAGCCTAAAATCGTTAACAACGTATAATTAGAAGAAGACATACTTAAGCACCATTCCTAAACTACAACCAATCAGGGTTACCACTATCACAACCATATTTGCTGGTAAGACAATTGTCAGTAAATACGTCAAAACAAAAGTGATTGCTATGACAATAATCTGCAAAAGTTTCTGGAGCTTTTTATCACCAACAACTTGCAAATATAATAAGCCAATAAACATGGCTACAAGAGCAAAATCAAGTCCAAATTTCTCTGGACTAGTAACAAAACTGCCTAGGAGTGAACCAATTAGAGTGGCAATTAACCAAGTTATGTAAGACACGATATTTGCGGTATTAAACCAATCGAAGGTCATTTTGCCGGAGGTATAATTAACCTTATTCATGCTCAAGGCAAAACTCTCATCTGTCAGAAAAGTACCGATCAGAACGCCCTTACCCAGCTTATCTTTTTTAAAATACCTTGCTACCGTGGTGCTCATTAAAATCATACGGGAATTGACTAAAAAAGTAGCCAGAATGATTGAAGCAATAGGACTGCCCGCAGCCAACATGCTCACAGTAGTGAATTGGGCAGAGCCAGCGTATATAATTACAGACATCAAAAAGACATTTAAAGTGGAAAAACCACTTGCTTTGCCAATAATGCCAAAAGCCATGCCAATACCAACGTAGCCAAAGACTGTTGGAATTGCGTCTATCACTGCAGCACGTTTAGTTAATGAGCTATCCATCTTGCACCTCTTTATCTTGAAACATTAATATAAAATTAAATTGAAGTTAGCTTACATTAGACGATTAAAAAAGTCAAACTCCTTTCAGTCATAAAATATTTCGCCAACTAAAAACTAGCTTGCTAAAAAGTAGCAGCTAGTTTCAGGAATGAGCTTATTCATTTTTATTTGTTTTTGTAAAATCTATTCCGCGGTCTTTAAACACTTCTTTAGCGACAGTAATCGCATTCAGTACTTTGGGAAAGCCAACATAAGGAATGGTTTGAATAAAAGTTTCGATTATTTCTTCCGGCGTTAAACCAACATTCAAGGCACCATTGATATGAACATTCAGTTGCGGTTCAGTATCGCCCTGTGTTAACAAAGTTGTGATGGTGATCATTTCTCTTTGCTTTAGATCTAAAACACCGCGATCGTATACATCACCAAACGCAAACTCAATAATGTAACGCCCAACGTCTTCAGATAAGCCAGCCAGTGATTTAATAACTGATTTACCACCTTCGCGATCAACTTTTTCTAAATTTGCTAAACCCTTTTGATAGCGTTCATCATTTTTCATAGTATCTCTCCTTTTTATTCTGCAAACTTGTTTCAACAGTTATTAGAATAGTTGCTGGAGTGCAGTCCATGTCAACTACTATTTTAAAAATATTACGACATGGTAAAATATAATCATATACTGTTAAAGAAGGAAATCAGATGAAATATTCAATTGGTCAATTTGCCGAACTTAGTGGCTTTTCAATTGACACACTGCGTTATTATGAAAAGCAAAAACTGCTTTTTCCCAGTCGTGATAAAAACAACCGCAGATTTTATACCGAAAAAGATGTGGCTTGGATTAGTTTTATTTCGCGCTTAAAAAAAACCGGTATGAGCATCAAAGAAATGCAAAAATATGCTAAATTGCGCTATGCGGGTGACCAAACTATTCCTGAACGGCTGGTTTTGTTGTTCAATCAACTAGATAATTTACATGAAGAAGAAAAGAAAATTAATGATAATATTGCATTTGTAGAACAGAAAATCAAAACTTATCTTAAGACAATCGGAGATTTAAAGGAATAATGGTAATTCTTTTACTTTGACTGCCTTTATAAAAACTACTGATTGACTATGAGCCGGTAAATAGCAAGCTCAGTTTTGACTAGTCTGACTAAATGCAAAGCAAGTACTCTTTTTACCGATTTATGATAAATGTCAAGTTGAAAAAAATTTCAGATACGGTATAATGTTATTCGTTATGGAGAGTTGGCAGAGTGGTAATGCACCGGACTCGAAATCCGGCGAACCAAGTTTTCCTTGGCGCGCAGGTTCAAATCCTGTACTCTCCTTAAATATATGGTCTTAAAACTTGGTATATCAACATTTTTAATTTATGTGATCGCCAAATGTTCGCAACCTTTTAATTAAAGTAATACATTATTCAAGATAAAAGAGCAGTTTCTATAACTGCTCTTTTATTTATGATCTACCATTGATTAAATTAAAAGGTTATTGCATTTGAATATTGTTAATAGTACTTGTGGCGAACCAATTTTTGCCGAGCAAAACATTATAGATATCTTGATTTAACCCTTGACCATGAACCCTCTAGAAAATTATTCACATTAAAATACCAAAGAATAGAGATTATGGCCCTATTATTCTTAATGCAAAAAGAGCTGGAAGAATTATAGGAAAAGCTTTCCATGTAGAATATGATGCTCAATAGCACTGAAAAACATATACCAATTTATTCTTTTAAGACAGTTATAAAAATGGTAAATTATAAATGTATAGTTACAAGTATAATGGGAGAAGGCAAATGAAATTATTATGGATAATTGCACTAATAATCTTTGTTATTTACATAATTATTAGTGATAGAAAATTAGAAAATAACAAAGATTATAAAGAAGCATCAACGCCAAGTAAAAATCCATCAAAGGAGCTGTTAGTGAAACGTTGGTGGGTATGGGGGTTAATACTAGTTTTAATTTGTGGTTTCTTTGTCTCAAATTCAAAAGATTCCGAAAGTCATAATGAAACATACAAGACTACCACACATCATTTTAAAAAGCCATCACCTATAAAAAAGAGAAAAAAGCTTTCTGCTTATACTACCAAAAAGGTTTCCAAATTTATACCAGTGAAAAACACTGCTAAAGCAGTTACTTTAGGTGCTGGTAAGTATAAAGTCGGCAGAGATATCAAGCCAGGCAGATACGTTATTAAAGCTGTCAAGGGCAGTGGTAATTTATCTAACAGCGATTTCACTATTAACGTTATTTTAGGAAACGATGCTAATGGCGATCGGTTAACTTCTTTTACTACCAACTTAGTAAAAAACGACAAAATCAAGATAGATTGGATAGAGTCTACAAGCTTTACACCAACACCAGATAAATATACATATAAAACAAAAATAAGTGCTGGTATATGGTTAGTAGGACTTGATATTAAACCCGGAAGATATGTCATACGGCCAATAAAAGGCAGAGGTAATTTAATATCGGAAGATGGTTCTGATGATAATTTAAACGAAATATTAGGCAAAAATGCTGAAAAAGGTCAAGTCAGCAAAGTAACGGCTGATTTAACTGCTGGAGAAGTTATATTGTCTACTATAGAATTAATTGGCTTAAGTAAAAAATAAGATTTAAATATTTTTGAAAATAAAAAACTTCTAAGAAATCACTATTCGAATTTAGATTTCTTAGAAGTAATACAAATACAACAGGGTTATGCCCTTTTGTATACGCTATTATAGCAGCAAACGAATTGATTTATATGCCTTTCAAAACGTTTAGGACACTCAAGCATGACAATTACTGCAAAAATTATGCGTATATGCTTGATGAGTATGAAGTACAACAAGATGATACTATCGAGAAAGTTCTCGATGGTATATAAACATGTTTGCTAACTTTAAAATTAATTATTAATTACTATCAATAATAAAAATGTTGTAATATCAGTAATTACTAGATATCATTTTCGAATTTTTTATAAAAATAGACTGCACCCTCCTTATTGATAAAGTTATGAAAATCAATACATTCCTTTGAAATTAACTTGATCGCCAAAGTAATAAGAAATAATCTAAACTCCGCAAAACATAACTATTTTTATAATTTTGCTAATCATCTTCGCAAAATATTATAATTAATATTAGTTAGCGCTAAAGTTTAATGCCAACATGATAAATAATTTTATCAGTAACAAGACAATCAATCTTAATGTTTATATATTATATAGTAATGAATGGTAATTTATATTTTTTTACCTTCATTGTTTCATTTTTTCAAATTAACTCAAACTGATTTCTAATATTAGCAATGACTCAGAATTAATTTGATTTTTCTTTAACTACTATATCAATCTTTAAATTTGTTACCATAGCATACTCAAGTATCATATTTAAAGTAATGATCACAAATTTCTTTGAGCATTACTCAATTTATTATCAAGGTCTAACTATGATATGTTCAAAATGAAGATTATTGAAATAAGTTCTGCAAAAAGGCATCCTTGATTTTAAATCTTAACTATCTTCATACTAAACAATTTAATGTATTAGTCAAATCTTTTTTTGCCATTAAACTTTAATTATAGATAAAAAAACAAATTTTTTGGTAAATAGTTTTTTAATGATAGCACAACAACATGTATTGAAACTTTACCCGTTATCTGCTTTTCGATTAACTCTAAACAACACGTAACATAATTATAAATAACTCGGAGTTTTGTAAGTAAAAATTGTGTAAAAACAAATTTTAAATCCCCATCGACTATATTATTCATCTTTCTAAGCATTTAATACTGTGTAGATAAGAAAAATTTCTTTGTTAACTAGTTCTAAAACCTGCTACCACATTTTATCAATTCTGCTAAGAATACTCTATTGATAATCTGACTAAGCCATTCTTTGAAAAACAACAAGTATCCCCTACTATAATTGCTAAAAGATCAATACGAATCATCAGTTTATCATCATTATTTTAATGCTTTAGGGTCTTTAACAAACAATATTATTTTTAGCGTTTTTAATCAATTTTTTTTAAAACCCAAAATTATACCTAATCGAATTGTTTTCTAACATTTTATTTTATACAAAAAATAACGATTAAAAATCGTTATTTACAAAATTATTATTTTTCAGTCTGGTATCTATCTTCAAGTTTTATCATTAGATTATACAAATCCTTGCTTGGAGCAAATATGTATTTAAAAATAATAACAAGTAATCCTATCATATTTGTAAAAAAGCCTCCCAGCAAAAAACGTATTAATGTATTTGAACGGGAAAAATTCAAAATTACAATTGCAACGAAAACTGTCATAATAACGAAATAAATAATCATACCCCATATGATTGGCTTCTTAATTTTATTTTTTTCTTCCTCATCACTAGATATAACATTAGAAATTGAAATAATTAGTTTAATTATAGCTTGGTTAACAATTGCATCATTGTTTGTATCATTTTCAATTATAGAAGCTGTTTGGGCAGCTTCATGTTTATTTTCTGCACTTTTTTTATTTTTAGAATTTGATAAAACACTACCTTTTGACTTTTTTTTCAAACTTTCATTATAAACTTTATATAATATTTTAATCTTTTTTTCATTTGATTTATTCATTTTGAAGTTCTCTCAAATAATTTCTAAGTCTAAGTGTAGCAGTTTGTAATGATACTTTAAAAGTCTGAGATACTTTGACAGCTAATTGATTTGCTGATTGCTCAGGATCTTTCACATCGTTTGAAACAAATTCATTAACTAATTTACTTAATTTATTTGTAGGTATTAAAAAGGCCCCAGCAAATTCGTCCACTTCTTGTTCTTCGGGTGTATATTCCTTTCCACGATAAGAAAGAATATTTAAAAACTTTTTATTACTGTGCTTAAAACCATTAATTATTTGAGCATTATTTTGATCGATTCCAAGTCTCCAGCCAAAATTAAGTATTAGGTGTCCTAACTCATGTGCCATAGTAAATCTTTGCCTAACTGGTGCGTTCCCAGTAATACTGACAGCAATTACTGGACAGTCCTTCTTATCGTCCCATCTTAAGTATCCATCAATATCTTCACTAATAATATATCTTACATCAATACCTTGATACTCTAAATAATTCTCTATATCATCATAATGATCTGAAGTTCCAAAAACATCATAATGAATTTTTTGTGCAGTACGGTCAATCTTTTTTAGTTTTTTAACAGATAATGGTGGTATCCGAGACATAAAATCACCTTTTTCTAGTCCATAATTAATTTATAAAAACCTTGTTACTAAAATTTTATCCTATTTATCAAAGATTGTTAATAAATAATTGCTTTATATCAAAAAATATATCTTTTTAAAAAATAGCTAATATTTGTAAGTTTATATTTCTCAATTTTAAAAAACTAACTTTATTTGATATGACCCCCAAATTTAGGACAAATTTGGGGGTCATCTTTATGTCTAAATTGTCTAAACAAGATAAAATTGAAATCTATCATCTTTGGCATGATTATCAAATCGGCCCTGCTGAGTTAAGTCAGCGTAACTTTTATTCTTGATACCATTAATGCCAATCCCAATCTGCCCCATCTATCTCGTAGTAATTACTACTACACTTTAAAGAAGAAGGACAAAGATCGGGGTAATCGAGAAATAATGGCTGAAATCAAAGCTATCTATGAAGAACACAAGCACCGCTATGGCTATCGCCGCATTACTGCAGAGCTTAGGCGTCGCGGTTTATTAGTCAATCATAAAAAGGTGCAGCGCCTAATGAACAAGCTGAAGCTGTTCGGCATAGTCAGTAAACGCTGGCACAAATACAGCAGCTATCGCGGTACCCAAGGTCCGATTAAGCCTGACCTAATTAAACGTAACTTTAGTGCAGTTTATCCCAATCACAAATGGTATTCAGATATAACTGAGTTTAAGCTCAATGGGCAAAAGACTTACTTATCACCGATCATTGACGGCTGCACCCAAGAGATTGTTTCCTATACTATTTCCCGTAGTCCTAATCTTAAGCAAACAATGGACATGTTAAACCAAGCTTGGCGTAAATATCCAGCCTTGAATGGCTTAATCTTCCACACCGATCAGGGCTGGCAATACCAGAATTATAGATTTCAAGCATGGCTTAAAAATCATGGCATTAGCCAATCAATGTCACGCAAGGGCAATTCGCTTGATGATGGGTTAATGGAATGTTTCTTCGGGATACTCAAACGAGAAATGTTTTATGGATTTGAAAAGCAGTTTAAAAATCTCACTGAACTGGAAGACGCAATCAGAGACTACATTGAGTATTACAATCAGAAAAGAATCAAAATCAAACTAAAAGGACTAACTCCGCTTGAATATCGGCAGTTAGTCCTCAGTTAATAGCTAATATAAAGTGTCCTAATTTTGGGGTTCACATCAATTTAAGAGTCTTTTTATTATACACTAACAAATTATATAAGTTAACTTTAAATAAATAAGGGTACTTTAGATCTTTTCTTTATATTTTCCATATCTACCTTATTAAGTACTTATTCTATATTAACCTATTTTAAGCATCGGTTAAATTTTTCACATTTTCATATTTATCAAACTGATAAGTTACAATTATTAACTAATTAATTAACTTTAAAATAATATAATACACGTTACTAAGATACAGTTAAGTAATTTAATATTTTAACATAAATTTTTACACACCATAGTTGATTTAAATTATAAATCTCACTTCTATAAAAATGTTAGCCTAGAATATAAACTAATAACATGATTGCGAACTTTGATATATAATAAAACTTTTTAATTGAATTTTTTTACTATTTCAATTTTTATAATAAATCATTCACTCATTATATTTTTAACTAAAATCAATTAAGAACAATGCCTTTTTTATTTAGAGTATTTACATCTCTTTAATAATTATTTTCTTTGTCATTACTTAATTCGGGAACAATAATAAATACAAATTTTACTTTAAATTTTGTATAGGTTTGTAAAAAAATTAAATATATGTATATTGTCATAAAAATTACAAAAAAAAGATATGATAATTGTACTGTTTTTTCTGAGAAATGCAAATCAATTAAAGAAATTGGCTAACCAATTTCTTTATACTATGATATTCATTAATCAGTAAAATTAAAAAAATTCACCGTTTATTTTGTCAACTTTTTCAATCAAATACAACTACCTTTCTATAATGTCTAATTAAGAAGAAAAAGTACGCACTTGTAAAAAATTAATAAGCCAATAAACAAATATGATAAAAGAATAATTTAAAGTCTCAAACTTTATTTTTTTTTATGATTAATTAAAATAAAAATTAATTTATTGTTTTGCTTAATTTGTTTTTTACTCAAACTAATTATTTAAAATGTCGCGAAAATACAAATTTTATTGAGCTGCTTTATTCAAACAAAAAGCCAGTAAGAGAAAATTCTTTTACTGGCTTTTCTTTAGCTGCATATCTTTAAAAGACTCCAACTTTTTGTAAGTATCTATATTGCAATCCTGTAGCAACTACAGCAACAAATAAACCTACCAAATTCACGGCAAGCCAATTAATAGCACTCCCTGCAAACAAGCATGTAGCAATCCATGGTGCAGCAATAATCAGATAGCCTCGAATTGCAGTCATAATTAAAGAGCCCCATTTAAAGCTTTTACTGATATCCTTTGCAGCAACCTTATTTTGTAAAAACTTTTGAAATATGATTGCTCCCAATGTTACTAAAAGGGTGATTAAGACAAATTGCCAAGCTTCAAATTTAACTAGGATAAATTCTTTATAAGCAATATTGTTTGAGCAAACCACAAAAGCACAAACAATATCAAACAAATAGCCACGGCTAATATAATTTTTTCTGCAACTATTAATAATGAACTTAGTAGCATTTTTAAAAGTCTGCTTAGGCGATTGCTCTTGTCTGTCAATGACTTGACGATTAATTAGATAATGATATTGCCAAGACATCCCAATTATAGCCACAACTAGACCAGCTATAATGGAAATAAAGACATTGAACTGCCCCTTAGTATAGAGGCTATAGGCAAACAAAGGTGCATTAACTACTACAAATGCACGAACTCCTGTTGAAATCAAACTAGTATTGACAAAAAATGGAGTCATTTTTTTGCAAGCAATTTTATTTCTTAAAAAGTTCTGGTAACGAACTAAACTAATTACTGCTACTAGAGCTTGAAGTACAAAAATCCACTCAAATCTAAGCACATAGGGTTGTAAAATTGCCAAAAGATAAAGTGTGCCATAAACAGCTAGGTCACCAATATGGTTAGTAGAATTATCAGCTAAAGCAAAAGCATGTTCATGATGAGCTATATCACGTAAAGCTTCACCGACAGTTTCCTGTTTAGTGGTTTTATTATCAGCCATTTTTCTCACCTCAAAATCCAGCATATCATTGATATCATCAATTTTAAGTTGTTTTTCATCAAAGTCAAGCTTTAATTTTAAGTTATATTTTACCTTTATCATCATTAATTAAAACTATTACTTATATCGAAAAAGTCTACTAATAATGCAATTCTTAAGTTTTATTCAAGAGTAAGTTTTTATTTTTATACCAAACAAAGTTGCTGTTAAAATACAAACGAGTAATAGTTATAGGTAGGGATTTGACTTTGAATATTAACTTCTGGATTGCAATTTTATCTGCAGCCATATTGTTGCTACTTATTTTCAATGTCAGAAATTCTCGTCGGTTTAACTTATTCGATCATTGGCTTCACCATAAACTACTGATTAGAAAGCACGATGGGATTGGCTGGCAGATTATAGCCTTTATAAATGATCCTAAACTACTAGTGGTCTTAGACGTATTTCTTGCTAGTTTCTTAATTAGTAAAAATAAAAATCTACTTGCTTTTTGGGTGCTATTTACTTTAGGCTTTACTGATTTAATAGGAATATTTTTAAAAAAATGGATGCGTAGAAAACGTCCGATTTTGCACTCAGACTTAGAAGAAGGCTATAGCTTTCCGAGCGGTCATGTTTTAGGCAGCACGGTAATGGCATTAATAATCTGGCAAATTTTTGCCAATCAATTAGGAAATCGGCTGTTATTAATTTTAGCTATCATTTGGCTGATGGTTGTGATATCGCGAATTAGTCTTAAAGCTCACTTTCCTTCAGACATTTTGGGAGCTACTTCTCTAGCAGTTTTATGCTTTAGTATTGCACAGCAGCTACTTTTCTTAATTATTTAATCAAAAAACATCTCTGATTTTTATGAATTCAGAGGTGTTTTTAAGTATGAGAAATTTGACTTACAGATTAATCAATATTATAAGTAACTTAACATTTTACCGGCAACAAACACGATAATACACAATACTGCAGTATACCATGCACAGTGAGGCAGTGCTTTCTTAAGAATAACCCCTTCTTTACCTTCAAGTCCGGTTGCACCAGTCGCGATTGCGATATTTTGTGGTGAAAGCATCTTACCAGCGGTAGCACCAACCATGTTAGCTGCTGCCAGCCAATATGGACTTACTTTCAGTGCATGGGCAGCTTGTACTTGCAATTCACCAAAGAGTACGTTAGCTGATGTATCACTACCAGTAATAAAGATTCCTAGTACACCGATGATTGGTGAAATTACTGGGTAAAATGCACCAGTTAAAGTTACAAGACTAACCGCAATAACGTCAATCATTCCGCTGTAGCCCATGACTTTGGACAAAGCCACAATAGAACAAACAGTGATAATTGTTTTAACCAATTGTTTGATTGTGCTCGTTAATACGGAAAACATTTCCTTAAATGATAAGCCTTGAATAGCACCACCAATGATACTTGAAAGCAGTATTAAAGTACCTGGTGATGATAACCAGTCAATGTCAACCGGTTTGGCATTTGCACCATTGTAGAAGTGGAAACTAGTTTTGACACTTGCCAGTGCATTATGAATTGCAGGAAACATTGATGAAGTGAAGATAATAAAGCAAAAGACCAAAATGAATGGTACCCAAGCTTTGATTTTTTCAGCAGTAGAAATTTGCGCTTTTTCTTCCTTTTCATCACTAGAGGATCCTGCTTCATCTTTCTTGCTGTAACCTCTAATAATAATCACCAAAAATAGCAGACAAACTAATGAACCAACAATTGAAGGTAGTTCAGGGCCCAAGTACTTAGTAATGAAAATTTCTGGTACTGCGAAAGTTAAACCAGCTACCAAAGTGCAAACCAATACACCTTTGCCTTTGAATGACTTAAGGCCTTTACCCTCAGTCATCATTACCAAAACGAATGGCACCAACATCATTAAAACAAACAATTGTATAGCAATTAAATAACCTAATTGAGTTACTCCCAGTCCTGTTACTTTAGCCAGAGTTGTTACTGGTAGACCAACAGCACCAAAGGCTGTAGGAGCAGTATTTGCGACCAAGCACACTACAGCGGCTTTAATTGGGTTCATACCCAGCATTATTAAAATACTTGCAGGAATCGCTACCGCAGTACCGAAACCGGCAATGGCTTCCAAGAATCCGCCTAATCCCCATGCTAAGATTAATACTAAGAATCTCATATCCTTGGTAATTGAAGTTAACATAGACATTATTGTATCCATTCCGCCTGATTTTCTACTGATGTTGTAGATAAACAGAGCCGAGATGATGACATAAATTATCGGCCACAAAGCCATGATTATACCATCAATTCCTGCTGTGATACTGTTTGAAAACGAAAAGTGGAAACCGACAATGCTTAGAATTAATGATAATGCAAAGCCGATTAAACACGCCAAGTCACCCCGAATGTGGAAAACACCCAGGGAAAGTATCAGCCACACGATTGGAATGATCGCAAGGACTGTTTTAACTAAATCCATTATTATTCCTCCAACGAAACTTATTAATATGATTAAACTAAAACCTCTCATTAACTAAAAGATAGATTTTAAATAAAGATAAACTTGATAGCGCAGTTTGGTTTGTGATGAAAGCGCTATCTAATTTCATTATAGCACTATGTTCAGTACTTTAGAAGATGAATTTCATTTCACAATCTATGTAACAAAAGCGCTTTCTTTTTCTTACAAAAATAAGTCCTAACTTTATACTGTTAGGACTTAAGCTACATTTTTCTAATCTGTTATCTATAGAACAAATAAAATCTGGCTTAAAAAACTTTAGAGGTCATCAAAACCGATCATTAGACTGCCTTCTTCGGCATAAAAGGTACATAATCCCCTCATTGGACGAATAGTTATCGCAGCTTCAGGATAAAGCTCTAAAATTTTTGCTTTTAAAGTTTCGGCATCTTTCATGTTTTTGCATTGGTCAATGATAACATGTCCACCCTGATACTTCATTTCACCCATTAATTTGATGATTTCTTTAAGCGCACGCTTAATGCCGCGCACTTTTGCCAGTGGCTCTAATTTTCCTTCATCACTGGCAGTCCCTACTACATCAATATTTAAGACTTTGGCCACTTTGGCTACAGCCATATTGACACGTCCATTAAGCGCTAAGTTGTGTAAAGATTTCAATACAACGAGCAAATGCGTATGGGTTTTGTAATCTGAAATTTTTTGCTCTAGATCAACAAAACGGGCATTACTATTAACCAACTTTTGAATTTCTTGCAGAATAACCGAAATCTCGGGTCCAGCTGTTCTGGAATCAACCACAATTACGTGGCTGTCGGGATGATCTTTTTCATATATTTGTTTTGCTTGAAACGCGGAAGAAAAGCTGCCACTTAAACCACTGGTTATGGTCATAATGATAGCTCGCTTACTTCCAGATAAAGCTTCAAGCCATTCGTTGATACTGGGACAAGAAGTTTTACCTTCTTCCGTATTTTTCTCCATACTGGCAATAAATTCTTCAATGTTAAGATTCTCATTATCGACAAAATCCTTGCCAGAAATAGTCATTGTCAAAGGAACGACAGTCAAATTGCTATTTGCCTGGTCATTTGAACCAGAATCTATAATTAACCTTACTTTTGTCATATTAATATTCCTTTTTGAAATAAACCAATCTTTTTAAAAATTGTATAGCATAATAATAAATCAAAACTGTCAAAAAAGCGACAAAATTATTTTTAATATTTTTTAACATTAGAAATCGGTTACAAATGTTTACATAATCACAAACTTAGGCTAAAATTTGTCATGTAGATATGGAGCCTATGCTCCACTAATGTATGTACTTACACAAAATAGTACAGCATTTATTATTTAGGAGGTTTTTAGATGTTAAAATCAGTCATTGAAAATGTTCATGCACTGGAAATCTATGATTCACGTGGTAACCCAACAGTTGAGGCTTTTGTAACCTTATCAAACGGTGTTGTTGGTAAAGCTGAAGTTCCATCAGGTGCTTCGACTGGTGAAAATGAGGCTGTTGAATTACGTGATGGTGGCAGCCGTGTTGGCGGCAAGGGCGTATCCAAAGCCGTTGAAAACGTAAACACTGAAATTGCCAAAGCATTAAAAGGTTTGGATCCACACGATCAGGCAAACATTGACCGCGTAATGATTGAATTAGATGGTACCCCTAACAAGGCTAAGCTTGGTGCTAACGCTATCTTGGGTGTATCAATGGCTACTGCGGCTGCTGCAGCAAAAGATAGTCACCAACCTTTATACAGATACCTTGGTGGTACTGATCTTGAAATGCCTCAAACTTTCCACAACGTTATTAACGGTGGTGAGCATGCTGACAACGGTATTGACGTTCAAGAATTCATGATCACTCCAGTTAAAAAGACTTCATTCCGTGATGGTTTTGAAAAGATCGTTAACACTTACCACACTTTGAAGAAGGTTCTTGAAGACATGGGTTACGAAACTGGCCTTGGTGATGAAGGTGGTTTCGCTCCTAACATGAAGAACTCGGAAGAAGCTTTACAAGCTTTACACGACGCTATCGTTAAGGCTGGTTACAAGCCTGGTGAAGATATTGCCATTGCGTGTGACTGTGCTGCTTCTTACTTCTACAACAAAGAAGACGGCAAGTACCACTTCGAAGGTAAAGTATTTAATGATGAAGAATTAGCTCAATACTACGACAAGTTACTTGACGAGTTCCCAGAATTAATTTCAATTGAAGACCCATACGATGAAAATGATGTTGACGGCATGATTAAATTTACTCAAAGCCACAAAGACAGAATTCAAATTGTTTTGGATGACTTCATTTGTACCAACCCTAAGCTTTTGACTAAAGCTATTAAGGAAGGTGCCGGTAACGCTTCATTAATCAAGTTAAACCAAATTGGTACTGTTACTGAAACTTTGGAAACTATCCGTCTTTCACGTAAGAACGGATACAACACCATGATTTCTCACCGTTCAGGTGAAACTGGTGACACATTTATCGCTGACTTTGCCGTTGCTGTTAACGGTGGTCAATTGAAGACTGGTGCCCCAGCTCGTTCAGAACGTGTTGAAAAGTACAACCGTTTGCTTGAAATCGAAGAAGAACTTGGCGAAGGCGAGCGTTTAGCTACATTCCCAGACAGTGTTGACAAAGACTAATTTGTTAATAAAAAAGCCTGCAATATTGAAGTTAACCCCTAGAATTGGACGTTAACATTAATTCATGTTTGCTAAGGCCGTATTCCGATATTCAATCGGGGTGCGGCCTT
>NZ_JACFRL010000019.1:0-2813 GCF_016100925.1 Lactobacillus sp. W8093 | reverse complement strand
GAAGATGTCCTCCTTTTTTATGCAATAAAAAACCTATTAACAGCTTACCACATGGATAAGTCATCAACAGGATAATTATAGAGCCTTTAATCTTAAAGTTTTATTTTCAAGTACATAGTGTGTAAAATGTGCATGTTTAAATTCAATATCGTCATAATAATGAGCAACCTCAATCACTGTACAATCTAAATTTTGAATAATTTTATTTATTTTGTCCGACATTTTTGGATCTAAACTAGAAGTTGCTTCATCAATTAAAATAATTTTTTTATTAAAAAGAAGAGCTCTAGCAATTTCGATTCGCTGCCGTTGTCCACCAGATAAGTTTTTCCCACTTTCACCATAATATCTATTTAAAGCATCGTTACCTAGTTCATTAATCAATCCTACTTTTTCAAGAACAAATAAACAATCTTTAGTTGAGAAATCCTCGCCTAAAGTTAGATTAAAACGCAAAGTATCATTAAATAAGTTGGGATTTTGTCTTATATAAGCAATCCTACCAGATTCGAGAATATTGTTTATTTTACTATTCTTTTCCCTCAAATAAATTTTTCCGCTACTTGGTTTAATAGAACCCTGAATCAAATTAAGTATTGTCGATTTACCAACACCAGAAGCTCCTGTAATCAAAATTTTTTCTCCAAAAGTAATATTTAAATTCAAATTATTGATAATCTGTTTACCATTTGAGTACGTAAAATAAACATTTTCAAAACAAATTTTTGGCTTAATATCTTTCGATATTTTTTTAGGAGCTTTAAATTCAATCATATGTTCACTATAAGATTTTCGAATTTCTTGAGTAGTTTTTATCTTACTAAGATACTCTGAAACTGTTCCTAATGGACCTACGACTCTGTCACTAGCCATAAAAATACCAATCAAAGCTGCAGAAGATATCTTTCTTTGAATAACTAAAAGCAAGCCAATACCAATAGGTAAAATATAACTAACAACTGAAAGAATTGAAGCGACAAAAAAAGTAACAGCTTGCCAGTTATTCATAAGTAAATAAGAATTTTCGGATTCATTTAAATACTTATCTGTATCATTGTACATATACTTTTCAGCTAAATAAGTTTTGATAGTATTGGCTCCATTAAATAAATCAGTTACCTTACTTAAAAATCTACTACTATCTTCCTGCCACTTTGAAGAAGTGGCAGTTAATTTTTTACCAAAAATCTTTGGAGTTATCATAGGTAATAAAGAAAATAAAATAAACAAAATTCCAATAGGTATGCTTAAACTTAAAATATAAATTCCAGAGATTAATGCCATTAACAAAGACGCAAATACTTCAAACATCAGACTAAAGTAATCTGTTTCAACCAATTTAAAATCATTAAATATTTTTGAGACATTATCCGCAGTATCACTACTAAAAGTTGAAGTATTAATTTGCCCATAAATAAAATTACTTTTGAGCTTTACATTAAGCTTTTTTATTGCTAAATTTATTAACATTTTTCTTAAAGTCATTGAAAAATACACAATAGCCATTGCTGAAAAGCTTTTGACAGCATAAAACATTACTTCTAAAAATGTTGAGTTATGATTAAAATTTGCTATAGAAGAAAGTACCTGTGCCAAAACTACTCCATCAAATGATGAAATAATTGTTGTTATTATTATTGAAAATACGAGCCAATTAGGTAACCATCTAATTATGTTTTTTATTTTCATTTTTATCACCGTTGTATATTAAATTAATATATAATACTTAATTGATTGATATTCTATTTTTGGAAAACAAATACCAATACCACCACTTTTCAGGAGTCTTAACTATTATACTGTTTATCAGTCTGTGAATATTATTATTAATCTGTCCTACTGTCATATCTTTTATATTTATCTTGGAATAAAATCTTAATTCATAATGAGGAAAATCATCTATTCTTGTAAAAGTAACTGGTTGTATATTTGAATTATTTCGTTTAGCTAAGGCTGCTAATCCGTACGCTACGGGAAAGAAATTATCTAAATACTTAGTACGATACTTGGGTTTAGGACCTAATGTATATTCTGGAAATTCAAGTATATTTTTTGAATTTTTTAATAAATTATCCAACTTAAAAAGAGCATTAACTGGGTTAGATGTGTCTAAAACTTCTGTTATGTACTTTTTTAAGCTCGATAACATTACATCTAAAATGGACCGCATATGCTCCCCTTCATCACCATTAGCTAATGGAACATTTTGAATTTTTAAACTCGCCAATATTATTGGTATAGAATAAAAATCTCCCCAATGTGGACTAAAAATTATCGTATTTCCTCTCTTAATATCATTTAATTTTTCTTCATTTATAATAATTAAATTATTTTTTAGAAAACACTTTGTCTGAGAAAATAAATAAACAAATATAGCATCAGTTTCTTGAAACAAAATATAGTTAGCCCATTTTTTGCTCAGTGACTCTTGGTTTTTTAAATTAGTAAACTTCATGGCTTTACTTGCAATTGTCACAAGGTCTTGAATATTTTCTTTTTTTTCGTTTATTTCAATTTGTCTAATTAAAGAAATTTCTTTCCAAATCAAATCAAGTTGATTACTTTTTTTTAATACTTGGAAAAGACGTTGATCATCTAGATCACTCAAATACATAGAAAAATCATAAATCATTCTGTTGACTCTTTTCTTATCATAGTCTTTCTTATTTGATACAAGTTCATATCAAACTCATTAAAAGAGTTTATCAATAACAAGTTATCATATTATGGCTCTTTGTCAAATCCTGTTGATAGAGCTTAAATGAATAGAATCAAGCAGCTAATAAACTGCTTGGTTCTTTTTCTTTTACCTT
>NZ_JACFRL010000008.1:2589-117858 GCF_016100925.1 Lactobacillus sp. W8093 | reverse complement strand
GTCAATAAAACGTTGATTTGTCGGTCTTTTTAAATTGTAAATTTTTTAATTTAACTTCAAAGAGCACTTTTTTCCCAGACACTACTTGGACTTTTCAAATTATTCAATACCTATTTTTGCTTTGATACCCTCAGAAAGAATAGCTGAAAAATTAAGACCAGCAGCTTTTCCCTCTTCATTTAAGTAATTTGGAATAGTTACAGTCTTTTTAACTACACGTTCATCGTTTTTCCGTTTATATGCTGAAATATTGACGGTAACTAAAGTAGCAATTTCATCATCTTTAGTTTTAGGAATTTTAGTATTTGATTTTGGCAAATCTTCTACTAATGACATAGTACCAATTAAGTCTTTTCCCATATCAATAGCTTCTACAATTGATTTTCCTTGAGTATCACGGTCAAGGTCTGGGACATTTACAGTGTACTTAATTTTAGAATCATTAGTTGGTTTTATAATAATTGGGAAAACAACAATTTTATCTTTTTTCATAATAGTAATTTAAGATGGTACACGAATAAAGGGTAGCCCCCTTAATTTTATCCTTTAAGATTATTTCGTTTCATAATCTTTTGCCATGTAATTTTGTTTAAATCACCGTGACGAGGAATTGGCTCTGACTGGTAACCATTGGTATAAACATCATGATTAGTTCCATGACGATTAAGCCACCAGCCATTTTTCTTTAAAATTTTAAGGGCGTCTCGTCTTTTAACCATCTAATTCTCCTTTCAGATATTATTTTACACGTGTATAGCACGTGTGTAAATAAAAATGATAAAAATCTTATTACGCTTGTAGTTTTTATGAAAATAAATACAAGAGTTATTTAAATATTATAGAATTTAATATAAACAAAAGTTAAGCATAAATAGCTTATATTGAGCATATAAACTATGGAGAATAAGATTGTGAATAATACTTCTAGGCGTATGGCTAACAAGTTTGATAAAAGCTTTTAAGCTTGGATGTTAGTGACACAGTTAGTGGTTGCAGTTTGAGCATACCTAGTTTCAACAGGTTTCTTTATAACTTTACCATTTTAAATTAAGCATAAGTAGATCATACATAACATATGAGTGCAGTATAATTAAAGGAGAGGAAGAAATGAAGATTATCACTTTTACAGTTATCAAGAATGGGTTTGATAGAGCTCCATCTGCATAAAATTATTGTGAATGGCTGGCAAACCAAGGATCAAGAGTCTTATTTATTGATTTAGACCACCAAGCTAAATTACCTTAAACATATTAAATTTATGATAATAAATATATAAATGGAAATTACATTAGAAAAACGAGGTTATTCCCAAGGTTTCAGACTTTCTAAATCATTATTCAGAGATCTTGGAATTACTACTGAAAATGCCACGTTTGAGGTAAAAGTAAAGGATAAAGAATTAATTTTGAGAGAAAAAAAGAAAGCAAAATAGCACAACGCTTTGAAAGCTTTGGTTATGAAGCATATTGGATGTCTTTTATATACTTAGAAAATGCAAAAAGCCTGTAAGACCAATTCTTACAGGCTTGATTTTATGATCCGGGTGAGATTCGAACTCACGACCCACGGTTTAGAAGACCGTTGCTCTATCCAGCTGAGCTACCAGACCGTTAGTTTTGCGTATTCCCGCGCAAGAACATTAACTATTATAGAGAAAAGTTTTTGCAATTGCAACCGGAAATTTCTTTTTTGTTCAACTTATTTTTAAAGCTAATATTGATGATAAAAAAGAAAGGAGGAAAATTGATTTGTTAATTGTGATTTATAATCTGTATAATAAAGAAAAGTGAAGAGAGAAAGATAGGAAAAAGCATGAAACATAAAATTCTAAAACTGATATCTCTTATAGGAATTCTTTTATTTTGTTTTGTTTCTGGACAAGAAGTAAAAGCAGATGTTGATTATGATATTGCTAAAAACATTACTACTGCAAAAGTGAATTCTGATGGTTCATTGTCGATGAAAAGGGCAATCACCTATAAATTTAACAGCTCTGCCAATGGTGTTTATTATCGTCAGAATCTGCAATCAAATCAGAAGATTGACGATATCAAAGTGATAGTCAAGGACGGTCAAAAGAAGGCACACAAAACTGATAATTATGACCTGATAAATAGTAAAAAGGGCTACCGTTTTAAGGTATTTCATAAAATAAAAAGTAACCGCCTTTTCACCGTTACTTATTTTTATCGCATCACTAACGCTATTACCAATTATCGTGATGTTGCTGAACTTAACTTTAAGATTATCGGCAATGGCTGGGATAGGGATTTGGACTATGTCAGAGCCAGTGTTATTTTTCCAGGGCCTGTAAAAGGTCTAAAAGCATGGGCCCACGGACCACTCGATGGTCATCTGCAAGTTAATCCTCAAAAAGGAAAAATTGTCATGACAGCTGAAAATCTCGCTGGTGACATGGGTATTGAAGTTCATACTATTTTCCCTCCTAAAATTACTGCCAACAATAAAAATGTCAAAGATAAGAATCACCGGCAAGCAGTGATAAAGCAGGAGAAAGAGTTAGCACGAAATACGGAATTAAAGCAAAAAAGAGGGGTAAGAAGAAGTCTCTGGCTAATTGCTGTGAGTCTAATTGCAGGACTTTTAGGTATCATTAAGGGTTTTAGGACCAAAAAGATTGGTTTTATGCCCCGCAAAATTCGCGAACTAGCCCATAACTATGAAATACCTGATGTAAATCCAATATTAGCGCAAATTTTGGATACTGCAAAGCAGCCGGATAATCGCGCGTTTACCGCTTATTTGATGGAACTGGCAGCACAGAAAAAAATTAGGATTGAAGATTATAAAGCCCATCTTAAAACTTATTATCGGATAACCGCGATAGACGAAAGTATTGTCGAAGAAAGCAGGTTAATGAAAACACTCTTTAACAAGATTGGGGATGGAACTAGTTTTACCACTCAAGCCTTGAAAAAATATCATGGTAAGAGATTAGGCAATGATTTTGACTTTTGGGCAGGAGATTATTTTGATAGTAAAGAAAAGCAAATATATTTGCCCGATTCATTAATAAATCGTAAAAATAAAAATATAGCTATCATAATTTTAATGATGGTCATCAGTTTCGCTGCTTCGGTAGTAGCTCTCATGAGCTCACTTAAATTTATCTTAGTGATAGTTTTTGGCGAGGCTTTGATTCTGATTTTGAGTTTGCTGGCGCTGATTTTCAATATCAGGCAGACTGGTATTTATTCAGAAAAAGGAAAAATTGAAACAGAAAAGATACGTGGTTTCAAGAAGATGCTAAAAGATATCGGTAAGTTTAAGATGAGGGATGTTGGTGATCTCATTTTGTGGGAGGATATCATGCCTTATGCCGTTGCTTTTGGCTTAGCCAATAAAGTAATGAAAGAACTGAAAATAGAATTCACTCAAGAAGAACTGGCACGTAGTGATTACTTTTACTATGGTTTTGTTTCTAATACCGGCAAAGATAGCTTTTCTGCTAACTTTGATTCTTGCTTTAACGATAGTATATCTACCGGGTCAAGCAGCTTTTCCAGTGGTACGTCCGGTGGCTTCGGTGGAGGTTCCGGTGGTGGAGCTTTCTAGTAAAAATTTTTGACTTTAAGCCTAGCACCACGCTAGGCTTTTTTGCATTTGCTATACTAAAGTAAATTACAAAAGAGATAGGTATAAACATGTTCGATTATCGTAATAATTTAAAAAGAATTCTTAATCAGACGGCTGGAGATGAGAAAAGCTTAAAAAACGGACTGGCTGCAATTAAACTAATCTTGGGTATGACTGCTGACACAGCTACAAATAATAGCCCAGAAAGTGCTAAAAACAACGTGGAGGTCGATTTCCAACAACTTAATTTGCTGTTAAAAAGTCTGACGCGTTTTATCAGCAATACTGCAGATCTTTCTGCCAAAAATTCAGCCCTTTCCGCTATTCAGCAACTAACTCTTGCTCCCAGCATTAATAAAGAGTATAGACAAAATTTAATTGATTTAAAAAAAGCTCTCAACTCAGCCCCGGCTACGAAAGACCTGATTGATAAAAAAGTTTTTGAGCAAGCACTAGCGCCCATAAAAAAGCCTCAAAGGGACTACCGTAAAGGCAAGAGATATACAGTAATTCGTTTACTAACGGGTTGTGACTTAATTAATGATAGTAACCGTACGGTTTTTACTTTAACAGAATCACAAATACATTCCTTGAATTTAAAAAGCGGCGACATTGTCGAAGCGATTCCAGAAGATAAAAATTCGCACTATGATGCGACTATTTTACGAGTTGTTGGGTTTCGTGATCTACCCAGTATGGAAGTCGATGTCATTTCTACTTTTAAATACGCTGTGGTGCAGGGAAGGTCTGGACACTTGGCAATTACTCGCAATGCACAAGGTAAAAAATTGCGGGTTCACGGTAAGCAAATTCTTTTACCCGTTGATTCAAGTAAGTATTGGGATGAAAATATTCGCCTAACTGATGGCTCTATCGTAGATTTAGCTTGGTATGATGGTGATGTGCGCTTGAAGAAAAATCCTGCAGAAGCAATTCAGATACGCTGGGTGTATCAACTTGAACAGCCCAAAGATCCGCAAATTAGAAAGAAAAAAACTAAGAAAGAAGCAAAAGATACTAAAATACCGCGACTTGAAATGGACCTTCATTATCAACGTGTTGGAATTGCTGTTGGTGATAATCAAAACGAGGCCATACTTGAAAGTGTAGTTAATCGCTATCATGGTATACCAATTCCAATTGATGCTTTTCAGGGTAAGAAAAAAGTAATTGAAAACCAAATAAAAGATTTAGATATTGTCATATTGGTAACTGCTTTTGCGGCACATGACAGTACCTGGAATATCAGTGAATTTGCCAATAAATATCATATTAAGTTTGCAGTTAGTTCAAGTAAAGGTTACCAAGCATTTGAACGTGCGTTATATCGAGCTGAAAATGGTCTTCCCGCTTATGAAGGTAACCAGACAATTAATTATCGCTTAGCAGATAAGTAGAAAAAAATTTTCTTTATAATTTCTTAATAATTTAAGAAAATGTTTTAACTATTATGTTTTTGACAGATAACAAGTATAGCCTTAACCAATCAAAAAGCCCACATTTCTTGCATAATTTGGCGTTTTTCCTGTACAATATTAAATAACAATTTTATGGAAGGAAGATGAGATGAAAGCTAAAAAACAGGCACACACATGGCAATACTGGTTATTCTTTCTAGCTGGATTAGAAATAATTACAATATCAGTTAACTTTTTTTATGCGCCAATTAATGTTGCTGCAGGTGGTTCTACAGGTATTTCAATCTTAATTGAAGCTGTTTGGGGAATTAACCGTTCCGTTTCGGTTTTTGTTGTTAACTTAATAATGCTGATACTTGCTGCTGTGTTTTTAGGTAAGGAAACTTTAAAGAAGGTAGCATTAGGAAGCTTTTTGATTCCGATTTTAATGGCGATTACACCTAGTTTTAAATTAACTTCAAATAATATGATGGCTGTAATTTATGGTGGCGTTTTAATGGGCGTTGGTGTTTCAATGCTTTACCGGATTAATGCCTCATCGGGAGGGACAACAATTCCACCATTAATCATCAAAAAATATTTCTTTGTTGATCCCGCATTGTCCTTAATGGTTATTGATATGTCAGTCATTTTCTTGAATATTTTCGTAGATGGTGTTGAAGCTTTTCTATTGGCAGCCTTTTCTCAAATAATTACGACTATTACTATGCGCTACACTGAAACTGGTTTTGATAAAAAATATCAAGTGCGCATTATGAGTAATAGTAAGTTGGAAGAAATTCGCCAAATGTTACAGCACGATTATGATGGACTGACCGTATATAACGTAGTTGGCGGCTATAGCGACCAGGATAAACAGCAATTGGTTATTGTGGTTGACACTAATGAATATGGGCAACTGGTGGCTAAAGCACGAGCGATTGATAGTGAAGCATTTATTGTTACGGAAAATATTGCTAAAGTGCATGGCGGTAAATGGCAAATATAATTGTAATTTTATTTAACAATGAAGGTATTTTTTATTGCCAACAATTAGTCAGAGTAGTATTATAAAGTAGTTGTATTTGTGGTTTCCTCCACATCTGCAACCGCACATTTCGGGGCAATAAGTCTTTTTAAGCACCTCGATTGGCGAGTCTAAGTAATTTTTGGAGGGTAGTAAATGTACGCAATTATTAAAACCGGTGGTAAGCAATATAAAGTTGCTGAAGGCGATAGTGTTTTTGTTGAAAAGCTAGAAGCTGCTGAAGGTAATGAAGTAACTTTTGACGAAGTAGTTCTTACTTCTGATGGCAAAGACGTTAAAGTTGGTACACCTTTAGTTAAAGGTGCTAAAGTTGTTGCTAAAGTTGAAAAGCAGGGCAAGGAAAAGAAAGTAGTTACTTTTAAGTACAAGCCAAAGAAGCACTCACATTCAAAATATGGTCACCGTCAACCTTATACTAAGGTTACAGTTGAAAAAATTGAATTAAACTAGAGGTGAAATAATGATGAATATTTTAAATCTTAAATTATTTGCCCACCACAAAGGTGGAGGTTCTACTGCTAACGGCCGTAATTCAGCTGGTCGTCGTTTAGGCGCCAAAGCTGCAGATGGTCAAACTATTCACGCCGGCTCAATCATCTATCGTCAACGTGGTACTAAGATTCACCCAGGTAAAAATGTTGGCCAAGGTGGAGACGATACTTTATTTGCATTGGTTAACGGTGTAGTTAAGTTTGAACGGAAAGATAAATACAGAAAGCAAGTTTCTGTTATTCCCGTTGAAGAAGAAGCTAAGTAATTTAGTTCTTAAATAAGAAGACGAAAAGCATATGCTTCTCGTCTTTTTTCTGCTTTATTTTACAAAAGAATGGATAGTAATCTGAATATCTTTAGGGTTAAAATTTAGATAAAACCGAAACACGAGAGATTAACAGGAGAATATAATTATGGCTGAAGAAGATAAATTATTAACTTTAATTAATAGGCGAATAAGCAAAGTAATTGATTTGATAAAAGAGCAAAATGCTGATGGCTTACTAATTTTTAATCAGGCTAATTATCGTTATCTTACGAACTTTACTGGTGAAGAAGCTCAGTTAATTTTAACCACTCAAGGAGATCGTATTCTTCTTTCTGATTCACGCTTTGATGATCAGATTAAGGCGCAGGCTCCGGGCGAAATTAGTGTAATAATGAAAAAAGAAGACCAAGACGTTGAGATTGCAAAGCAGTTGCAGAAAGCAAAACTCAAAAAGGTCTTGGTTGAAGGTGAATTTGTTTCAGCAGTTGAATTTAACAAGTTGCAAAAGTTAAATCCGCAGGTTGACTTTGAGATTTGTGAAGAATTAGTCGAAAAAGTACGCAACGTTAAAGATTCGCTTGAGTTAGAAACTTTACGCAAAGCAATTGATATTTCAATGGATAGCTTTAACGAAATATTGCCGCTAATCAAACCGGGAGCGGTAGAACGGAAAATCGGAGCTAAATTAGATTACTATTTTAAAATTAACGGCGGAGATGGGCCTAGTTTTGACACCATTATTGCTTCAGGAGTTAGATCTGCTTGGGCCCATGGAGTTGCAAGTGACAAAGTGATTGAAGATGGTGATATGGTAGTGATCGACTTTGGTGCCTTCTACCATGGTTATGCTGCTGATATTACCAGAACAGTGGCCGTTGGCAAAGTCGATCAGGAAATGCATAAAATATATCAGATTGTTCACGAAGCTCAGCGTCGTGGCATTGCCGCTGCGGTTAAAGGTAATCATGGTAGTGATGTTGACCAGGCTGCAAGAAGTTATATCACTGAACAAGGATACGGACAATATTTTGGGCACGGTATCGGTCATGGCATCGGCTTAGAAATTCACGAATTATGCCAACCAGCTCTACCATTTGGCAAACAAGAATTGCTTAACAATATGGTGCATACAGTTGAACCAGGAATATATCTGCCTAATAAAGGTGGCGTAAGGATTGAGGACGATATTTTGGTTCATGATCAAACTCCTGAAACACTGTCAACCTTGCCTAAAGACAACTTAATTTCTTTGTAAAAGTTAAATAATAATTATAGTAAAATCGCTTACTAATTGGTAAGATAATATTATGGAGATGAGGTACTCAATATGACAATGATATCAGTTAACGAATTTAAGAATGGCTTGACCATTAAGTATAACAATGACTTATGGCGTATAGTTGAATTTCAACACGTTAAGCCTGGTAAGGGTAGTGCATTTGTGCGTTCAAAGCTGAAGAGCTTAAATACAGGTGCTGTGCAGGAATATACTTTCCGTTCTACCGCTAAGGTTGAGACTGCTGAAATTGAAACAAAAACTATGCAGTATCTATATAATGATGGTTCAAGTTATGTCTTTATGGATAATAAAACTTATGACCAGCTAGCAATTCCGAATGAACAAATAAAAGATGAAGCTAAGTTTTTAAAGGAAAACATGGAAATTAGCGTTATTATGCATGAAGGCCAGACTTTAGGAATTCAGTTGCCTAATACTGTTGAATTGACGGTTGCCAAAACAGAGCCTAATATTAAAGGTGACACGTCTTCTGGTGGTGGTAAGCCTGCAACTATGGAAACTGGTTTAGTCGTTAACGTACCTTTCTTTATTAATGAAGGCGATGTTTTAGTAATTAATACAGTCGATGGTACTTATGTATCTCGTGCGAACAAATAATTAATCGAGGTAAACAAAAATGGCAGATAGTTCAAAAATTGTCTTAGATGATAAAAATAACGGTGAAGAAATTGAAATAGATCCAAGTGTTCTTGAAGTTATTATGGGCATTGCTGCCGAAAAAGTTGACGGAGTTGCTGGAATGCACGGCAATGTCAAGTCTGGGATCAATCGCGTTTTAGGAAGAGAAGATCGCGGTAAAGGTGTATCCGTAAATATTGACGATGAACACAATTTGATTGCTGATGTTTACGTCTCTATTGAGGCGGGTAGAAATGTACCTAAGATTGCAATGGATCTGCAAAAATCTTTAAAGCAACAAGTATTGCAGATGACAGACTTAACTCTTAATGAAATTAATGTTCATGTTACCGGCTTAGAATTTCCAGACGATGACGATGAAAATGGCAGCGGAACTTCTCAGCTATTTTCTGACATAGATGAAAAGAGTAAAAATGAATCAACACCAAAGTCGTAGAGTTGCAATGCAGGCTGTGTATTTGGCTAATCAGGATGTTAAGTATTCAGCTGCTGAAGTTGAAGCTAAAACTGTTGCAATGCTTGATTTGAAAGAACTTTCTGCTTATGCCAAAGAAATAATTGAAGGCGTAATTGAAAAGAGAGATGAATTAAAAGGTGAGTTGGCTAGTTTTTTGAAAAAAAACTGGCGTATCAATCGGATTAATCAGATCTCGTTAGCAATTTTGGAAGTTGCTTTATATGAAATAAAGTACAGTAAAGAAATTGAGCCCAAAGCTGCAGTAAATGAAGCTTTAAACTTGTGTGATGAATTTGCTGATCCTAAAAGTAAACCATTTATTAATGGTATGTTGGCAAATTTTATTCAAAAATAACTAATAGTCGGCTTTAAGCCGGCTATTTTTTTAGAAAAGGAATAGACTTAATGGCACAACTTTTGGACGGCAAGCACTTAGCTGACTTACGAGCTACTAAACTTAAGCAAAAGGTAACATATTTAAAAAGTGAGGGCATACAACCCTTATTCTGCGTAATTAATATTGGTAATGATCCCAGTAGTAAAATTTATTTAAGAACTAAAAAAAGACGAGCAAAAGAGATCGGCATCAAACAAAAATTGTTTCAATTATCATCTTCTGTGACACAAAAAGAGCTGCTAAGTTTGATAAATTGTCTGAATGAAGAAGAAAAAGTCAATGGTATCATGATTCAATTGCCTGTACCCGGGCAGATTGACTTAAATGAAGCTCTGGCTGCGATTGACCCTGAAAAAGATGTAGATTGCTTAACTCCCGCAAATGTTGGCCGCTTGTGGCGCGGTGACCATTTTGTTGAACCTGCAACTGCGCATGGCATTTTAACACTATTAGATTATTATCATATTGAGTTGAAGGGTAAGAATGTGGTTATTATTGGTCGCAGTAGTATAGTGGGCAAGCCCCTTGCGGCACTGATGCTTGAGCGGGATGCAACTGTATCAATTCTGCACTTAAAAACTAAAAAATTATCCGACTATACTAAGAGGGCAGATGTGTTGGTTGCTGCTGCAGGACAACCTAATTTGGTAAAAGCAGATATGGTAAAAAAAGGTGCTGTTATAATAGATGTAGGAATAAATCGCTTTAACGGCAAAATAGTAGGGGATGTTGATTATGCTCATGTAACCAATGTCGCTAGCTATATCACCCCTGTTCCAGGTGGAATAGGTCCATTGACAGTTGAATCTTTAATGGAGCAGGTAGTTCAGTTGACAAGGAGAAAACATGGAAAATAGTAAGTATCTTACGGTTTCAGATTTAAATTACTATATCACACAGAAGTTTAAAAATGACCCGTATTTACATAAAGTTTTTCTTCAAGGAGAATTATCAAACTTTCGCTTTCGCCGCAATTCACACCAGTATTTTTCTCTGAAAGATGAAAAATCTAAGATTAATGTGGTAATGTTTCGCTCCTATTTTGATAAAGTGAAATTTAAACCAGAAGAAGGTATGAAAGTTTATGTGACAGGATATGTAAACGTTTATAGTCCGCAAGGTTCTTATCAATTTTATGCAGAATCGATGGAACCGGCTGGACTGGGCGCGTTATACGATCAGTTACAGCAGTTGCAACAGAAATTAGCAAAAGAAGGCTTATTTGATAAGCAATATAAAAAGCCTTTGCCGCATTATCCCGATTATATCGCTGTTGTAACCAGTGCCTCGGGAGCAGTTATTCATGACATTCTGGTGACAGTGAATAGAAGATTTCCTCATGCTGAAGTTGATTTATTTCCGGCTCAAGTTCAAGGAGATACTGCCGCGGATTCATTAGTAGCTGCTATGAAACAAATAGCTCAGTTCAAAGATAAGTACGACGTCATGATTATTGGTCGTGGTGGTGGTTCTCTTGAAGATCTGTGGCCCTTTAATGAAGAACGAGTCGTTCGTCAGGTTTTTGACATGAAGATGCCAGTCATTTCCTCCGTTGGTCATGAAACTGATACGACCCTATGCGATTTAGTGGCTGATGTGCGTGCAGCTACTCCAACTGCGGCTGCCGAATATGCTACACCAAATTTACCTGATGAATTAATAAGTATTAGGCAATTGCAGAACGCTCTTGTTTCTAGTATACAAAATATTATTAGGGTGCGCCGCGACACTTTAACTCGTATCACTAATTCTGTCATTATGCGCGAACCTGCCAGACTTTATGATGAACAGGCCCAAACGCTCGATATCCTGCGTGACAGGCTTCACAATAATATGGTGCACCAGTTGGAAAATGGGCGCCACGATTATCAGCTTGCAAACCAAAAGTTAATAGCAGTTAGTCCTAATAAAAAAGTAACTTCTTTACTGCAGCAAATTGATTTTTGTCAGCAAAAGCTAATTACGAGCATCAAACATTTTTTACAAGCAAAAAGCAATATTTTGGGACAAACTGCTCAGCAACTAGATGATTATAGTCCGCTTAAGACTTTAAATAGGGGTTACACCTATGTCACTGATAGAGCAGATAAAACGATCAGTTCAATTAGCCAGACCAAAGTTAAAGATGAAGTCAATATCCATTTCAAAGACGGACAAGCCAAAGCTATAATTAGTTCAACTAGGAGAAATAAAAATGACAACGAAGAAAAATAATTTTGAAGAGGAATTAGCAGAATTGCAAACAATTGTTAATAATTTGGAAAAAGGTGATGTACCGCTTGAAGATGCCCTTGAACAGTTTCAAGCCGGTGTAAAACTAAGTCGTGATTTAAATAAAAAATTAACTGCAGCTGAAGAAACTGTGGCTAAATTAATTGATAGTGACGGTACTGAACATAAACTTGATCCAAATGACGCTGCGGCACCGGAAAAATAGAAAAGAATTATTATGACTTTTAAAAAATTTAAAGCAACCTGGACACCAATTATTGACAGCTATTTAGCAGATCATTTAAAAAGTGAAGTTAATGATACTAAGATTAGTCAGATTATGTCTTATTCCGTAATGGCTGGAGGAAAAAGGCTTCGTCCTTTACTGTTTTTGGCAACTTTAGATGCCATTAATTTTCAAATAAACGCTGAAGAAATTAGGATTGCCTGCGGGATTGAACTTATTCATACTTATTCATTAATTCATGATGACTTGCCCGCTATGGATAATGATGATTACCGCAGAGGTAAGTTAACCAGCCATAAAAAATGGGGTGAAGCCGAAGCGATTCTTGCTGGGGATGCCTTGCTGCCAATGGGCATAAAATGGATAGCACAAGGAAGCGATTCAGCTAAATTAGTGGCAATAATCACTGAAGCAGTTGGTCCCAACGGTATGGTTGGTGGTCAATATTTAGATATTGATTCTACCAATAACAAAAGTGTGGCTGATAACTCTGATTTTATTAACAAGATGGAATGGTTAAAAACAGGCTGTTTAATTAAGGCCTGCGTTGAAATGGCTGTTGAACATGGCAATGCCAGTCCTTCTCAAAAAGAGTTGCTACTGCAGTTTGCTCAAGATTTTGGCCGCTCTTATCAAATTTATGATGATTTAGTCGATGTAGTCGAAACCAGTGCAGAAGCGGGTAAAAAGACACATAAAGATTTGGAAAGCGGTAAAAATAACACGTTGACCTTGCTTGGAATTACCAAAAGCCGAGTAGAATTGAATAAATTAATAGCACATGCTCAAAACTGCTTAAAAGACATTAATTCAGACATTTTGACCGGCTTTCTTGATTTATATAAAAAGGTACTGTAATGACAAAACAAAGAGCAGACGTTTTATTAGTTAAGCAGGGAATATTTAATTCTCGAACTCAGGCTCAACGAGCTATTATGGCAGGATTAGTTTCTGATCATAATCATCAGAGAATCGATAAAAGTGGTACTAATTTTCCAATAGATGAAACTTTTTTTGTCAAACAATCAGGTAAAAAGTATGTTTCTCGTGGTGGGTTTAAGCTTGCGAAAGCTTTAAAATCTTTTCAAATTGATTTAACAAACAAAATTTGTCTAGACATAGGTGCATCTACTGGTGGTTTTACAGATGTTGCCTTACAAAATAATGCCAAAATGGTCTATGCGTTAGATGTTGGTTATAACCAACTGGCATGGCAATTACGTGATGACCCGCGTGTGATAGTGATGGAAAAGCAAAATTTTCGCTATAGCAAGCCTGCTGACTTTACTCATGGTTTGCCTGATTTTGCCATGACAGATGTTTCATTTATTTCACTAGATTTAATTATGCCGCCGATGTATCAGATCTTAAAAGACCAGTGTGATGCTGTTTGCCTAATTAAGCCCCAATTTGAAGCGGGTCCTGATCAAGTAGGCAAACATGGTATAGTTCATGATCATGCCGTCCATTGCAGCGTAATTGAGCATACCATAGAAAAAGCATGCGAAATTGGTTTTAACGTTCTTGATCTTGATTATTCGCCGATAAAAGGTGGTAAAGGTAATATTGAATTTTTAATTCATTTACAAAAAGACGAAAAAGATGGCGGCAAATTGCTCTGGGCTAAGAGACCAGAAGATATTGTTGCACAGGCCGTTGCCAATCTTTAGGAGAGGAATATGTTAGTTGAACTGGATATTAAAAATTTTGCCATTATTAAAGCATTGAAGGTTCGCTTTCAAGAAAATATGACTGTATTAATTGGTGAAACTGGTGCTGGTAAATCAATTATTATTGATGCAGTTTCACTATTGATGGGCGGTCGCGGCCAAAAGGAAATGATCCGTAGTGGTGAAAAAAAGGCTGTGGTCACTGGTCTGTTTGAACTGGACCATGAAACTAAAAAGATTACCGAACTTTGTGAACAATATGGTATACCAGATTCAGAAGAACAATTGATTATTAGCCGTGAATTAGCTGCTAAAGGAAGAAATGTCGTGCGCATCAACGGTCAACTGACTACGATTAATGTTTTACGCGAACTGGGTAATTATTTAGTTGATATTCACGGTCAAAATGATCAACAAATTTTAATGGATCAGGATAGGCAAATTGATCTGGTGGATAATTACGCTTCTTCCAAATTTAAGCAGGAGCTTGCCCAATATCAAACCGATTTTAGTAATTGGCAAAAATTAACTGCTCAAATTAATCATTTACATCAAGACGCACAGGAATTGGCACAAAAGCAGGATATTTTATCTTTTCAAAATGAGGAATTATCTAAAGCTGATTTAAAGGATCCTCATGAAGATGATGAGCTTGAAGACGAATATGATGAGTTAAATAATTATCAGAAAATTGTTGATACAGCCAACTATTTAATGCAAATGTACGATGATGAAGATCATGGCATTGAAACTTTACTTGGAAAAGCGCAAAATGCTGCAAATGAATTGGTTGAGTATGGGTCTAAGTTTAAAGATATAGCTAAGACAATTGATGACGGAGTTTTCGCTATCAGCGATGCCCGTAGTGAATTGTCAAATGTCTTAGATGATATGGATTTTGATGAAGAAAGATTTCAGTATGTTTCAAATAGGCTGGATCTGCTTAACGGTTTAAAGAAAAAATACGGTCCTTCATTAGAGGATGTTTTTGCATTTTATGCCAAAGTACAAAAGGAATTGGGACAATATGAAACTGGCGGACTTGACGAAGAAAAATTGCAAAAACAGCTGGGAGAACTAGAAAAGAAATTAAAAGTTGAAGCACAGAATTTGCATGAAATTAGGAAAAATGTCGCAGCCACTTTGGAAAAGAAAATAAAACAGGAATTGGCGGATCTCTATATGGCTAAGGCCCGTTTTAGTATTGATTTTTCCGCAACTAAGACTTTTACCAAGAAGGGCACCGATAATATTGTCTTCTTAATAGCGCCAAATCCCGGTGAAGAATTAATGCCGCTGGTCAAGATCGTCTCTGGCGGAGAGCAATCACGGTTAATTCTGGCTTTGAAGGCAATTTTTAGTAAAGTTGAACCAGTGGGGACAATGATTTTTGATGAAATTGATACTGGCGTTTCCGGTCGCGTTTCGGCAGCAATAGGGCAAAAACTGCATTCAATTGGCGAAAATAAACAAGTAATTGCGATTACACATTCACCGCAAGTAGCAGCTGCAGGTGACCAGAAATATTTGGTTGCCAAAAAAGTTAAAGATGGTGCGACTTATACTCAAATCGGGCCTTTAACTCAGGAAGAAACAATAACTGCAATTGCAGAAATGATGGCTGGTAGTGACGTGACGCAGGCAGCTAAACAAAATGCCAAGGATCTCATGAGGAGCTTTAAAAGAAAAAAGAAATAATAATATTGAAAGGCAAAAGAATGAAAGTTATTGAAAGAATTACTTTAAATAACGAGGAGAGTAAGCAGGCTATTGGTTTAAATAAAAAAATAAATAAAGCTGATAACACCTATTCAAAAATTTGTTTAAGCAACAAGTACAACTATTTTAGTGATATGCCAACATTTGTCTTAGCTTATGAGAAACAAAAGTTAATCGGTTTAACAATGCTATATGCTGATGACGGTCCTAATGAAGAAGTAGAAGTTCACTTGGTAGTTGATTCTGAGTTTCGCAGGCACCATGTTGCTACAAAAATGTGGGCGCATGCCAAACAAATTATATTGCAATATGGTTATCATAAATGGGAATTTGTGTCAGAAAAAGTTTTTTTAGCAAAAAATCCAAACTTTTTAGCAAATTGTAACTTAACAGTGGTCAAAGAAGATTCTGATTATTACATGCAAACCTCAGAGCCAGTATCAATTGAAAAGACTGACAAATTAAATCAGGTTTTAGCCGTTAAGCCTTTAACAACGAACTACGTTGCTCAAGTTGCCACGGCACACAGTAACGCTTTTGGAGATGCCATTGCCACTTCTACTAAATACATCAAAAATTCCTTGTTGGATAAAGATACTAAAAGTTTTATTTTATTAAAAGATAATGAAGTTGCTGGCTATTGTGCCGTTGATCATGGTGATAATGAAGATTACTTTTTCGGATTGTTTATTGATAAGCCATTTCGGGGACAAGGGTTTGGTACTTTTTTTATCAAAAAAATGATTGCAATTTTGCAAAAAGAAGGTAGCAGAGTTTTTGCTTTAAATGCTGACGTTACCAATAAAGCGGCTATTCATATTTATGAAAAAGCTGGTTTTAAAATATTAAGCGAAACATTGTATTTAAAAAGCCATGAATCATAAAGATCCTTGACTAAATTTTTTATTAAGTCCAGTTGTTTTAGGCAAAGTCAATGCGAAAGATTGAATCAAGATCAATTATTTTGATTATTTTTTTATTGGCTGAGCGCAAAACATACCTTCCCGCAGATACTCGTCCTGTAATTTGACCAATCTCACTTAGACCATCTTGATAAGAAATCAAGACAAAAGAGTGTTGCATTAATGCTTTGTTGAGGGCAGCCAAAACTTCATAATTGTACTGACTGTATATGCTTAATCTATCTTCATCATAATCAAAAAAATAATGATATATTTTTCTTAGTGAATTTTTCATTATAAATGCCTCAATTTAGACCGAACATTCGTTTGACAATCAATATTATAAGAACATTTGTTCAAAAACACAAGTATTAAATCAAATTTTTTTAGTAAAATCCAATATACTGCTTGCTAGTTAATTACATAAATTGTCAAAACTTGAAAATATTTTCATTTTAGTGCAAACTAGACGTAATAGCTTTTGATAGGGGAGTATGGCATGGCAGAAAAAGGTTTGTTACTTGTCCTTTCGGGACCTTCGGGAGTTGGAAAAGGTACCGTTAAAAGTGCAATTGTGGAAAATAAAGTCTTTCCGTTTGAGTATTCAGTGTCAATGACCACTAGAAAGCCTCGACCTGGTGAAGTTAACGGCAAAGATTATTATTTTGTCACTCAAGAGCGATTTGAGCAGGCTATCAACCAAGGTGAACTTTTGGAGTATAATCAATATGTAAATAATTTTTACGGTACTCCATTGGCACCTGTAAAGAAGATGCTTAATGAAGGTAAAGATGTTTTACTAGAAATTGACGTCAACGGTGCGCAAAAAGTGCGTGAGAAGATGCCTGATGGTGTTTTTATATTTTTGACACCGCCTGACTTGCATACATTACATTTGCGGTTGGAAAATCGGGGCACTGAATCCGAAGATGTGATCATGGGCAGAATTAAGCAGGCTCGGCATGAGATTCTAGTTATGCAGGATTATGATTATGCTGTGGTAAATGATACCGTGGCTAATGCTGTTGATCACATTAAAGCTATCGTCGATGCGGAACATGTAAGTGTTAAACGCGTAATTGATACATATCGTAAAATGGTTAGGGAGGATTAAATTGAGAGTTACATATCCATCTATAGATAAATTGTTGGCTCAAGTTGATTCAAGATATTCATTATCAGTTTTAGCTGCTAAGAGGGCGCATGAGTTGGAAGACGGTGAGCCTGAGGCTTTAAAAAATTATAAATCGCAAAAGCCTGTTGGCAAAGCTTTAGAAGAAATAGAAGCTGGCAAAGTTACCGTTGATCCCAATCATCGCGAGGTTAATCAGTAATTAATAAAATTTTATGACCTCCATCCTAAAAGAGATGGAGGTCATTTTTTCAAGGTGATTTAATGATTGCGCAAGTTATTGTTGATGTTGCTGCTAAGCAAACAGATCGAGTTTTTGAGTATCATATCCCTGATGAACTGGGCGAAGTAGAGGTTGGTTCGCGCGTTTTTGTGCCTTTTGGTCCACGGAAAGTACAAGGATTTGTAATTGGTCTAAGCACAAAAAGTAAATATCAAGGTGAATTAAAAGACCTACTTTTGGTGGTGGATGAGATGCCGCCTTTAACCAAAGAATTAATTACGCTTTCCCAAGCTTTAGCCAATCACGTTTATTCATATCGCATTTCAATTTTAAAAACTATGCTGCCTAGAGTTATGCGGGCAAATTATCGCAAAATTCTGGTTCCAGTGTCTGCTAAAGCCAAAAAATTACGTCTGTTTCAAGGAGAACCACTTGATTTAAATAGAGTGACTAACAACAAGCAAATTGCTGAAATTCGCCATCTTTTACGCTCAAATGATGCTAAAGTCGAATACCTGGTGGAAAATCGCGCTAAAGTTAAAACTGAAAGCCAATATTTATTAACAAAAACAAAAGAAGATTACGTAAATATATATGAAGCGATACGCTCAAACGCCACCAAACAGAAAAAGCTGGTCATGTTTTTAATTGAAAATTATGCCAAGTTTCCTCTTTTACAAAACGAGATTGAGCAAGATGCCAAAATTAATACTGTTTCGTTAACTAATGCTGTCAAAAAAGGTTGGCTTAATAAAAAACAGGTGGAAATATATCGTAATCCGCTAGATGACTATGATGAAGACGAAAATCAAAATAAAAAGTTTATTTTGAATCCTGATCAGAAAAACGCATTAAGAAAAATTATACCGATCATTAATGAAAAACAAGCGCAGACTTTTCTGCTGGAAGGTGTGACCGGTAGTGGCAAAACCGAAGTATACTTAAATGCTATTAGTGCAACTTTAAAAATCGGCAAAAATGCACTCATGCTGGTACCCGAGATTTCTTTAACACCACAAATGGTAGAACAGGTCAAAAGTCATTTCGGTGAACAAGTTGCTGTTTTGCATAGTGGCTTGTCTGAAGGAGAATTATATGACGAATGGCGCCGAATAAGACGTGGTGAAGTACGTGTTGTTGTGGGAGCCCGTAGTGCTGTATTTGCACCATTAACAAATATCGGGTTAATCGTGATTGATGAAGAACACGAATCTTCCTATAAACAGGAAGATAATCCCCGTTATCATGCGCGCGATGTTGCTATTTGGCGCAGCGAGTATAATTCATGCCCTTTACTATTAGGTAGTGCAACGCCGGCACTTGGGAGCAGAGCCCGTGCACAAAAGGGAGTCTATCAATTACTGCGGCTGCCACAACGTGCAAATAAACAAAGTTTGCCTGCAGTAAACTTAATTGACTTAAAAAAAGCCAACTTTACTGGTGGTCAATTTGACTTGTCTGTTGAACTCGTCACGGCAATAAAAAATAGAATGGCAAATAAAGAACAAGTTATTCTAATGCTAAATCGACGTGGTTTTGCCAACTTTATGCTCTGTAGAGAATGCGGCTACGTAATGAAATGTCCTAATTGCGATCTATCGTTAACAATGCATAAAGATACTCAAAAAATGCAGTGTCATTATTGTGGCTATACTGCTGCTATTCCAAGAGAGTGTCCTAATTGTCATAGTAAAAATATTCGTTTTTTGGGTACCGGTACGCAAAAGGTCATGGCAGAACTCAATAAGTTAATACCGGAGGCGCGTATTTTACGTATGGACGTTGATACCACCAGACGAAAAGGTTCTTTTAAAAAAATATTGGATGCTTTTGGTGATCATGAAGCAGATATTTTACTGGGTACACAAATGATTGCCAAAGGGTTAGACTTTCCTAACGTTACTCTTGTAGGAGTGATTAATGCTGATACTGGTCTGTGGGTGCCTGATTACAATGCCTCTGAGAGAACATTTGAGCTTTTGACTCAAGTAGCAGGTAGAGCAGGCCGAGCCGAAAAAAAGGGTGAAGTTATCATTCAAACTTATAATCCTGATCACTATGCCATCAAACTGGCGCAATCGCAGGATTATGAACGGTTCTATCAATATGAAATGCGTGTGCGCCACGCAGGCAATTATCCACCTTATTTTTACACGGTTTTAATTTCAGTTGCTGCTAAAAAAGAACAAAATGCTGCTCGCGAAGCATATAAAATAAAAAATTGGTTGCAGCCACAATTAAACCGTCAAACGATTGTTTTAGGACCAACTCCCAGCGCAATTTCTCGCTTAAAAAATCAATATTATTATCAAATACTGGTAAAATATAAAAAAGAGGATCAACTCAACCAATTATTACACCAAATTCAAGATTCTGCGCAAAAGGTTAAAAAGTATGGTTTATCTGTTTATATTGATAATGAACCAGAGCGCATTATGTAAAGGGGATATGTTTAATGACATCAATAATTTTTCTGGGAACGCCGAATTTTGCTGTTCCTATTTTACAGGCACTTTCCGACAGTAATTACGAAATTAAGGCTGTAGTAACTCAACCTGACAAAAAAGTGGGCAGAAAACAAAAACTAACGCAGTCACCAGTAAAAGAACTGGCTGAAAAGTTAAATCTGCCTGTTTTTCAACCTGCAAAATTAAGTAAATCAGACGAACTTAATCAATTAGTTGAAATGCATGCTGATTTGGTAATTACCGCTGCTTATGGGCAATTTTTACCAACTAAACTTTTGCAATCAGCTAAAATTGCCGCTGTTAATGTTCATGGTTCACTTTTGCCTAAATATCGTGGAGGAGCACCAATTCAATATGCTCTTATTAACGGTGACCAAAAAACCGGCGTAACTATTATGGAAATGGTTAAGCAAATGGATGCCGGGGATATTTATACGCAAGAAGCAATTGCTATTGATGAGAATGATACTGCCGGTACGTTATTTGAAAAACTGTCATTACTGGGGCGTGACTTATTACTGAAAACATTGCCTCAAATAATTGCTAATCCGAAAAATAAAAAGGCGCAAGATACCAGTAAAGTAGTTTTTTCTCCTAATATTAGCAAAAAGCAGGAACAGATCACTTTAAATATGACAGCAGCTGCTGCCAATAATTTAATTAGAGGACTAAATCCTGATCCAGGTGCATATCTACTAGTTGATAACAAAAGGTTTAAAATATGGCAAGCTCAAGTTGCCCAAGATAAAACTGCTTTGCCAGCAGGCTGTGTAGTGGCTAATAAGGACCGCTTTGCTATCAGTTTTGCAGACAACACTGTTTTAAATTTAATTGAAGTTCAACCTGCTGGTAAGAATAAAATGGCGATTAAAAGCTTTTTGAATGGTCAGGGCCAGAAGTTTAAGATAGGTGAAAAAATTGTCGACTCTTAAAAGTGCCCGAGCGGTGGCTTTGCAGACGCTTATCCGTGTCTTAGATGATAATTCCTATTCCAATATCAGTTTGAATAATAACTTAATAAAAAGTAACCTTTCACAGGCTGACCAGAATTTTGCCGCTAGAATAGTTTACGGTACTATTCAAGAGAAAATATATTTAGAGTATCAACTGCGGCGTTTAATCAAAACTAAGCTAAAGGAGAATTACCTTTACCCCTTGCTTTTGCTGTCTGCATACCAGATTTTTTTCATGGATAATGTTCCTAACAGGGCAGTTTTGAATGAAGCCAACAAATTAGCCAAAGAATTCGGCAAGAAACATTCTGTGGGCTATAAAATTGTGAATGGTATTTTGCATTCTTTAATCAGACAGGGCTCAGTTCTACCAAGTGCAAAAGATAAAATTGATTATCTTAGTGTAAAAGAAAGTACTCCGAAATGGTTGGTAAGTTATTTAATTAGTCACTGGGGTGAACATAGAGCTGCTAAAATTTTAGCCAGCATTAATAAAAGCGCTAAAAATACAGTGAGAGTATCTCATTTAGCAGAGCAAAAATTAGTTAAGGAAAATTTAACTAATTTAGGTTTTGCCCCTGTAGATTCTGAAATAGCTAATGATGAATTGATTTTAGCCCATGGTGGAGTTTTTAAGACGCAATTATTTCATGAAGGAAAATTGACAATTCAAGATGAAGCTGCTAGTTTGGCAGTAAGTGCTTTCAATTTTTCTGGAAATGAAAAAGTACTTGATGCTTGCAGTGCTCCCGGCGGAAAGACGGTACAAATCGCTGAAAACTTACCTCAGGGGCAAGTTACTGCTTTAGATATCCATGAGAAAAAACTAAATTTAGTATTGGCAAACAGCAGGCGCATGAATGTCGCTTCTAAGGTGCTGGTTAAGCCACTTGATGCCAGAAAGGCTGATACAGTTTTTGACAAAGGTGAATTTGCTAAAATTTTAGTTGATGCACCATGTTCTGGTCTAGGTCTTATCAGGCGCAAACCTGAAATACGTTATACTAAAACAAAGTCTGATCTTATTAATTTACAAAGAATACAACTTGAAATTTTGGATCATATTAGTTCCTTAATATCTGCTGGTGGTGAATTAGTCTATTCAACATGTACAATTACAAAAGAAGAAGACGAAGATGTAGTAAAATCTTTTTTAGAAACACATTCTCAGTTTGAGCTGCAACCTTTTACAGCAGGTAAATTATCGGCTCCTAGCGGCATGTTAAAGATTTTACCTGATAGTTATGATAGTGATGGCTTTTTTATTGCAAAGTTTATAGTGCGAGGTTAAAGTTTTGATTAAAACAGCATTTGCTTCTAGTATTGGACGAATACGCAAAAGTAACCAAGATTCCGTACAGGTTTTTAAGAATAAAAACAATGCTTTAATGGCAATAGTTTGTGATGGTATGGGAGGTCACCAGGGTGGCGATGTTGCTTCTACAATGGCTGTCAGCCATTTAGGTCATAATTTTGTTGATACCGATTTTTATGACTGTGATAGAGCACAAAAATGGCTTAACGTGCAGCTAAGTAGTGAAAATGAAACTATTTTGAAAACTGCTGACCGTTTTCCAGATCTCAATGGCATGGGAACTACTATTGTTTTGGCAATCGTTTTTGCAAATGAAGCTTTGATTGCACATTTAGGCGATTCACGTGCTTACGGCTATTCAGCTGGTGAATTTACCCAATTAATGGAAGATCACTCTCTTGTTAATGAGCTGGTAAAGTTGCACCAAATATCTAAGCAGCAGGCCAGAAACCACCCTCAAAAAAATATCATTACTCAATCTCTAGGAGTTTCAAGTACGATTGATCCTGAATATAGACAAGTATCGCTGGGTGAAAATGATATTATTTTGCTATGTACAGACGGTTTAACCAACTCTTTAAGTGACCCTCAAATTCAGCAAATTTTAGCTACAAAAGACCTATCACTAAAAGAACGCTGCCAAAAATTAATTGATGAAGCCAACCGCGTTGGCGGTGAGGATAATATCACTGCTTGCCTAATTTTGAATGAAGGCGGTGATGAGCAGTGATTAATAAAGGCTATCTACTGGGAGATCGTTACCGGATTATTGATACGTTGGGCGAAGGTGGGATGGCTAATGTTTATCTCGCTGAAGATATCATCCTGCAACGCAAAGTTGCGGTAAAAATATTACGCTTAGATTTACAAAAAGAACCGCAAACATTAGCACGTTTTCAAAGAGAAGCTTTAGCGACCAGTGAATTAAGTCATCCGAATATTGTTATGGTGCTTGATGTTGGAGCAGATCATGGCCTGCCTTACATGGTTATGGAATACGTCGATGGTCCAGATCTAAAGGACTATATTAGGACAAATTCGCCCTTAAATTTAAGACTTGTAATTAAAATTATGGATCAAATTTTAAGTGCAATGTCTTTAGCGCACAAACATAATGTTATTCACCGCGATCTTAAGCCGCAAAACATTCTAATGGATAAGCATGGCAATATTAAAATTGCTGATTTTGGTATTGCTGTTGCCTTAAATCAAAATTCAGTTACTCAAACTAACTCTGCTATTGGTTCAGTGCACTACATGTCTCCTGAACAAACACGCGGGGGGCTGGTTACCAAGCAGTCAGACATTTATTCTTTAGGAATAATTTTATATGAATTAATTACTGGACATGTACCATTTAATGGCGATTCAGCCGTTTCAATAGCTTTAAAACACGCTCAGGAGCCAATTCCTTCAATTAGAAAGCAGGATCCTGAGGTCCCTCAAGCGCTGGAAAATGTTGTTTTAAAAGCAACTGCCAAAGATCCAAGAGATCGCTATCATTCTGCTAAACAAATGCAGGATGATTTAGATACTAGCCTTAATCCCAGCCGCGCTAACGAACCGCTTTTTAATCCGACACATGGTAATAATAATGATGAAACAATTATTTTACCTAATTTTAAGCCTAATTCTAAGCAAAAAGAGGAAATAAAAGAGGACCAGACCAACACTGAGAACATGACAGAAAATTCTCGCCCCAAAAAAGCTAGTTTTACGCAGGCAATGCGCAAGCATAAATGGTGGTGGCTGTTTATCGGGTTTGCTGCCGTTTTAATTGCTGGGTTAATGATTTTTGTTCTGACCAATAATAGTCGTAAGGATGTGCGCATACCTGATGTAACAAATTTAAGCGAGAAAAAAGCCCGGAATGAGCTTGAAAATGTAGGCTTAAAAGTTGGTCGAATAAAGCATAAAAGTTCTGATAGTATTGATCAGGGCAAAGTCATTAAGACTACGCCTCCAGCAGGTTCACAAATAAAGCGGGGCAGATTTATCGATCTTTATGTTTCTGACGGTGCCGGCATGGTTAAAGTACCGGATGTGACTGGGGATGAATATGAAATTGCAGTTGAAAAACTAGAAAAGATGGGTTTTGAAGTAATTCGCGAAAATCAGTTTTCTGCTAGCGTGCCACCTAATCATGTTATTGGGCAGAGTATTGCAGCAGATGTTGAAGTCAAACCTACACAAACTACTATTACTTTAACCGTTTCAAAAGGTAAAAACGATCGTGCCAAGCACCATATGATTAAATTGCCGGACTTAAAAGACTATTCCTTAAAAGATGCCCAAGAATATGCCCACAAGCATGGACTTACTTTGCAGGTAAGTTCGGCATACTCGTCTAAGGTAAAAAAGGGTATGATAATTTCAATGAGTCCAGCTGCAGGAACAGAAGTACCACGTGGAAGTACAATTTCTATCAGTGTTTCCGAAGGGCAGAAAAAGGAGCGCAATCTTACTGCAATTAAAAACTTCACAGTCAGCTATGAAAATAATGATGAAGATGATTCTGATAACAATCGTGGCAATCATATCCAAATTTACATTGCAGATGACAATCATTCAATTGACGACATATATCGCGATTTATACATTAAACGAGATATGAACTTTTCAATCCCGTTCCAGCTTAAAGATGGGCCGGGCGCACTTAAGGTTGTTCGCGACGGTCAAACTATTTTAAGTGAGAAGGTCAAAAATGGCTAAAGATACTCAAGGAATTATTACTGGTCTAATCGCCGGTTTTTATGATGTGCAGACTAAAAGCCGGGTTGTGAGAACTAGGGCTAGAGGAGTTTTTCGCAAAAATAAATTTAAACCTACTGTAGGAGACCACGTTGAAATACAAATAGATGATCAAGGTACCAGTTATTTAGTGAAAGTTTTGCCACGTAAAAACTTGATTGGTCGCCCTGCATTAGCGAATGTTGACCATGTCCTGCTGGTAATTTCAGCAGTAGAACCAGATTTCTCCTTGCCACTTTTAGACAGGTTTTTAACTTTCTTTTCGTGGCAAAATGTGGCAGTAAGCATCTATTTATCTAAAAGCGACTTGACCAAGTCAGAAGAACTTGAGGTTATTAACGAAAATCTTGCATATTACCAAAAAATCGGTTATGAAATTTACTTAAGCCAAGAAGCAGTAAATAAAGCACTACCGGTTAATATCGGTTTTGAGCAAATTTGGACTTTAGCTGGTCAATCTGGTGCCGGTAAATCGACTTTGATCAATTCTCTCAAGGAAGATTTAGCGCAAAAAACTGCTGCTATCTCTACAAGTTTAAATCGTGGTAAACACACTACCAGGACGGTACAACTTTTTAAATTAGGTAACGGCTACCTGGCTGATACGCCTGGATTTTCTGCTATTGATCTGACTCCGATAAAATTAAACCAACTGTGTGATTATTTTATTGAGTTCAAAAAGGCCAGTCAAAACTGTAAGTTTAGAGGATGCCAGCATATAAATGAGCCTAAGTGTGAAGTAAAGCAGTTAGTGGCAGAAGGGCAAATAAAAAAATCCCGGTATGAAAATTACTTATTAATGCGCAAAGAAATTGAAAATGGCAGATTACCCGAATATTTAAAATAAGGAGGAAAAAATTGATTGCACCATCAATCTTAAATATTAATAATCTTGATCTTAAAGATGATATTAAAATAGCAGCCAAGGCTGGTATAACACGTTTTCATATTGATATTATGGACGGACATTTTGTACCAAATTTGTCCTTTGGACCGCAGCTTGTTTCAGATTTTAAAAAAGAGTTTCCTCATTTAGAGGCCGAAATTCATTTAATGAGCAATAACCCAGACGTGTTAGTGCCTGCTTTTGTTAAAGCCGGTGCACAAATAATGCTGCTGCATTATGAGGCAATGAATGAAGCAAAGCTAAATTACTGGTTGGACTATCTTAAGCAAAATCACGTTAAGGCTGGTGTTGTTCTTAACCCTGATACCCCGATTTCTGTCCTAAACAAGTTTATCCCTAAACTTGATCAAATATTATTGATGACAGTTTACCCTGGATTTGGTGGACAAAAATTTATTCCTGAATCTGTCAAAAGAATTAGTCAGGTTAAAGAATTAGTTAAAGCTGATTTTCCGCTTGAAGTCGACGGCGGTATTAATGCCCAAACTGCAAAACAGGCAAAAATGGCTGGCGCTAATGTTTTTGTGGCAGGTTCTTATCTTTTCTGTGAGGGAGATATTAATAAGCAAGTTGATGAGCTGGCGGAGATTTTAAAATGAAAGCATGGGCTCTTTTAGGTGCACCTAAGAATCAGTGGCCTAGCAATATTAAGGCCAAACTTTTAGCAGCTAAGAAAAGTAAAGATTTAATTATTGGCGTCGATCGGGGCGCGCTTCTGTTGGAAGAACTGGGTTTAACTGCTGATTTAGCTGTCGGAGATTTTGATTCTCTACAAAAAGATGAGTTAGAGCGAATTGAGAGTAAAGTTAGTGATATTAGGTATTCACTTCCAGAAAAAGACTTAACGGATAGCGAGCTTATTATGCGGTGTGCTTTTTGTGATTATCAGGTATCGCATTTAGCTATTTTGGGAGCAACAGGGGGCAGATTAGATCATTTTATGTCTAACTTGCTGATGGTATTAAAACCTGAATTTAATCCTTTTGCTGAAAAAATAGAACTTATTGACCAGCAAAACTCAATTAAATTTTATAATGCCGGCAAACACACGATATATCAAGAACCTGAATACAATTATTTTGGCGTTGTCACTTTAACTGCAGTACAGCACTTAAATATTGCCGGTGCCAAATACTCTCTAGCTGACTTTAACGGGGATTATCCGATTTCTTTCAGTTCAAATGAATTTCTATCAGAAAAAAAGCCGCTTGAACTATCTTTAAAAAAAGGCACTGTTGCTGTTATTCAATCAAAAGATATTGATCGTTTTCAAAATATTTAAGAAACAAAAAACTAGCAGAATTGATTCTGCTAGTTTTTTTAAAACTTATTATGCACGGGTAACTTTACCAGATTTTAATGTCTTAGTTGAAACCCATACTCGCTTAGGCTTGCCATCAACAAGAATACGAACTTTTTGAAGGTTTGGCTTCCACGCACGACGTGATGAATTCAGTGAGTGTGAACGTGTATTACCAAAAGTTGTCTTTTTGCCAGTAATATAATCTTTTGCCATTTGCTAAACCTCCTTTGTTGTGTTTTCATACTAAGTTAAGATAGCATAACTTTAAGATCATTGCAACTGCAAAAGTATTTTTTAAGAAGGGATTTTTGTATTTAAACTTGATTACTATGATAAAATAGATACATAATATTGAGAACAATGATACGGAGGTAAACATGGCTGTAAAAATCAAAACAAAAAATGGTTTGATTGATATTTCAAACGGAGTGATTGCAACTGTTGTTGGTAGCGCAGCTACATCCAATTATGGCGTTGTCGGCATGGCTTCAAAAAATGCTATCCGTGATGGTTTCGATGGAATATTAAATCGTGCAAATTATAAACGCGGAGTTGTTGTTAAATCTGAGGATAATAAGATTACGGTTGATGTTTATATAATTGTCGGCTATGGTCTTAAAATTTCCGAGGTCAGCCGCAACGTTCAAGATAGTGTAAAGTTTAATTTGAAAAATCAACTTGGAATTGAAACTAAAGCTGTCAATGTCATCGTTCAAAGTGTCAAAGTGCTTGACGAATAACTCAAGCGGAGGTTAGAAATATTGGTTTTAAAGGAAATAGATAGTAAGAAATTTAGAGATATGGTTCGCGTTGCTACACATAGACTTGGTCGCAACGCAGAGTTTATTAACTCTTTGAACGTTTTCCCAGTTCCTGATGGAGACACAGGAACTAATATGAACTTAACTATTGAAAGTGGTGCTAAAGCGGTTGCTCAAAACACAAGTAATAGTGTCGGTGATTTAACTGAAAGTCTTGCTAAAGGGATGTTGATGGGAGCACGCGGCAATAGTGGGGTTATTTCTTCCCAACTTTTCAGAGGCGTTTATAAAGCAACTCAGGGTATGAAAACTCTTAATGCACAGGAGTTGGCAAATGCTTTTTCTAATGGTGTTGCAACAGCTTATAAAGCCGTGATGAAACCAGTTGAAGGTACTATTTTGACCGTTGCTAGAGTTGGTGCGCAAGAAGGTGCCAATAAGGCCAATGAAACCGATGATGTTGAAGAAGTTATGAAAGCAATCGTTGAAGGTGCAAAAAAGGCGCTGAAGACTACACCAGACTTATTGCCAGTTTTAAAGCAAGTTGGCGTAGTTGATTCAGGTGGTCAAGGACTGCTCTTTATTTATGAAGGCTTTCTAGAAGGTCTTCTTGGTGAGGAATTTGCTGATCGCTACCAGCCTGATGAAGGTGAAATGGATGAAATGATTAATGCAATGCACCACCAGTCAGTTCAATCTCAACTTTCAACTCAAGATATTGCTAATGGCTACTGTACTGAAATTATGGTTGACTTGACTGCCGATGTTCCTAATAAAAAGACATTCAATTTAGATGAATTTCGAGATCACTTATCTAAACTAGGAGATTCGCTTTTAGCTGTTTCTGATGACGAAGTAGCTAAGGTTCATGTTCATACTGAGCATCCTGCTGCCATTTTTGCTTATGGAAGTCAATTCGGACAGCTGGGAAAAATCAAAATTGATAATATGCGGATCCAGCATGAAACAATAGTTAATAACAGTGAAGAAAATCAGGAAAGCGTTGATTTTGCAGTAATTGCTGTTGCTTCCGGAAATGGTATTAGAAAATTATTTGAGAGTGAAGGAGTAAACCGCATTATCTCTGGTGGTCAAACAATGAACCCTTCAACTCAAGACATTATTGACTCCATCAAAAAATCAGGTGCCAAGAAAGCTATTGTAATGCCTAATAACGGTAATATTATCATGGCAGCCAAACAAGCAGCAGAAGTTAGCGATATACCAGTTGGCATAGTTCCTACAAAAACTATTTCACAAGGTTTGACGGCAATGCTGTCATTTGATCCTGATGATTCTCTAGATGATAACGTAGCAAACATGACTGATGCACTTGATACAGTTGTTTCAGGAGAAGTTACCAAAGCTAATCGTGACACTACTATTAATGATATTGAAATTCATCAAAATGACTTCTTGGGCATCGTAGACGGTGATATTAAAGTTGCAAATACAGATTTAATCACTGCTACCTCAACAATGATTGAGAAAATGCTTGATGAAGATGCGGAAATTATTACTGTGATGTACGGGCGCGATTCTAATAAAAAAGAAGCTCAAGAGCTTGTAGATGCTGTTAAGAAAAAGCACGACGACCTTGAATTTGAAATTCATGATGGTGGTCAACCCGTATACAACTTTTTAATTTCTGTTGAATAATTATGATTGCAAAAGAACTATTTGCTCCTGTGACTGACTTGAAGGGTGTCGGTACTAAAACTGCCGCCGCACTGGGTAGTCTGGGAATTTATAGTATTTATGATTTGTTATATTATTTTCCATTTCGCTATGATGAACTGCAGACAATTCCACTTGACCAGATCATGGATGGGCAAAAGGTAATGTTGAAAGGAATTGTAGCGACTGAAGCTTTTGTGAGCCGATTTGGATATAAAAAAAGCAAATTAAGCTTTAAGTTACGAATTGACCATGATGTTGTCATGGTCAATTTTTTTAATCAACCGTGGTTAAAAGAAAAGGTCATTGTTGGTAAAGAAGTAGCAATTTACGGCAAATATAACGTGGCGCGCCAAAGTCTGGCAGCGTTTAAATTTATCGCTGCTAAAGAAAATGACAGTGGTATGGCGCCAATTTATTCGGTAAATCGCCACATTAAGCAGAAAAAATTAGTCGACATAATAAATATTGCTTTAACCGCATTTTCTGACAATGTGGCGGACATTGTTCCGTTATCAATTAGGCAAAGGTATCGGCTGTTACCTGAGCAAAAAATTGTGCAGCAGATGCATCATCCGCAAAATTTGACAGAAGCCAAATTAGCTAAAAGAAGTGCCATTTTTCGAGAGTTTTTTATTTTTCAAACCGAACTGGCAGAATTAACAGAACTTAATCCGCGTAATCAGGGATATGCCAAAAAGTATGACTTAGAAGAAATTGCCAAGCTTACCAAAGCATTGCCCTTTGAATTATCGCCAGATCAAAAAAAAGTGATTAATGAAATATTTGCTGATCTTTTTTCTCCAATTCAAATGCAGCGGCTGTTGCAGGGTGATGTGGGTTCCGGTAAAACAATTGTGGCTGTCTATGCAATTTTTGCCGCAATTACAGCTGGTTACCAAGTGGCGCTTATGGTGCCTACCGAAATCCTAGCCGTGCAGCATTTTAAAAAAATTGATGAATTACTAAAGCCTTTAGGTGTGCGCTGTGCATTATTAACGGGTACTACAAAAACTTTGGAACGAAGAGAAATCTATCATGAGTTAACTGAGGGCATAATTAATGTAGTAATTGGTACCCATGCTTTAATACAGCCAAATGTGATTTTTAAAAAATTAGGATTGGTTATTATTGATGAACAGCATCGCTTTGGTGTCAATCAAAGACAAGCTTTAATTAATAAAGGCAATCTCCCAGACATTTTGGCTATGACTGCGACGCCAATTCCGAGAACCCTTGCTTTAACTGTCTATGGTAATATGACCATTTCAGAAATACATCATCTACCTGCTGGTCGTAAAAAAATAATTTCATCATGGAAAACAAGTACACAAATGGATCAAGTGTATCAGTTGATGCGAGAACAGTTAAAGCAGGGCTTTCAAATTTATGCCGTCACACCGTTAATTTCAGAATCTGAAGTTCTTGATTTAAAAAATGCTGAACAGCTTTTTACTAAATTAAGACATGATTTTCCGCAAGAACAAGTTGAATTGTTGCATGGACAAATGCCTGGAAATAAAAAAGATGAAATTATGAATGATTTTGCGGAGGGCAAAATCAACATCTTAGTGACTACCAGTGTGATTGAAGTTGGAGTTGATGTGGCTAATGCGAATATGATGGTAATTTTTAATGCTGATCGTTTTGGCATTAGTCAATTGCACCAATTAAGGGGGCGAATAGGTAGAGGAAAAACTCAAAGTTATTGTATTTTTTTGGCCGATCCCAATACTCAAGCCGGTAAAAAGCGAATGAAAATCGTGGCATCAACTACAGATGGTTTTAAATTAGCTGAAGAAGATTTGAAGATGCGTGGTGAAGGGGACTTATTTGGCAAAGCGCAGTCTGGCTTACCGGAATTTCAAGTTGGCAGTGTAGTCAATAATTACGAAACGATGGTCGTTGCGCAAAAAGAAGCTAAAAAATTAATTAGAACTGATCCTTCATTAAAGAATCCAGCAAATGAAAATTTAAAACAAGTGTTAGAATATAAACAATTACAACAAAAAAGAACTTAGAAAAGATTGTGGTAACTATGAAAACTATTGCAATTGATGCAATGGGTGGAGAAAAAGCACCTGAAGCTGTTATAAAAGCAGTATTACGAGTCAAGAAAGAATTGCCCCATACTCAATTCGTTTTATTTGGCGATCAAACTAAAATAAAAAGTTTATTAGGTAATGATATAAGTCAAATAGAAATTGTGAATACTACTGAAGTTATTAAGGATGAGGACGAACCCGTAAAAGCCATTCGCCAAAAAAAGGATTCCTCACTTGTCGTTGCAGCGCAATTTGTGAAGCAAGGCAAGGCTGATGCACTTTTTTCAATGGGCAACACTGGTGCTATTTTAGCTTCCGGAATATTTATCATTGGCCGTATTAAGGGTGTAGCTCGTCCTGGTTTAATGCCGACTTTACCTGTTAAAAATTCTGATGATGGTTTTAATATGATAGATGTTGGAGCAAATGCTAAGAGCAAGCCGGAATATCTGCTTGATTGGGCCAAAATGGCTTCATACTATGCCGAAAAGGTGAGGGGCATAAACAATCCCCGAGTTGGTTTACTCAATAATGGAGCAGAAAATGATAAAGGCGATGATGTTCATCAAAAAGCTTATCAGCTACTGCTCGACAGTAAATTAAACTTTATTGGCAATATTGAAGGAAATGAACTCCTTGATGGTAAAGCTGATGTTATTGCAACTGATGGTTTTACTGGCAACGCTGTCTTAAAAAATATTGAGGGAACTTCGGGAGTTTTAATCCACCTCTTAAAAAACAGTTTGCTAAATAATGGTCTTTTTGTTAAATTAGGAGCATTAATGATCAAAAGGGCATTAAAAGGACTAGTGTCAAAATTTGATGTTGATAAATACGGTGGAGCGGTTCTGCTTGGTGTTAATGCACCAGTAGTAAAAACGCATGGACGCTCAGGTGAACGTGCTGTTTATTTCACTCTTAAACAAGTTGATAAAATACTACAAGAAAAAATTATTGATGAGTTTAAAGCTGAATTTGCAAATAAAGAATAATATTAACAAGGAGTACTAAAATGACTGAAGAAGAGATTTTTACAAAAATACGTGATATGTTGGCAGATAACTTTGAAGTAGATAAGGATAAAATTACCAAGGATACAAACTTTACAAGTGATTTGGACGCTGATTCCATTGACTTGGTAGAATTCATTCTGCAATTAGAAGATGAATTCGGCGCCGAGATTTCTGATGAAGATGCAGAAAAAATAAAAACAGTTGGAGATGCTGTTAATTACATTGTTGCACATAAAAAATAAACAAAAAATTTAATTATAAATTTGCATACGACAAGTTTCATGGTTATAATTAGAAATTAAATAAATTTATTAAATATCTTTAATAAATTGTTTGAAAATTTGAGAGGGGAAATGACCTTTGGAAAAACAAAGTGATCTCTTACTGGATATCCAGCATTTGCATACTGCATATCGTTTAAATGGAAAGTTTTATGATGCTGCGGATGATATCAATTTAACATTGAAGCGAAATGAAATTCTATCTATTGTAGGCGAATCTGGATGTGGTAAGAGTACAATTGCATCTAGTATTATTGGCTTGTATGACCACAAAAACACGAAAGTCACTGGTGATATTCTTTATAATGAATTGAATTTAGTAGGCTTAAATGAATCACTCTTTGATAAAATACGTGGTAATAAGATTGGCATGATTTTTCAGGATCCTTTAGCTAGTTTGAACCCGTTGATGCGTGTCGGTGATCAGGTCGCAGAAACTCTATATTATCATACTAATATGAAGGAAAGGGAACGGCATGATCGTGTAATCGAACTTTTCAATCAAGTTGGAATGCCCAAGCCGCAAGAAACTTATGCAATGTATCCCTTTGAACTTTCTGGGGGATTAAGACAGCGTGTTGTGATCGCTATGGCAGTTGCATGTAAACCGGAGATCATTATTGCGGACGAGCCGACCACTGCCTTAGATGTTACTATTCAAGCTCAAATTCTTGATTTACTTGAAGATATTCAAAAAGAATCTCAATCTGGTATTATTTTAATTACCCACGATTTAGGAGTAGTGGCTGAAACAGCTGATCAAGTTGCTGTTATGTATGGTGGACAAATTGTTGAAAAGGCTGATGTTAAGACAATTTTTGAACATCCTCTGCACCCATATACGCGTTCTCTTCTTAATTCCATGCCTCAGTCTGAGGATGAAGAAGAAGATTTGCACGTTATTCAGGGAACAGTTCCATCATTGCAAAATATGCCTAGAGAAGGAGACAGGTTTGCAGCTAGAATCCCATGGATTCCAGCTAGTGCTCATGAAAAGAATCCGGTAATGCATGAAGTTGAACCTGGTCACTGGGTAAGATGTACTTGTTGGAAGACATTCCACTTTCAAGATGAAGTAAGTGGGGAATAAATATGGCTAAAGAGATTATTCAGGTAAAAAACTTAAAGGTTCATTATCCTATCAGATCAGGCTTTTGGAACAGAATTACTGATTATGTGCGCGCAGTTGATGATGTCAGTATTACCATCAACGAAGGTGAAACATATGGTCTGATTGGAGAATCCGGTTCAGGAAAGTCCACGACTGGTAAAGCAATAGTCGGTGTTGAAAAAGTTACTGGTGGGCACATTTTTTATAAGGGCGTTGACATTACTAAATCAAGAAATCGGCGCAAATTAAACTATAACAAAGATGTGCAGATGATTTTTCAAGATTCTTTGTCAAGTCTTAATCCGAGAAAACGCATTGAAGATATTATCGCTGAACCAATCCGTAATTTTGAAAATCTAACGACAGATCAAGAAAGGGATCGGGTACAAGAATTATTGGATATCGTTGGGATGCCAAGTGATTCAATTTATAAATATCCGCACGAATTTTCTGGGGGACAAAGACAAAGAATTGGTGTAGCTCGTGCTGTTGCCACCAATCCCCGTTTAGTCGTTGCTGATGAACCTACCAGTGCTTTGGACTTATCAGTCCAAGCACAGGTGCTAAATTTCATGAAACATATTCAACAACAATATAATATAGCTTATCTTTTTATTTCCCATGACTTGGGTGTTGTAAAGCACATGTCTGAGAACTTGGCTATCATGCATAGAGGTCGTTTAGTCGAAATAGGGTCTCGTGAAGACATCTATAATCATCCTGTTCATATATACACTAAAAGATTACTTTCAGCTATTCCTCAAGTTGATGTTGAACATCGTGAAGAACATAAAAAGCATCGTGAAAAAGTTGAACAAGAATTTCAAAATGACCAAAGCAAATGGTACGATAAAGTTGGTCGGGTATATCCTTTGCAGCAAGTATCTGGAAGGCATTGGGTAGCTCTTCCCAAAGAAGAGGTTAAACAAGAACAAATGAATGAAAAGGAGGAAGACTAATTATGTGGAAAACAGTTTTAAGAAGAATTTTAGTTATGATTCCGCAAATAATCATTTTAAGTATTTTGGTCTTCTTCTTGGCAAAAATGATGCCAGGTGATCCATTTAGTGGTCAAATAAATCCAAATACTGACCCTAAGCAGATAGAAGCTTTGAAGAGGGCAGCAGGTTTATATGATCCAGCACCAGTACAATATGGTCGCTGGGTAAGCAATTTATTTAGAGGCGACTTGGGGACCAGCTATATTCAGCATGTACCAGTAACATCGTTAATTGCAGATCGGGCAGTTAATACTTTTTGGCTATCTTTATTAACAACAATTATTAGTTATTCTATTTCTATTCCTCTGGGTGTCATTGCTGGACGTCATCAAGATGAATGGCAGGATCAGGCAGTACAAATATTTAATTATGTGACATTTGCTATTCCAGGCTTTGTTTTCTACATTTTAGGAATTTGGCTGTTTGGTTTTACTTTAGGCTGGTTCCCCATTTCAGGGTCTGTTTCTCCTAATGCTTCTGGTTTTTGGGGGACACTAGGCAGTCAACTTTATCATATGATTTTACCTGCTATCTTGAGTGCCTTGATAACAACTACTGGTATTGTCCAGTACTTGAGAACAGGGATTGTTGATAATAAGGTTGAAGATTATGTCCGTACGGCGCATAGTAAGGGTGTTCCAGAAAATGTCGTATTTAATAAACATATTCTGCGCAATTCACTTTTACCTATAGCTTCTTCATTTGGGACTGTGATCACTGGTTTACTAGGTGGGTCCATGATTATTGAAACAGTGTTTAGTTATCCTGGTATGGGTAAACTTTTCTTGGATTCAATAGACCAACGTGATTACACTACACTTACAGCTTTAATTTTGATTTTTGGTATATTAACACTTCTGGGCAACCTACTTTCTGATATTATCATGAGTATAGTTGATCCAAGGATTAGGATAAAATAAGGGAGGAAGAAACAATGTTTAAGAAAGAAAAAGACGCTTCTGCTAAAGAAGAAAAACAGCAAGTTTCTTCTCCTGCTTCAAGTTTTAAAGTAATTGCAAGAGAAGTTGTTAAAGACAAAGTAGCTCTAACTGCATTTATAGTGATTGTCATAATATTTCTATTTACGTTTGGTGGTTCACTATTTTTGCACTCTGATCAAGTAACTGAAACGAAAATCCTTGATGCTTATATCAGCTGGGGTACTAGCGGGCACTTTCTCGGCACTGATGATGGGGGCCGTGACATATTACAACTTCTAATTATGGGTGGTCGTAACTCAATTTTAATTGGATTGGGAGTGACCCTCGTTTGTGAAACTGTGGGTCTGATTGTAGGTCTAGTTTCTGGCTATTATGGTGGTTATATTGATGCTGTCATAATGAGAATTGTAGATTTTGTTCAAGTTTTACCAGCTATGCCTATTGAAATTGTACTGGTTACAGTTATTCCTCACTATAGCTCTGTAACTTTGGTTTGGATAATTTCAATTTTTGGTTGGACTGGAACCGCTAGATATTTTAGGGCCTTTGTCCTTTCTCAAAGAGAAAGGGACTATGTTTTAGCTTCCAAAACTTCTGGATCATCTGATATCAAGATTATGTTTCGGGAAGTTTTACCCAATATTGGTTCGATGTTAATTATTGATGTCGTTTTAACAATTGCTGGAAATATTGGTATTGAAACCACCCTATCATTTATTAATTACGGACTTCCTTCTACTGTTCCGTCTCTTGGTACATTGATCGGTTTTGCCAATGATCCGACTAACGTTGTTAGTCGGCCGTGGCTATGGGTTCCTGCTACGGTTCTGTTGCTGGCAATCTCGCTAAGTATAAATTATGTTGGTCGGGCACTGCAAAGAGCAGGTGACGCAAGACAAAGAGAAAATTAAGAGATATTCATTTTAAAAAGCATTTTTGGTTTAAACAAAAATGCTTTTTTATGTTGACAATTTTAATAAGATAATTATAATTTAATTAAATAAATGTGAAGAAGGGGGGACTCAAAGTGAAAAAAGCAGTAAAAATCGTCCTAAGTATTTCTGTTATTGCTGGGCTTGGTTTTTCTACTGTTCAGGCTGCTTTTAATGCAACCACTACAAATACAAACCAGTTTTCTAAGAAAAAACCTGGAGCTAAACCACTACCTTATATTGCACCAATAAGGTGCTAGATAATCTAAAAACCTGATGTTGTATAAACAATATCAGGTTTTATATTTTTAGTAAAATATATAAAGAGAAGAATTATCACTACTTAGTAACTTTGCTATATCTTAAGAATATGAAAACTAATTATTTAATCCGCAGTATTAATTAAGATTATCCATATTTTTGTCATTTTTCGCTTAAACATTAGCTTAAAAATAATAAATAATTATATAAATAAAAGTATTATATTGAAATTTTAATATTATGTGCTATTATTTAATAAATTTAATAATAAGTTTGTTTTACAACTTCATAAATAAATAAAAGGAGTTATGAAAATGAAAAAATCAAGAATATTTGGTTCTGTAGGATTAATCAGTGCTGCAGCATTGACTTTAGTAGCATGTGGTAAAGATAATAACAAAAGTAATAGTAATGATGCAAAGACTGCCAACAAGTTTTCTCAAACAGTGCCGAAAAAAGCAGTAAAGCAGGGTGGAACTGTAAAAATTGCGATTGAAACCGATTCACCTTTTACTGGGATTTTTAGTGATGAAATTTCCATGACGCAAATTGACGCTAATGTTGCTCGGCCAGCAGATGAATCTCTTTTTGACACAGATGATAATTATAGAATTAACGACTAAGGTCCAGCTACTTTAAGAATTAATCAAAAAGATAAAACGGTTAGGATTACAGTCAAAAAGGGCGTAAAGTGGTCTGATGGTAAGCAAGTCACTGCCAAAGATATGGAATACTCCTATGAAATTATGGCATCAAAAGCGACTAAGACAGAAAGATATACTAGTCAATTTGAATTTATCAAAGGGATGAAAGCTTTTCATGAAGGGAAAGCCAAAACAATTTCTGGAATAGAAATGCCGGATGGTGAATCTGGTAGAAAGATGGTTTTGCATTATTCGGAACTTAAGCCGGGTATGACTAACAGTGGTAATGGCTACTTTTGGGAGGCAGCTGCTCCCTATCATTATTTGAAAGATGTTCCGTTCAGTAAATTACAATCATCTGACAAAATTAGAAAAAAGCCGCTTTATTTTGGTTCTTACAAATTATCCAAATTGGTGCGAGGACAATCAGCAACTTGGACTCCCAATAAATATTATTGGAGAGGAAAACCTAAATTAGATAAGATTGTCTGTCAGGTTGTATCTACTAAGTCAGCCACACAGGCGATAAAGAGCCACAAATTCGATGTGATAGATGTCATTAATATTTACTGGAAGGATATTAAAAATACTAAAAAAGTCAATTTTGTAGCTAAGATTCCGTTAGCATATGATTATTTAGGTATAAAAGTAGGTAAATGGGATGCTAAAACAAATAAAAATGTCATGAACAAGAATTCTAAGATGGCAAACAAGTCTCTAAGACAAGCAATTGGCTATGCAATGAATGTTAAACAAGTTTCAAAGCATTATACCAATGGATTAACTTTCCACGTTCCTACATTAATTCCCGCACAATTTGGTGATTACTATAATAAAGATATTAAGGGTTATAATTATGATCTAAAAAAAGCTAGTCAAATTTTGGATAAAGCCGGTTACAAGAAAAAAGGTAAATGGCGTGTTCAACCAAATGGTAAACCACTTAAAATCAACCTTTTGGCAAAAAGCCGTACTCCTATGGATGAGCCAATTGTTCAAAACTATATTCAACAGTGGCATAAAATTGGCTTAGATGTTGAATTAGTTGGCAATAGGATGACAGAATTTAATGCTTTTTATGACAAAGTTCAACATGATGCTCCTGAAGTCGATATGTTTATTGCTGGCTGGAACTTATCAAGCGAGCCTTCACCTGCTGCATTATATGATGTTGGTGCACCATCCAACTATAGTCGCTTTGCTACACCAGAAAATACTAAACTGATGAATTCATTAGATTCTCAAAAGTCTTTTAATCATAAATATCGTGTGGAGCAATTTCACAAATGGCAACAGTACATGTTTGATGAAGCCTATGTCATACCTTTGAGCAATTCCTATGAAATTACCTCTGTTAATAGTGCATTAACCGGTTATTCTAAGAGACCATCGCAAAGTAACAGTCTCTGGTATCAAGTTGGTTATGCCTAGTAATTTGAAATGTTGTTGTGTTGACAAAAGTAGTTATAATAAAAAGTCATTAAATTATTTTTGATATACACAAATATAAAACTAATTAAAACAAGATTAATATTCAACTTGCAAATTTAATTTAACGTGTTATTATAAAATTATTAACTTGTTCCAGTTCAGAAATAATAATTTAAGAAAGTGAAGAGAATTTATGAAAAAAGGAAAGTTTCTAGGTTCTATAGGGTTATTATCTGCTGCAGCTTTAACTCTAGTAGCCTGTGGTAAGAGTAATAATAACAATAACAGTAATGAAGGAGCTAAGACAGCTAGCAAGTTCCCTGAAGCCGTGCCAAAGAAGGAAGCTAAACAAGGTGGAACAGTCAAAATTGCTTTACTAAGTAATTCCCCATTTACTGGGATTTTTTCAAATGAATTATATACGGTTTCAACAGACTACGAAGTTTCAGGACCAGGAAATGAATCTCTGTTTGATACAGACGATCAATTTCGTTTCAATGATAAAGGTCCTGCCACGATTAAGCTTGACCGTAAAAACAAAACTGTGACTATTGTCGTTAAAAAAGGCGTCAAGTGGTCTGATGGGAAGCAAGTGACAGCTAAAGATGTTGAATACCCATACGAGATTTTAGCTAATAAGGGAACTAAGTCGCAAAGATATTCAAGCCAGCTTGAGAATATTAAGGGAATGAAAGACTACCATGAAGGTAAAGCAAAGACCATTTCAGGAATTGAAATGCCTGATGGTGAAAATGGTAGAAAAGTAATCTTGCACTTTACTCAATTAAAACCTGGTATGACAAATAGCGGTAATGACTACTTCTGGGAAAGTGCAGAGCCGTATCATTACCTGAAAGATGTGCCTTTTAACAAGTTAATGGAGTCTGATAAAGTTAGAAAGAAGCCTTTGTACTTTGGACCTTATAAGTTAACTAAACTTGTTCGTGGTCAAGCGGCAACCTGGACACCAAATAAATATTATTGGCGTGGTAAACCAAAACTAGATAAGATAGTATTTCAGGTAGTATCTTCTAATTCAAGTTCGCAAGCGATTAAAAGTCACAAATTTGATATTTCGAGTGTTGTAAGTTCCCAATGGACACAGGTTAAAAATACCAAAGGCGTTAACTTTGTAGCCAGAATTGGGTTAGGATATTGGTATGTTGGTTTCAAATTGGGTAAATTTGACTCGAAGACCAATAAAGTAGTGATGAACCATAAATCAAAGATGAATAATAAGGCTTTACGTCAAGCCATTGCTTATGCTATGAATGTTGATGAAGTAACTAAGCACTATACTCACGGTATATCATTCCATGTGCCAACTCTTATTCCGGCACAATTTGGTGATTACTTTAATAAGGACATTAAAGGTTACACTTATAATTTAAAAAAGGCCAACCAAATCCTAGATAAAGCTGGATACAAAAAGAAGGGCAAATGGCGTGTTCAACCAAACGGCAAACCTCTTAAAATCAAGTTTTTGGCTATGAGTGGTGGTGCCACCCAAGAGCCAATTATTCAAAACTATCTACAACAATGGCATAAAATTGGTTTAAATGTTAGTTTAGTCGGAGGAAGATTAACTGAGGGTAACTCATTCTACGATAAAGTTCATAACGATGATCCAGCAGTTGATATGTTTGAAGCTGGCTGGAACCTTTCTTCCGAGCCATCACCTCAAGGACTTTATAGCGAAGGTTCACCATTTAATTATGAGAGATTTGCGACACCTGAAAATACGAAACTACTTGAGGAAATGGATTCACAAAAAGCTTTTGACCATAAATATCGTGTGCAAAAGTTCCACGAGTGGCAGAAGTATATGTTTGATCAAGCATTTGTCATTCCAACTACGAATTCATACTCAGTGACTGCTGTTAACAAGAAGCTGACAAATTATTCATTAAAGCCTTCTGACAGCAACACCGTTTACTTTAAGTTGGGTTATGTAAAATAGTATTATTTAATTAAAAATATAGTTTATATACAATAAAAACAGATAAAATTCGCATTAAAGCATTTTATCTGTTTTTTTGTTCTCTAAAAATTTAATTATTGAACAATTAATCAAGATATCATATTACGCAAAATTAAAACTAAAAATTTTAATTTGTTTATGCTTTAGCTTAACATAGTATTGCAAATTTCATGCTAAATGCTAATATTTATATCTGTTAACTTGCTTCCAAAATACCTTTAACTTTATCAATTAAGGAGATTCGTATTATGAAAACAAGAAAAGCTTTGGCTTCTATGGGTGTTATAACAGCAGCAGTTTTGACTTTAGCTGCCTGTGGAAAAAATGAAGGCAGTAAAACCGAAAATAAGAATTCGACTAAAAAATTTGCGGTACAAACGCCTGTTAAAACTGCAAAAAAAGGTGGCACTATTAGGGTTGCTGAAGAAACAGATACGCCTTTTACCGGTATATTTAATGAAGAATTACAAATGAGTCAGACTGATGCAGATGTTTCAAGTCCTGGCCAAGAATCATTGTTTGATACAGATGATCATTATAAGATTAATGATGAAGGTCCTGCGAGGTTGAGATTGGATCGTAAAGCAAGAACCGTGACTATCGTTATCAAAAAAGGGGTTAAATGGTCAGATGGTAAACAGGTATCTGCCAAGGATATTGAGTTTGCTTATGAAATTATTGCTAATAAAGCTACAAAATCACAAAGATATTCATCTCAATTTAATATTATTAATGGTATGAAAGAATATCATGAGGGGAAAACTGATGTTATTTCTGGTATAGAAATGCCGGATGGACCTGAGGGTCGCAAAGTGGTTTTGCATTGTAAAGAGTTGAAGCCGGGAATGTATTATAGCGGTAACGGTTACATTTGGGAAGCTGCTGCCCCATACCACTATTTAAAAAATATCCCTTTTGCTAAACTTGAATCATCTTACCAAATTAGGAAAAAGCCTTTATTTTTTGGTCCATATAAGGTGCAAAAGATTGTTCAGGGCCAATCCGTAACGTGGACACCAAATAAATATTATTGGCGTGGTCAACCCAAATTAGATAAAATTATTTATCAAGTGGTTTCACCTAATTCAGCATCTCAATCAATCAAGAACCATAAATTTGATATTGCAAGAGTTGTAAATAGTCAGTGGAAAGAAGTCAAGGACACAAGTGGGGTTAATTTTGTGGCAGAAATTCCTTTAGCCTATAATTATATGGCATTTAAGGTAGGAAAATGGGATGCTAAGAAATCAAAAAATGTTATGAATCCTAATGCCAAAATGGGCGATAAGGCGCTGCGGCAAGCAATGGCCTATTCTATGAATACAGACACTGTATATAAGCATTATACCGATGGCTTGAGTTTTCAAGTACCGACTTTAGTTCCAGCTGAATTTGGTGATTATTTTAATAAAGATGTAGCTGGCTATTCATATAACCTTAAAAAGGCCAATCAAATATTAGATAAGGCAGGCTATAAGAAGAACGGTAAATGGAGAACAAAACCAAATGGTAAGCCCCTTCAAATCAATCTTTTAGCAAAATCGGGGGATTCGATTCAGCAACCTATTATGCAAAATTATATCCAACAATGGGAAAAAATTGGGTTAAACGTAAAACTTGTTGGCGGTCGTTTGACAGAATTTAATTCATTTTATGATAAAGTTCAGCATGATGCACCAGGTATAGATATTTTTATGGCAGGTTGGTCGCTTTCAAGTGAACCTTCGCAAGCGCAAATGTACAGTGCCGGAACTATGTCAAATTATTCTCGTTTTGTTACTTCTGAAAATACCAAATTGATTAAAGAAATGGATTCACAAAAATCATTTAATCATGATTACAGAGTTGCAAAATTCCATGAATGGCAAAAGTACATGATTGATGAAGCTTATGTTATTCCAACGTACAATTCTTACCAAATAGATGCCATTAATAAGGATTTAACTGGCTATTCTTTACGTCCTAGTGAAATGAACAATGGCCACCCATTATGGTATAAAGTTGTCTATGCGAAATAAACTAAGGCTTAAAAACTAATGTTGAGAAAACTATTGTTATTAGAGACAATAGTTTTCTTTTTTACTAGTAAAAACTGGTATAATCATTGTATTAAGGGGATGACAAAATGGTTAGTACTAAATTTATTAATCGTCTATATGCAAAATATAAAATTAAATTTAATAATCCAAAGTTATTAGAGGAAGCGTTTACCCATTCGTCTTATGCTAACGAACATCCAGAAGAGGGAATTCGTGATTACGAAAAACTAGAGTTTTTGGGAGACGCTGTTCTTGAGTTAGCAATTTCTGATTATCTTTACCGCAACTTCACTAGTTTAAATGAGGGTGAGTTAACCAGAATGCGTTCTAATATTGTAGATACAGAAGGCTTCGCAGAGTTTGCCCAAAAATTCGGTTTTCCAGCGGAAATTAATCTGGGTCATGGTGAGGAAAAAGCAGGTGCGCGCTCACGTAAGACACTTTTAGAAGATGTTTTTGAAGCATTTAACGGTGCGCTTTTTCTTGATCAAGGCATGGAAGCTGTCGAACATTTTTTGAGTTTGACTGTCTATCCGCTAATTGATGCGGGCAAATTTGATGCTTCACGCGATTACAAGACCGATTTACAGGAGTTCTTACAACAGGATGGCCCTGTTAAAATTGAGTATGAGGTTTTAAAAGAGGAACAAATGCCCTCAAGCTTTACGGTTCAATTGGTAGTTAATGGTAAGATAATGTCTCAAGGACAAGGGCATAATAAGAAGGCTGCGGAACAGGAAGCTGCCAAGTTTGCCTTGTCTAAACTCAATTAAGGAGATGAGTGTGTGCCACTTACAGAGTTGATAATTGACGGGTTCAAATCTTTTGCAGAAAAAACAAAGATACAATTTGATACCGGTATTACTGGTATAGTTGGTCCTAACGGTAGTGGCAAAAGTAATATCACTGAGGCAATTCGCTGGGTTATGGGTGAATCCAGCGCTAAATCATTACGGGGTTCAAATATGAAAGACGTGATATTTGCCGGCAGTGAATTTCGTAAACCCGCTAATCATGCAGAAGTTTCCCTAATTTTTGACAATAAAAAGCGTGAGCTGAACTTTAAAGATGATAAAGTAGTCGTGACCCGCCGAATTTTGCGCTCAGGAGATAACGAATACTTAATCAACAAGAGAAACGTCAGACAAAAAGATGTTCGCGCATTGTTTTTAGATTCTGGTATTTCTCAAGACAGTCTTGCTATTATATCTCAAGGTCGAGTGGACCAAATCCTCAATTCCAGACCGGAAGATCGCCGGTCATTATTTGAAGAAGCAGCAGGAGTTTTGCATTTTAAAAAACAAAAAGAAGAAGCAGCGGTTCAACTTAAGCAAACGACTGAAAATTTAATTAGGATAAACGATTTAGTTAAGGAATTGGAGCAACGAATTGAACCACTTCATGAACAAAGTTCTTTAGCTAAGGAATACCAATTTCAGAAAAAAGGTTTAGATGAGAAACTAAAAGCTTTGCTAGCTTTTGAGATACAGGACCTAGATAAGCAAAAACAAGCAGAACAGGAAAAGGCTGATCAAAACCAAGTTCTTTTGTCAAAACTTGACCGTGAAGTAAAAGAGTCTCAAAATGCTGTTACCTCTAAAAGGGAAGAGTATAAAAAATTAAATACTCAACGAGAGCAAATTCAACAAAATTTGCTGGCTTTGACAAAGAAACTTTCTGATATCAATACTAATCTGCAAGTTGTTGAGCAGAGCAAGCAATACAGTGAAGCAACCAAAAAAGAGTATCAGTCTGAACTAGAAGAACTAGAAAAACAAATTACCACTTTAAAAACAGATTGCTTATCTTTAAGAGAACAAGAAGACGATTTGCTTGAAAAGCAAAAAAGGTTGCAAGAAAAGCGAGCTGAACTTGCGCAACAGCTAAAAGATAATCCAGACGAATTAAATGCCCGTCTTGAAAAAATGAGAACTGATTACATTCAACTGTTGCAAGATCAAACTTCAAATAACAATGAAATAGTTTATCTTAAGTCTGAGTTGAAGAAAATATCGGATGGTAGCCAGTATCAAACTACAGATGTCGCCCAACAACTTGCAAATGAGACTGATGAACTAAAACGTTTAAGAGATGAAGGCAAGAGACTGAAGGAAAAATATCAGTCTGAAAAAACAGAATTAGAAGGTCTCACTAAAAAACAAACAGAAAAGCAAAAAAGTCTATCTGCTGTTAAACAAGCTTTAGAAAGTCACAAGCAGCAATACAACCAGTTAAAAGCGCGTAATGATGCTTTAGAAAATATTCGCAAACGTCATGAAGGCTACTATTATGGTGTTAAGAACGTTCTCAATAATTTGGCAGATTATCCAGGGGTAATTGGTGCCGTAGGCGAATTAATTTCTTTTCCAGCTAAGTTTGAAGCAGCTATGGCAACTGCATTAGGTAGCGGTGTGCAAGACCTAGTTACCAAAACAAAAACTGACGCCCGGGATGCAATTAATAAGCTCAAAAAACGGGGAGCAGGACGAGCAACTTTTTTACCATTAGATGGCCTTAGAGAATATACAATACCGCCTTCAACTGTCAAAATTATATCAGCTTTTGAAGGTTATCAAGGTATAGCGAGTGAATTAGTTGCCAGTATTCCAGGAGTAGATATCAACTCTGCCATTAATTATTTGCTAGGTAGTACTATAGTCGTTGATACTATTGAAAGTGCTATGACAATTAGGCAGCGCGTTGTCCGCTACCGCATAGTCACACTTGATGGTGATGTCATTTCACCAGGTGGATCCATGACTGGCGGTACTCGCAATCAAAAAAGCAATTCGCCTCTGCAGACAGTTGCTGAAATTAACAAGTTGCAGGCAGCTATTAAAGAAATATGCAGCAAAATTGCTGGTGAAGAAGAACAATTTAACAAAATAGACGCTCAAGAAAATAACCTGTTAAAAGAAATAGCACAGAAACAGGAAGAAAAACAGCAACTAAGTCGTGACTTGGGAGAAGCCGTTCTTTCTTATCAAAATCAAGAAAAAGAAGTTAACAGACTGAAAGAAGCAAACAAATTATTTGAGCATCAGGAACAAGAAAGAAATAAAGAAATTGCCTCCACCAAAGAGGCATTAGAATCAGCTACTGCCAAAAAAGCAACTTTTGAAAAGGAAATAATCACTCAAAAAGGTTTGATTGCTGATCTGCAAAATAAAATCAAGAACTTCTCCACATTAAATGAGCAAGTGCAAGATAAATTAGGTCAACTTGACCCCCAAATCGCCGTTTATGCCAATAAACTGGAAAACTTCGCTAATCAGGAAGCCGAGAAAAAACGTGAACTAGGGCGGCAGCAAAAGCAAGTTACCGTCTTAACAGAAAAATTACGCGGTCTTGAGCAAAACAGTAATCTTGATCATGAAAACAAGACCAAGTATGAAACTGAAAAAACTAAGAGTGAAACACAAAGGCAAGATTTACAAAAGCAACTGAATACATTAAGCTCAAAATTGGGTCGATTTGATGCCAAGATCAATCAGCTTGATCAGGTAGCAAGCCGTAACTATGACTTACGTAAAGATGCTGCTGCTGAACAAGAAAGATTTTCTGTGGCAATTGCACAATTTAACAGTAAAATTGACCAGCGACTCACTAGACTAAGTGAGGACTACTCGTTAACATATGAAGCTGCACTTGAGCAGGCAAAAACTACCAATAACAAAGAAAATAGGACGCAACTGGAGCGGGATGTCAAATTACATCGTATGTCCTTAGAAGATATTGGTCCAGTTAATTTGAAATCTATTGAAGAATATGAGAATGTTAAAAAACGCTATGATTTTCTCAATGGACAACAAAACGACTTGTTAAAAGGTCGGGATAATTTGGAAAAATCAATGTCAGAGTTGGACCAAGAAGTCTGCAATCGTTTTAGCAAAACATTTAATGCTGTGGCAGAGAGTTTTTCAGATTTATTTCCGGTAGTATTTGGTGGTGGCAATGCCAAACTGGTGTTAACCGCACCTGAAGATTTACTTGCAACCGGAATTGAAATTATTGCCCAACCACCAGGAAAGAAGCTGCAAAAGTTGAGCTTGCTTTCGGGTGGAGAAAGAGCTTTAACTGCCATCACGTTATTGTTTGCTATGCTTAAAGTTAAACCAGTACCATTTTGCGTACTTGATGAAGTCGAAGCAGCACTAGACGATGCCAACGTTACTCGTTTTGCCCAATTTTTGGAAAGATATGATATGCACACGCAATTCATTGTGATAACACATAGACGGGGAACAATGGAAAGAGCAGATCAGTTATACGGCGTGGTGATGCAAGAATCGGGTGTATCACAAGTATTGTCTGTTTCTTTAAAAGAATTAAAAAATGAGGTGAAATAAAATTGGGATTATTTGATAAAATTAAAAAGTCTTTATTTGGCGAAGATGAAGAAAAGAATACTGCAGAAGAAAAAAAGCAGACTGAAAAAGAGGCCTCAAAAGAAGGGCAGGATAGAGATCAAACTCCACTAGACAAAGAGACAAAAAATGGTTCAGAATTAAGTGATGATTCAGCACAAGAAGAAAAGGATGCAACTGCTACCACAAAAAGCGAAGACAGTGAGAGTGAGTCTTCATCTAGTGAATCGCGGGGTGAGAGTGAGTCAGATGCAAAAGAGGTCACGAATGAAACTGAATTATACGAAAAGGGTTTAGAAAAAACAAACCAAGGCTTTGGCGCAAGGCTAAATCGGTTTTTTGCTCAATTTCGTACAGTTGATGAAGATTTTTTTGATGATCTGGAAGAGTTACTGATAGAATCCGATGTCGGTTATGAAACAGCTGAAGAATTAACTGATGAGTTGCGAGATGAGGCAAAATTACAAAAAGCAAAATCTCGTGATGATTTGAAGAAAGTCATAGTAGAAAAATTAGTTAATCTTTATGACGAAAATGGTAATTCTGAAAACGAAAAGCTTAAAGTACATAATGATGGCAAACCTAACATCTATCTTTTTGTAGGTGTCAACGGTGCTGGTAAAACCACCACGATTGGCAAATTGGCGAAACGTTTCAAAGACCAAGGCAAATCTGTTCTCTTAGCAGCAGCTGATACTTTTAGAGCAGGAGCTGTTGAGCAACTCGAACAATGGGGCGAAAAAGTTGGTGTGCCGGTTGTTACGGGACAGCAGCAGGCTGATCCCGCTTCAGTAGTTTACGACGCAACCGATAAAGCCCTAAAAGAAAATTATGATTATTTGTTGGTGGATACTGCAGGACGCCTGCAAAATAAAAAGAATTTAATGAGTGAGCTTGAAAAAATCGAGCGTACTATTAAGAAGCAGGCACCTGCTGAACCGACAGAAACCTTATTAGTTTTGGATGGCTCAACTGGTCAAAATGCGCTTTTACAAGCTAAAGATTTTGATAAAACGACTAAACTTACTGGATTGGTCTTAACCAAGTTGGACGGCTCGTCTAAAGGGGGAGTGGTTTTAGCGATCAGAAACGAAATGAAACTACCGGTTAAATTAGTTGGTTTAGGCGAAAAACCTAGCGATCTAGCCGATTTTGATGCTGCAAACTATGCAGTGGGTCTATTTCATGATTTAATTTAATATAAAACAATTTCAAGGGGAGATATTAATGAAAGAATACAGTGCATGTACTACTATATTAGTTGGCAAAAAAGCTTCGATTGATGGTTCAACCATGATTGCTCGTAATGATGATACTTTTCGTCCCATTACACCGCAAAAGTTTATTATCAGACCTGCTGCTAAAAATGAATCTGGTCGTAAAATTAAGTCTTGGTTGAATAAGTTTGAACTAGACTTACCTGAAAATGCTCAAGCTGTTCCCGCTGTACCAAATGTTGATTACAAAAACCGTGGATATTACGATGAAAGTGGTATTAATAAAGAAAACGTGGCAATGTCATGTACTGAATCAACATACGGTAATGAACGTGCGCTTGCTTTTGATCCACTAGTAAAAGACGGTCTTGATGAGGATTGTATGCAGTCTGTTGTTTTACCTTATATTCACTCCGCCAAAAATGGTGTTGAATATTTAGGTAAGCTAATTGCCAAATATGGCTCACCAGCAGGTAATTCAGTCCTTTTTGGTGATAAGGATGAAATTTGGTACATGGAAATCGTTACCGGTCATCATTGGGTGGCACAGCGTATTCCAGATGATGCTTATGCCATAGCTGCTAACCGTGTATCAATTGAACAAGTGGACTTTGATGATTCAGACAACTTTATGTGGAGTGAAGGCATTCAAGAGTTTGTGGCGCAACATCATTTAAACGTTGATCACCAGGGTTGGAATTTCCGTCATATTTTTGGTACCTATAGTCAGCAAGATCGATTTTATAATACTAACCGCGTGTGGTATGGTCAAAAATATTTTAACCCTGAAATTGAGCAAGATCCTACTGACGGAGACTTGCCATTTATTCGTCGAGCAGCTAAGAAAATTACCAGAGAAGACATTGAATTTGTGCTTGGTAGCCATTACCAAAACACACCTTATGATCCCTTTGGCAAAGGAACAGAAGAAGAAAAACATCGTTTCCGTCCTATAGGATTGAATAGAACGCAAAATTCACATATTTTACAGATAAGAAACGATGTTGAAAGTGATAAGGCTGCAATCATGTGGTTATGTATCGGCGGACCTACATTCACACCTTTTGTGCCATTTTTTGCCAATATGAATGACACTGATCCTTCATACAACAATACTTCTATGGAATATAATCTTGATGATGCTTGGTGGTATTATAAATCTTTGGCTGTTTTAGTAGAAAGTCATTACCCACAATTCGTACAATTAGATACTGACTATTTAAATGAACTTAACCAATATTATCGCAGGCGTGTAGAAGATGTGATTGCTCAAGCTCAAGGCAAAACTGGTGCTGAATTGACTTCATATTTGACTAAGGCTAATCAAGAAACAGTGGTTTATACTCGCAAACGGTCAGAAAAATTGTGGGCACAAATGATGATTGACTCAATCAATATGTCTAAATTAACCTTTAATATGGATGAAAATCTCTAAAAAAGCTTGAACATAATTCATGAAAGCGATATTATTAATATGGCAAGTGAATAAGAGTGGATTTGTTAGCTACAATGTGGCGCAAGACTCACTTATCCTTAATCTGAGGATGAGTGAGTCTTTTTTTGTCAAAAGGGAATGAAAATGATTATTAAAAAAATACTGAATAACGGCGGAGTAGTGACCACTAATAAAAATGGGGCAGAAATTGTTGTCTTGGGAAAAGGAATTGCTTTTGGCAAAAAGGTGGGGGACACCATTCCTAAAGACAAAGTTTATAAAATTTTCTCTCCGGTAAGTGACGAACAAAGAAAAGTTTTATTGCAAACGATTCACGAAACAGATCCCATCTTTTTTCAAATTGCACAAAAAATTGTTGATAGGTTAAAAAAGGAAGAAGGGATAGAGCTCGCAGACAGTGTTTATATTACATTGACTGATCACTTGGCAACCAGCGTAGAAAGGGGAAAGAAGGGACTTTATTTAAGCAATAGTTTTCTGTGGGAAATTCAGAATTATTATCCGAAAGAGTATAGATATGGAATTTGGGCTTTAAAGTTATTAAATAAGCAGTTTAAGTTAAATTTTCCAGAAGATGAAGCCGGTTTTATCGCCGTTCATATTATTAGTGGAGAGTTAGGTAACGATATTAGTGATTTCAAGAAATCAGTTGATTTTATTAAGGAAATTACCAAAATAGTTCGTTATTACTTTAAGATAAATATTGATTATCAATCTTTAAGTTATAACCGGTTCGTAATACATTTAAAATTTTTTTGGAAATATATGGTCTATCAAAAGGATAAAAAATCGTTTGGTGACTTGAGTAGTGAAATTCTTGAAGTCATAAAAAACAGTGATGTTGCCGCTTATAAATGTGCTTTGAAGATCAAAGAATATATCACTAAGACATACAATTATGATCTTAGCAACGAAGAAGTAATGTATTTAGCCATTCACATAAACAAAATAACTTCAGAAACGGAGAAAAAGAATGAAATACGAAGAGATGATTAAAGAAATTTTAGCTGCAATTGGAGGTGCAGATAATATTCAATCTGTGGTCCACTGTTCAACTAGACTGCGGTTTGTTTTAAAAAATGATCAAAAAGCAGATCCCAAACAAGCCGAAAAGATTGACGGTGTCCTGCAAGTAATACAAAAAGGGGGACAATTCCAATTTGTAATAGGAAATAATGTGGGAGAAGTATACGACCAACTTGCAAGTGATATTAAGCTGGAAGACTCTCAATCTAATGCTAAAAATTCAAGTGGTGAGAAGAAAAAAGTAAGTATCTTTGATGCAATTATCAGTGCGATCACTGGTTCAATTGCCCCTGCTATACCTTTATTAGCGGGTGCTGGTATGGGTAAGGTTTTACTCTTGATTTTGACAATTACCCATGTAATGTCTGATAAAAGTCAAACATACCAACTTTTAAATTTAATTTTTGATACGGGATATTATTTCATTCCAGCTTATGTAGGCTTTTCTGCCGCAAAAATATTTAAAACGGATAGTATGCTAGGTGCCTTTATCGGTTTAGTTACCGTCAATCCTAATTGGGTGGGCATCGTAACAGCAAATAAACCATTTAAATTTTTAGGGTTGCAAGTGCCACTAATTCAATATTCTTCGACTTTAATCACTGCAATTCTGTCTGTGTGGATAATGTCGTACATTTATAAGTTTGTTAGGAAAATCACACCAGGTATGGTTAAAGTTTTCATGGAACCAATGCTGACGATGTTAATTACTGCTCCCTTAGTATTTTTATTTATTGGTCCACTTTCAAACTGGATTTCTCAAGGTATTGCGTTTATTTCAATGTGGTTATTTCATAATGCCGGCTTCATAGCAATTCCTATTTTAGCTGCCGCATATCCATGGTTGGTTTCAGTTGGTATTCATAAAGCTTTATCGCCTATTAGTATTCAATTAGTGGCAGAACAGGGTTTTGATCCGATTATTCGTGTCGTTGCGCTTTGTTCTAATATCTCACAAGCGGCAGCCTCTCTTGCAGTTGGCTTAAAAAGCAAAGATAAAAAGTTAAAATCTCTTGCCCTTTCGTCAAGTGCGACGGCTTTTTTAGGTGGTATAACAGAACCGGCATTATTTGGTGTCAACCTTAAGCTAAAAAAGCCTATGTATGGCGCAATGATTGGAGGAGCAATTGCCGGCTTAGTAGCCAGTTTCTTGAAGTTAAAAGCATTCATTTATGTTACTCCCGCTATTTTAAGTTTACCAATGTGGGTTTCTAAGACTGAAAACTTTGTCATTCAGGCAATCATTATTATGATAGTTGCCAGTATTGTCACTTTCATAGCTACCTGGCTAATCGGCTTTGATGACCCGGTTCAGACAGAGCAGGCAGAAAGTAAACAAGATAAGGTTAATTCACAACGTCATCCAAGTTTTAACTTAAAAGCACCTGTTAAAGGAAAACTAGAAGACATTACACAAGTTAGTGATCCGACATTTTCAAGCAACGTAATGGGAAAAGGAATTGCCATAATACCAGAAGAAGGTCGAATTGTTGCACCTGCTGATGGAATAGTTAGCGCCGTTTTTGAAAGTCAACATGCGATTGGATTGCATTTAAAAAATAACGCAGATGTTCTAATTCACATTGGCATAGATACGGTTGAATTAAAAGGTCGCGGCTTTGAGCAATTTGTCAAAAAGGGAGACGAGGTTAAAGAAGGACAAGAGCTGATTAGATTTAATATTGCTGAAATAAAAAAAGCAGGCTATGATCCCACGGTTTTAATGGTTGTAACCAATACTAAGGACTTTTTGCAAGTGTTACCAATAATAGATAAAGAAGCAGCAAAGAAAAATGTATCGGATAACGACAACGTTATGTTACTAGTTTAGGAGAAAATATGGATTATTATAATGTTCCCCCAAATTTCATTTGGGGCTTGGCAACTTCAGCAAATCAAGTTGAAGGAGCCTGGAATGAGGGTGGAAAAGGTTTTTCAATTGCGGATGTTGAAAAGTACGATTCAGCTAAAGACCAAAATGATTATCAAAAAGTAAACCAAATAACGACTAGTGATATTCAAACAGCAATGGCAGATAAAAACATGGCTGCTTACGGTAAAAGACATGGGGTAGATTTTTATCATCGTTATGACAGCGACCTGACTCTTTTAAAACAAACGGGAATCAGTGCTTTGAGAACTTCAATTGCCTGGAGTAGAATTTTTCCTCAAGGTGACGAAAAAGAACCCAATTTAGATGGCTTAAAATTTTACGACCACTTATTTGCTAAGATGCAGGCTTTAAAAATTCAACCTATAATCACTTTGTCCCATTATGAAATGCCACTGCAATTAGTATTAAAATATAATGCTTGGTATGATAAAAAGGTTGCTGATTATTTCGTTAAATTCGCTAAATTAGTCATTGACCGCTATCATGGGTTGGTAAAATACTGGATACCCATCAACGAAATAGATAGTATTTTGCGCCACCCATATTCTTCTGGAGGATTAGTTGAAGATAGGTTTCCGCATAAAAATTTTCAAGAGGTAATTTATCAGGCTCTGCATAATCAAATTACTGCTTCTGCAGCGATTACCAATTACATTCATGAAAATTATCCTGACCTGATGGTTGGCAGTATGATCACTAGTACGATGGTTTATCCTTATAACAGTGATCCGCAAAATATGCTGCAGGCTACCGCGGTGATGCGGGAAAGTTTGAATTTTAGCGACGTGCAGATACGAGGTCAATATCCTTCTGTTTTATTGCAGAAAATAAAGAATTTACAACTTGATGTAAAAATGACAAAGCAGGATTTACAGATCATTGCCAAGGGCACAGCAGATTTTGTTGCCTTTTCATATTATTCTTCTGTTTGTACTGCTTATAATACTGAGGGACTCAAGGTCACGAAGGCTAACAGAACCGCAGGAGTGTTTAATAAATATCTCCCTGTCAGTGAATGGGGCTGGCAAATAGACCCAATCGGTTTAAGATTAACATTGATTAATTTATATGATAGATACCAAAAGCCCTTGTTTATAGTTGAAAATGGACTGGGTGCTAAAGATACTTTGACTAAAGACCAAAGGATTCACGATGAGTATCGCATTGATTATTTGAAAAAACATATTGCACAAATGCTTGAATCAGTTAATAATGATGGTATTGAATTAATGGGTTATTTAATGTGGGGGACAACTGATATGGTTTCAGCTTCAACTACTCAAATGTCTAAACGTTATGGCCTAGTTTACGTTGATCTCGATGATTACGGCAAGGGAACGTATCAGCGATATAAAAAGGATTCTTTTTATTGGTACAAAGATTTATTATCTTATGATCGACAGATACCCAAAAAGTTTTTTGAATAGGACAATTTTTACTTAAATAAAAAGCCTGGGAGGCCCCAGGCTTTTCTTATTTCTTAATGTTATTGTTCATAGTTGAATGGCGCATGCCATAAACCAAATAAATAATAATGCCAATAATTGACCAAATTAACATGTATTTCTTAGCTTGAAGATCTAGGCCCCAAAACACAGCTAATGAACCTAAAAATGCTAAAAGCGGTAAAACAGGGTACCAAGGCATTTTGAATGCTGGATCAACGATGTCTTTTCCTTCTCGCGGTCTTAAACGGTAAATTCCAATTGACACGAACATAAAGGCAATTAAAGTTCCGGCAGAAACTAATTGTGTTAGGAAGGTAAATGGTATAAAAGACGAGATAATGATTGAAACAATGGCGATGGTCCATAGCGAATTGGCTGGGCGATGTTCACAATTTAACTTACCCAGTTTTTTAGGTAACATGCCATCACGTCCAAGTGAGTAAACTAAACGTGAGCTTGCCATACAAAGCCCAATTAAGGCCGTAAACATACCTAAAATTGCGATTGATTGCACAATAGTAGCAATGTGAGTAAAACCGGTTTTTCTCAAAGCATAACCAACTGGCTCAGCCGAGTTTAGGTATTGTTGATAAGGCACCATGCCCACCAGAACTAAGCTTACTGCCACAAACAAAGCCACAGCAATGAGCAATGAGCCAATAATTCCTTTTGGCAGTGTTTTTTGAGGATTAACAGCTTCTGCTGAGTTAGACGCTATGGTATCAAATCCTAAAAATGAAATATAAATCATGGAAACCCCAGCGTAAATACCTTGCCAGCCACCAAACGGTCCCTTTGCAGTTGCGCGGTAATGAGGAATAAATGGAATAAAATTAGCTTTTTTAACAACTGTCAAGCCCACAATAACAAAAAGCAATATTGCTAAAACTTTGACTACTACTAACACATTTTCTACGCGAGAGGCTTTTGAGACCCCGAAACTGACTAAAAATGCGGCCAGTAAAATTGCTATTAATGCCACTAAATCAACTAAACCACCATTGACACCTAATGGATTAGCTAAGGCAGCTGGTAATTTCCAACCAAGCGGTGCAATTAATGCACGCAGATTAGCTGACAAGCCTGAACTAATAAAGGCCATTCCAATTAAATATTCAGCTAATAGGGCCCAGCCGGAAAACCAACCCCAAAATTCTCCAAAAATCACGTTAATCCAAGAATATACGGAACCAGCAAAAGGCATTGCCGCAGCCATTTCTGCATAAGCAAATGCAACTAAACCAGCTACAATTGATGCTATGACACATGAAATAGCCACCGCGGGTCCAGTATGTAAAGCTGCAACTTCACCTGGTAAAGTAAAAATTGAAGTTGAAACTATAGTTCCTACACCAAGCGCCAAAAAATCACGCACTTTAAGTGTTCTAACTAAATGACCGTCTTTTTCCTGATAAATGCCAGGATCTTCTTTACGGTTCATTTTTTCCCATAAATTCACTGTTTATGCTCCTTAAAGTTTAGTGTTTAATTTACAAATTAATTTATCACCGAACCAGCAAAAAGTTCACACAGTAAGTGACTAAGGTGTGAACTTTTTTATATAAATTAAAAGATCAGAACTAACATTTTTTGCAAATTAACAATTTCAATAAAAAAAGTGGTACCTAAATTAATAATTCTCGTACCAACTTTTTGATAAATTTTAAGAATAACTCAATTTATAATCGCTATATAAATATCCAAAAAATTCATTAAAAACCATGATACAAATTTTTATAGTGAAAAGCAAGAACTTGTGTCTTTTGCATACCTAAAATCCGGTTTTCAAGATCGTCAATTACCAACATTTTTGCTATACTGGTTCAAGGTGAGAGTAATGAACGAACTCGAAAAAAATGAAATTTTAGGTGACCTATACGCATACTATGGTCGTCTTTTAACCAGAAGCCAACAAAACTATTTTGAGGATTATTATTATAATGATTTATCTTTAGGAGAAATAGCTGCCAACCATCATGTTTCTCGGCAGGCAGTCTACGATAATTTACGTCGCTGCCGTAAACTATTAAAAAATTACGAAGATAATTTACATATGAAGCGTGATTACAATAAAATAGAGCTTAATTTAGACCAAGTTATATCCGCAATAAAAGAAGACAATCCAAATGAGGCTCTGGAGCTGTCTACTAATCTATTAAAACAACTAAGGGGAGAATAAATATATGGCATTTGAAAATTTAAGTGAGAGGATTCAAAAGGCCTTAAAAAATTTAACCGGTAAAGGAAAAATATCAGAAGACGATATCAACAGTGCCAGTCGTGAAATAAGACTTGCCTTGCTTGAAGCCGACGTCAATTTTAAAGTTGTGAAAGACTTTATTAAGAAAATTAAGCAGGAAGCACTAGGAAAAGAAGTCCAAGAAAGTCTTAATCCCGGTCAACAGGTTATTAAAATTGTCAATGATGAATTGACTAAGATGATGGGTGATAGTGCCGTAACTTTAAATAAGTCTAAGCACATTCCAACCATAATTATGATGGTGGGACTTCAAGGTACTGGTAAAACTACTACCGTCGGCAAGCTGGCCAACCTATTAATGCAAAAAGAAAAAGCCCGCCCCTTATTAATCGCAGGCGATATTTACCGTCCTGCTGCTATTGACCAGCTGCAGCAAATTGGCGACCAATTAAAAGTTCCGGTTTATAGCGAAAAGGACCAAAAAGATGTGGCTCAAATTGTCCAAAACGGTTTGCGTCAAGCTGAAACAAACAAAAACGATTATGTCATTATCGATACGGCCGGTCGTCTGGAAATCGATGAACCGCTAATGGCAGAACTTGAGCAAGTTAAAAAGGTGGCGCAGCCAGATAACATTTTATTGGTAGTAGATGCCATGACGGGTCAAGCTGCAACTGATGTTGCCAGAGGATTTGATAGCCGCTTAGATATTACCGGTGTCATTTTAACTAAACTTGATGGTGATACCCGTGGTGGTGCTGCTCTATCAATTAGGGCAGTGACAGGCAAACCAATCATTTATACTGGGCAGGGTGAAAAACTAACTGATTTAGAACAATTCTACCCTGACCGGATGGCATCAAGAATTTTGGGCATGGGTGACATGCTGACTTTGATCGAAAAAGCTCAACAAGATTATGATGCTAAAAAGGCTGAAGAAGTTGCTGAAAAGATGAAGGAAAATACTTTCGATTTCAACGACTTTGTCGATCAACTGGAACAAGTTGAAAAAATGGGGCCTCTTGATCAATTAATGAAGATGATTCCGGGGATGGCGAACAATCCGCAACTTAAAAATGTCAATTTTGATAAAAAACAGATTGTTTATGTTAAAGCCATTATTTCTTCTATGACAAAAGAAGAACGTGAGAACCCTGAATTACTTAACCCTAGCCGTAGAAGAAGAATTGCAGCAGGTTCTGGACGACCGGTAGTTGAAGTCAACAGAATGATTAAGCAATTTAAACAGGCACGCGATATGATGAGCAAAATTACCAAGGGTAATTTTAAAGGAATGGACAATCTACCGGGGATGAACTCTCCTATGGGACGAATGGCTATGCGTCACATGGGGAAGAAATTTAAGAAAAATAAGAAAAAACGGATGAAGGTCAAGAGATATCATTCATAAAAAAGCACCTGTTAAGTAAAAACACTTTACACCTAAAAAAATAAGTGCTATATTATTTAACGTAACTTTTAGGAGGAATAAATTTATGTCAGTAAAAATTCGTATGCGCCGCATGGGTGCTAAGAGAAAGCCATTTTATAGAATCGTTGTCGCTGATTCAAGAATGCCACGTGATGGTCGTTTTATTGAAGAAGTTGGTTACTATAACCCAGTTTCTGTTCCTAAGGAATTGAAATTAGACGAAGACAAGATTTTTGAATGGTTGAAGAAAGGTGCACAACCTTCAGATACTGTACGTTCACTTCTTTCAGGTGCAGGCTTAATGAAGAAACTGCATGATTCCAAATTCAATAAATAGTGAATCGTTTGTTAAAAGTTTGAAGTTGACTACTTCAAACTTTTTTCTTTGACTAGGAGAAATTATGCAATTTTATGATGTTGCACGGATATTGTCTACTCACGGACTTAAAGGGGAAGTAAAAGTTGCGTTAATAACCGATTTTCCTGAAGAACGGTTTGCCTTGAATAAAAAGTTAGCTATCAAAAATGATCCCGAAACGGTTTTAACAGTCAAAAAAAGCAGACCCTTTAAGCAATTTTGGCTGATACAATTTAATGAAATTACCGATATTAATAGTGCTGAAAAGTTAATTGGTAAAACTTTGGTTGTCAGCGAACAAAATCAACATGAACTGCCTGCAGGATCTTATTATTATCGCGATATATTGGGCTGTGATGTGATAGATAATCAATCGGGGGCTAATTTGGGTCAAATAACTGGTATTGAAACTCCTGGTGCGAACGATGTCTGGGAAATTACCGAAGAAAACGGTAATGAATATTTAATTCCCTATATAGATCAAGTTGTTAAAAAAATAGATGTTGAACATAAAAAAGTTTTTGTAGAACTCTTGGAAGGATTACGCAATGAAGATTAACGTATTGACGCTTTTTCCGGATATGTTTACTCCGCTGACGACTTCAATGCTCGGGCGTGGTCTTGAGGATCGTAAATGGCAGCTCAACTTAGTCAATTTTCGTGATTTTACCACTGATGTTCACCATCACGTTGATGATAGTCCTTATGGTGGTGGCGCTGGCATGGTCTTGCAAATTATGCCGATCAAAAAGGCACTCGACTCAATTAAGAATAAAGGCAAAGTAATCATTACCGCACCTCAGGGTAAAACTTTTAATCAAAAAATGGCTCAAGAGTGGTCTCAAGCAGAAAATCTCACATTTATTTGTGGTCACTATGAAGGCTTCGACCAGCGCGTTTATGATCTAGCTGATGAAATTGTTTCAATCGGTGATTATGTCCTAACGGGTGGGGAATTGCCGACAATGAGTATGATTGATGCCACAGTTAGATTGATACCGGGAATTTTAGGCAATGATGCCTCACCAGTGGAAGAAAGCTTTGCTCACGGCTTGCTGGAATATCCCCAATATACTAGACCTGATGATTTTGAGGGTATGAAAGTTCCTGCGGTTTTAACGTCTGGCAATCACCAAAAAATAGCTCAATGGCGGCACAAGGAAGCTTTACGGGCAACTTATTTGTATCGCCCAGATTTGCTTAAAAATTATACTTTGAGTAAAGAAGAAGAAAAAATGCTGGCGCAAATAGAGCAGGAAGAAGATCAAACTTGATTTTAGCTGTTAATTTTGCTAGTATAACTGAGGTGTGAATTTATTTTGCACTAATAGTTAGGGGTATTCCGCTGACGTAGAAAACGCTAATGAATGCCGCAGAAGGAGAAAATAAAAATGGATCCATTAATTCAAGAATTAACCAAAGAACAATTACGTGACGATATTCCTGACTTTCGTGCAGGGGACACAGTTCGTGTTCATGTTCGTGTTGTTGAAGGCTCACATGAACGTATTCAGATGTTTGAAGGCGTAGTTATCAAGCGTAAGGGAACTGGCATTGGTGCCAGTTACACTGTACGTAAGATCGCATCTGGTGTTGGTGTTGAGCGTACTTTTCCAGTAAACGATCCACGTGTTGCCAAGGTTGAAGTATTGCGTCACGGTCGTGTACGTCGTGCTAAACTTTACTACTTACGTGATCGTCACGGCAAGTCTGCTAGAATTGCAGAAAAGCGTCGTTAATTAACGCTTAAGTAAAAGAGAATCATTCCGTAAAGGGATGATTCTCTTTTTTGTTTATGTTAAAATCTTCAGCAAAATATTTTTTATGGAGGGTAGAATTATGAATGAACCATTTTTATTAAATTTTGATACTAGTCCAAAAGCAGTTTTAGAACCAGAGCACGAAAAAGAAATTAATCACTTTCATTTTCAACCTAAATTACTGTTTGCCTTTTTAACTACTGCTGCAATCAATAAATTTTTAGTTGGTCGTCCTCATAAACAAGTGGGATTTTTTGAATGTTTTGAAGGAAAAACTCCCATTTATGAAGTTGATTTAGATGGAGCAAAGTTTACCCTTTGTCAGGCTAAAATGGGGGCCGCGGCCGCTGTGCAACTGTTAGATTGGTTAATAGGCTACGGTGTTAAACAGATTTTAGCAATTGGCTCAGCAGGTTGTTTGGTTGATTTACCGGAAAATTATTTTCTGGTGCCTACAAAAGCCATAAGAGACGAAGGTACGTCATTTCATTATTTAAAACCAGGGACATTTGTCGAGTTAGAATCCGCATTTTTAGACAAAACAAAGAAACTAATGAGCGAAAATGGATTTACGGTTAAGGAAGTAACTACGTGGACTACTGATGGTTTTTTTAGAGAAACTGCCAAGAAAGTAAAACAGGCTAAAGCACTGGGCGCCTCATGTGTTGAAATGGAATGTGCAGCGCTCGCTGCTTGTGCACAATTTAGAGGGGTCGACTTTGCACAAATATTATTTACAGCGGATTCTCTTAAAGACGTAGAAAAGCATGATGAAAGAGGCTGGGGCAGGGATGCTCATGAAGCAGCAATTAATTTAGCAGCTAATATCATTAGTGAAATTTAACCAAGTTTGTGAAAAAATACTGCTGTGGAACCAAAGTGAAACAGCCACATAATTCACAAGTTATCTAAATACCTGCCTAATAATCAACGTTTTTGCTTATAAAAATTTGTGAAAACAAATATAGCATTGCTTGTGGAAAGTTACCTTTTTCCTTTCGTAAGAGTATTTTAAGCCGTTTTAAGATAGTCATAAAAATGACTAAAATACTTGTTAGCTTAGCGAAACCTTAAATTTAGCCAGATTAAGGCTACGGTTAAAATGAGTCTTATGAACCAGTGAATCCAAGTAATTTGGTGATGGAGAGAAAAACCATTTGCTAGAGCGGTAAATAAAAGTGCTACTAAAAATATAGTAGTTAAAAGTGGTATCTTTAGAATACTTCCAGCAATAATGCCTAATGCAAACAAAACGTTGATCATGATCAGCCAAATTGGCAGACTAATGATTAGCAGAAAGCTGGCGCTAATCATAAGAGCACCATAGATAATAGTTAAAGAGATTGTTAGATATGACATTTTAATACCTCCTGCTAAAATTTAATCATCTGGGGTCGACCCTACGTCAAGGAGATAATTATGTATTTGAAAGAATTTATCCAAAAGGAAAATACTACACGTGATACAGTTAGACATTATATCTACTTAAACTTATTAAATCCTGCTCGTAAGGGAAGAAACTATTGGTTTACTGAAAACGAATGTGATATTTTTGAAACAGTAAAAGAGTTTCAAGACTTAGGTTTTTCACTGCAAGAAATTAAGGAAATAAAAAAACTACACGATGAATCGTGTAGTACTGAAAAGCAGCGTAAGCAAAACTTAAAATTGATTGCAGAAAAAATCACTACTATATCTGCCAAAATTAACAAATTAAAAATGCAGAAAAAGGTACTGGAAGAAGTAGGAGAAATTTTACAGAAAAAAAGCACTATTGAATCAAGAGAAAAATAGTGCAAATTTTTAACTTAAACTATGGAACTCCGATAAAGACCAACAACTTTACCCAGGATATGTACACTGGACAAGATAATCGGATCCATCGTATCATTTTCAGGTTGTAGGCGATAATGACCTTTTTCCTTATAAAAGCGTTTGACGGTGGCTTCATTTTCATCAGTCATGGCTACTACTATCTCACCGTTAATTGCCGTACTTTGCTTGCGGACAATGACATTATCACCATTTAAAATACCAGCATTAATCATACTTTCACCGTGAACTCTCAACATGAAGAGGTCACCAGCATCATTAGCTAAATCAGGCGGCAGAGGAAAATAATCTTCGATATCTTCGACTGCTAAGATTGGTTGACCAGCAGCCACATCACCAATAACAGGAATTTCATTAGGCTTGATGCCAATAGCTTTTTTGCCTTCTTCAGTTATTTCAAGAGCTCGGGGTTTCGTTGCATCTTTAATTAAATATCCTTTACGCTCTAAACGAGATAAATGTCCGTGAACTGTAGAAGTTGACGATAGGTCAACTGCATGGCAAATTTCACGAACAGTTGGTGGAAAGCCGCGATCTGCCACGGTTTCATAAATATAACGTAAAATTTGTAACTGCTTGGTATTTTGTTTCGTCGTCATTGTAATCTCCAGTATTTTAAACGTTTTCTTGATACTATTTATTTTAGCAGATTTATTTTGATACTACAAACAAATGTTCTGAAAAATCTTAAACTTTTTTTATTACCAAAAATAAGGTAGACTTTCATAATTGAGAGGTGCGAAAATGACAGAAGATAATGAACAAAAATTAATTAATCGTATTAATGAACTCTATCATAAGAAAAAAAGCAGTGATTTGACTGCTGCAGAAGAAGACGAAAGAAAAAAATTACATCAGGAATTTATTAAAAATTTCAGAGCTGGTTTTAAACAAGATGTTGAGAATTTGGTCATTATTGATAAAAATGGCAAGGAAATAACATCTGAAAAAGCCAAAAAAGCACAACGTCAGAAAGGTTTAAGAAAAGATTAACTTTGACCTTTAATTTTACTTAATTTTTAGGTAAGATATACCTATTGGACAAATTGAGGTGATTTTTTATGAAATTGGGTTTAGCTATTTTTTTAATTGTTATAGCACTTTTATTAGGCCTAGTCGGTGGTTTTTATGGTGCAAGAGCATATATGAAAAAATACTTTAAGGATAATCCGCCAATTAGTGAAGATATGATTGTTGCTATGATGTCACAAATGGGACAAAAACCTTCAGCCAAGAAGGTTAACCAAGTGATGAACATGATGAAGCACCAAAAATAAAAATTTGCTAAATTGAAATAAAGGCGGAGCGTATGTCTCCGTTTTTTTATTGTTAATGTTCAGGTGAAACATGGGAATATTTTTTAAACTAGGTTGGTTTTTTAAAAAGGAAAAAAAGCGTTACCTTATCGGTGTCACATTTTTGGCACTTACTTCTATTGTAAATTTAGTGCCACCTCGGATTTTGGGTTTGATGGCGGATCAATTAGACCGTGGTCATATTAGTTGGGAGCAATACGGACTGCTTATTTTAGCAATTATCTTTGCCGCACTTTTACTTTATGGCTTCCGCTATTTTTGGCGTAAGCAAATTTGGGGCGGTGCTGCAGAGTTGGAGCTGCAAATGCGGTCTAAATTGTTTAGTCATTTTATGGCAATGGATCGCACGTTTTATCAGCGTCACCGGACTGGCGACTTAATGGCTCATGCCACTAACGATGTTTCCGCAATTCAGGAAGTTGCAGGAGAAGGCGTTTTAACGCTAGTTGACTCGCTTATTATGAGTGTTTCCACCATGGTTGCCATGATTGCTTTTGTTGACTGGCGCTTAACCATTGTGGCTTTACTGCCTTTACCATTCTTAGCTTGGGGTGCTTGGAAATTAGGTGATCGTCTGCACGATGCTTTTGATAAATCTCAAGCTGCTTTCTCCAAGCTGAATAACAAAACGCAAGAATCTGTTTCTGGCATCAAGGTACTTAAAACTTTTGGGCAAGGCAAGGAAGACACGGAAGCCTTTGACCAGATGATTGATGAAACCATTAATATTAATAAAAAAGTATTTAAATGGGATTCACTGTTTGACCCTCTGGGAACTTTACTTATTGGGCTAACATACACAATAACTATTATTTATGGTGGCTTGCTAGTTTTAAATAAAGTATTGACAATCGGGCAACTGGTTTCATTTATCGCATATATCGGCAACATGGTTTGGCCAATGTTTGCAATTGGCTACCTTTTTAATATCTTGGAACGCGGGAGCGCCAGTTATGACAGAGTTGAAAAACTGCTAAATGAAAAATCAGAAATTACGGATAAATACGCAGACCAGAGCCTCTCAGCCAAAGATATTGCCGGCAATTTGGAATATCACGTTAAATCTTTTGCCTATCCTGATGAACCAACAGTACCAGTATTAAAAAACGTTAATTTTACTTTGCATACAGGACAAACTTTAGGACTGGTAGGAAAAGTTGGTGCTGGAAAAACTACCATTATTCAATTACTACTGCGAGAATTTGACAAATATGACGGTGAAATTACTTTAAATGGTCATGACATCAGAGAAATTCCTCTTAATATATTATTGCGTCAAATTTCTTATGTACCGCAGGATAATTACCTCTTTTCGACTAGTATCCAAAAAAATATCGCCTTTTCTAAAGCTGACAGCGATGAGAGTGCCATTGTATCTGCAGCTAAGAAAAGTGATTTGCACAATGATATTTTACAAATGCCAGGTGGCTACAATACTTTAGTTGGTGAAAACGGTGTTTCATTATCTGGAGGACAAAAGCAACGGATGTCAATTGCCCGCGCGCTTCTTAAGCAAAGTCAAATTCTGGTTTTGGATGACGCTTTATCAGCGGTTGATGCCAGAACTGAAATGGCAATATTAAAATCTTTAAGAAAAGAGCGCCAAGGTAAGACGACATTGATTGCAACGCATAGGTTGACTTCTGTAATGAATGCGGATTTAATCTTGGTTCTCAAAGATGGTCAAATTGTTGAACGTGGCACACACGATGATTTATTGGAACTGAACGGATGGTACGCTGATATGTGGCAAAGACAGGAATTAGAAGACAAGGTGGGTGAATAAATATGGATGATGAAAAATCTTTCCAGTCTGTTTGGTCTCAGGAAATTCCGGTAAAAGAACAACTTAGCATATTTAGACGACTTCTGCGTTTTGTCTTGCATTTTAAAAATGAAATGATAATCGCGGGCATTGGTGCTCTCCTTGTAAGTATTATTAATGTGCTATTGCCTTACGGTTTACAGTATTTTCTTGATAACTTCTTGGTTAAAACTGATGTAACAACACAGGTCATTTTATTTGCAGGTTTTCTTTACGCCTTCGGTTCAGTAATTAAAGGTATCTTGCAATTTACTTATGAATATTTTTTTGCTTTAGGTTCTGAAAAATCACTTGAAGGCTTGCGTGCTGAATTATACAAAAAGTTGCACACACTAGGGATGCGCTATTTTGACCAAACTCCAGCAGGTTCAATTGTTTCAAGAGTGACAAATGATACCATGACTTTGAGTAATTTCCTGACCGTTTTGTCAAGTGTGGTCATGTCATTCTTCTCTATCATTTCCGCCATGGTGGCAATGTTTTCAACAAATGTGACAGCCGGCTTTATAGTATTGGCATTTTTACCACTGCTCTTAGTGATTATCTGGCAATATTCGAAAAGAAGTTCAAAACTTTATCGTAGTTATCGTGAAAGACTGAGTCGTATCAATACTAACTTAAACGAGTCGATTGAGGGCGTCTCCTTAATTCAGCAGTTTAAGCAGGAAGATCGCATGACTAATAATTTTGAAAATGAAAACCATGCTTTAATGAAAACCAGGTTTGATATGATCAACCTTAATTCGCTCTTGCTTTCACCGTTAACTAGTTTGCTTTATTCCCTTGCTTTAGCACTGACCCTAATGTACTTTGGTTTTCCTTTGAGAGAAACGTTTGTACCAGCAGGTGTGGTTTATGCCTTTTCACAATATATTTCGCAATTCTTTAATCCAATTGCAAATATGATGGATCAAATGACCTTCTTCCAAGACGGAATTGTTGCCGGTAAAAGAATTTTTCGTATTTTGGACAATACTGATTATGAACCCCAACAGAATGCTGAAGCGGGTTTGACAATTAACCAGGGTAAGATTGAGTTCAAACATGTAAGTTTTTCTTATGATGGCAAGAACGAAATACTACATGATATCTCATTCACTGTTAATCCAGGCGAAACGTTAGGAATTGTGGGACACACCGGTTCCGGAAAAAGTTCTATTATCAACGTGATGATGCGCTTTTATGAATTTTATAAAGGCGAGGTCTTGATAGACGGAGTTGACATTAAGAAATATCCTAAAGAGGAATTACGTAAAAAATTAGGCTTAGTTTTACAGGAACCTTTTATGTTTTACGGTGATATTAATTCGAATATTCGCTTGTACAACAAAAATATTACTGATGAGCAGATAAAAGCAGCGGCCGAAACAGTTCAAGCTGATATTTTTATCGAAAACCTCCCGGGTAAATATCATGCTAAAGTTGGTGAAGGTGGTAGTGAATTCAGTCAGGGTCAAAGACAGTTAATTTCTTTTGCCAGAACTTTAGTAACCGATCCTAAAATTTTAGTTTTGGATGAAGCTACTGCAAATGTTGATACCGAAACGGAGACATTAATTCAACAAGGACTGAAACGCCTGCGTAAGGGTCGTACCACTTTAGCTATTGCACACAGGCTTTCAACGATTGTTGACGCAGACCAGATTATTGTTTTAAATGACGGTAAAATTGTTGAAAGAGGTAATCACGAAAAACTTCTTTCACAAAAAGGTTATTATTATAATTTATACACCTTGCAAAATAGCCAAAAGTGAAAAAAAGCACAAAGATAAAACTTTGTGCTTTTTTATGATAGCTATTGACAGCGTTTACATTATAGAGTAAATTTATCATGTTAGCAGTAGCTAAATTATGATTTTTTAAGAAGGGAATTACAATGGAATATCATAAAATTAATCAAACTGATCTTGATAACTTAAGAAAATTCATTTCTGACCCAGAGAGATTTATTACCAAACCAACCACACACTGGGATCATGATCAATTTGGGACTGTAAAAGCCATGCCTGATTTGGTTATTCAACCAGTAACTAACGAAGAAGTTATGCATGTAGTTAAATATGCCAATGACAATAAAATACCTTTAGTTCCAAGAGGTAATTCAACTGGCTTAATGGGTGCCAACTTAGCAGTCGATGGCGGAATTTCACTTGACATGATTAAAATGAACAAGGTTTTGGAATATGATCCAGAAAGCTTGACCATGACTGTGCAAGCAGGTTTACGCTTAAAGGACCTTGATGAATACCTTGCAGATAAACCGTTTATGTACATGCCGGCACCTGCTATGCACTGGGCTACTATTGGCGGCAATGTTTCAACCAATGCTGGTGGACTTAAAGCTATCAAGTATGGAGTTACTAGAGAACATATCCGTGAAATCAAAGTAGTTTTGACTAATGGTAAATTGTATAAATTTGGCTCTAAAGCAGTTAAATCTTCATCTGGCTATTCGTTACGTGACCTGATTATTGGTTCAGAAGGTACTTTAGGCGTTGTCACAGAGGTAACAATTCGTCTTTACCCAAGACCGCACAAGTCAATTAATGCTATTATTCCATTTCCAACTTTAAATGATGCAATTAGATCTGTACCAGCAATTTTGAAGTCAGGTGTGGTACCAACTACAGTTGAATTTATGGGACGTAAAGTTGTTAAATTATGGGAAACTTACGCAAAAGATGAATTTCCAATTAAGCATGGTGATGGTTTTATCATTATCGGCTTAGACTCCTTCACAGAAAATGAATGGCGTGAAGAATTGAATGAAACTTTGGAAGCTGTCAAACCATTTAAAGCAGAAAAAGCAATTGTTTTAAGTGCTGACTCAGAAGAAGCTAAGAAGATTTGGAAATGCCGTGAAGAATTGCTACTTGCTATTCAGAATTCAACACCAAAGATGGATGAAATTGATGTTTGTGTTCCAATTAACCATATTCCAGTAGTTTTGGATCGGATTGAAGAATTAGAAAAGCAACTAAATATTCGTATTCCAAACTTTGGTCATGCTGGAGACGGCAACCTGCACATTTACCTCTGCTCAGATGATATGACAGATGAAGAATATGCTAAAACGAGTGACAAAGTTATTTCTGAGCTATATAAAACTGCTAAATCTCTTGATGGTAATATGTCTGGTGAACACGGAATTGGTTATGCTAGAGCAAACTACTATGAAGACTTTTACGGTAAGGATTATACTGACTTACTGCGTAAGGTTAAGAGATTATTTGATCCAAACTACATTGTTAACCCAGGTAAGATTTTTAAACCGTAAGTTTTAAAAGTAGAAACTGAAATATAAATGCAAAATAAAAAAGCTGATAAATGTTTATCAGCTTTTTTTTATTTAGCCAGCATATATTTTCGAGTCATCGGTAAGTTTTTACCAGAAGGACCCTTAGTTAGCAAATACTGTACTACATCAATATTGCCTGATTCAAAAGAAGCGGCGCAAGCTTGCAAGTACAAATCCCACATACGGGTAAAACGCTCACCCATATTTTTCTGAATTTCGTCTCGTTTGCTGTTAAAATTACTGTCCCAAATTTCCAAGGTTTTCTGATAATGTCTTCTAAGCATTTCCAGATCGTCTATCTGCATGCCATTTTCAACTATGTGGTTAACATTTTCGGTCAAACCAGGCACATAACCACCCGGGAATATATACTTATTGATCCAGGCATTTTTGGCTCCACCTTGTTGACGAGTAATGCCATGAATAAGAGCAATTCCGTCCTTCTTGAGGTACTTGGCTACATCAGCAAAATATTTTCCTAAATTTTCTTTACCAACATGTTCAAACATTCCCACAGATGTAATGTAGTCCCACTGCTGGTTTCCCAGTTCACGGTAATCTTCCAGTTTTACTTCGGCAACATCTTGTAAATTTTGATCGTAAATTTTCTTCTGGACTAATTTGTACTGTTCTTCACTGAGTGTGACACCAGTTACTTTTAAGCCATATTCTTTAGCGGCAATTAGCATTAAAGTGCCCCAGCCACAGCCTATATCGAGTAAAGTTTTCCCTTTTTCAGGATGTAGTTTATTCAAGATATGATGAATTTTTGCTAACTGTGCAGCTTCTAAATCTTCGTTTCCGTCTTCAAAATAAGCACATGAATAAGTTAATGTAGGATCAAGCCATAACTTGTAAAAATCATTACCAATATCATAATGGCTTTGAACATCCTTTTCACTTTGTTCCTCAGTGTGTTTTTCTTTTGGTAGGAACTTGCGGAATTTACTTGAGCGCATAAAACTATCAGCACTCTCATAAGCACCACAAATTAATTTTTGCAAACTGCCTTTGATCTCAATTTTTTTATCCATGTATGCTTCGCCTAGAGCAAGGGAAGCATTTTTAGAAATAGCACTAGTCGGTATCTTTTCATTGAAAATAATCTCTATATCTGGAGTACCATTTCCGTAAACTTCACTTTTACCATCCCAGTAAGTTACCTTAACAGGAAAGGGAAAAGATTTGCTTAACATAGTCCTATAAAAAGTTTTTTCCAACAATTTTAAATTCCTCCGTCTAGATTTTCTACAATAATATTCTAACACTCGTTTTGAAAAAAAGACTTGGAGATTGTGTACTATAATTTTTATCTGGGTAAATAGTGAAAATTGGGATTTTGTTCGTGATCGATTTTATCCCAGGCTTTTTTCAACTTATTGTCAAGCATTGCTTCATTTTCATGAGTTAATTTTATTTTACGATCAACCATAAATGGCTCACCAAAACATACTTCTAAAGGTTGCCGCTTTAATAAACCGGTAAATGTTAGAGGTCCTTGATAAACTACGGGTACAATCGGCTTATTTGACAGCTTAGAAATTGCAATTGTTCCGCCTTTCATTTCAGAAGAATGCCTGGTGCCAGAGGGGAAAATGATTAATGAATAATTGCCGTTTCTTAAGCCTTTAATAGGCGTTTTGAGAGCTGATGGACCGGGATGGTCACGGTCAACCGGAAAAGCATGGGCATGCTTTAAAATAAATCTTAATATTGGATTTTTGAACAATTCTATTTTTGCCATGAACATAAACTCTTTCGGGCTGGCTGCTAAGGCAAAGAGAATTGGTTCCCACCACGTGCGGTGTGGGGCAGCCAAAATATAATTGCCGTCAGGAATTCTCTCTTTGTGGTTAACATGTAAATGTCCGTTTAATAGCCAGACTATGAGTCTTGCTACCGGACGAATGAAATGATAAAACATAATTTCCTCCAATTGATGTAAAATATTATAGCAAAGCTGCGAGAGAGGATAAATCTTTATGGAAAAATTATTGAAAAATGAACGAATTGATTATATGTATAGCGATAACCTGAGAATTATTCAGAATAACACTTCTTTTAGTTTTTCTTTAGATACCTTGCTTTTAGCTGCTGCTGCTAAAGACGCTATTAAAGATAATTCTAAAGTTGCTGATTTATGTGCTGGTAATTGTGCCGCGACAATGTACATGGCATACTTTAATCGTGCTCATTATGATGCTGTTGAAATCCAAAAAGAGGTTGTTTCACAAGCTCGGCGTTCCATAGCCCTAAATCAAATGGAGAACAGAATTCAGGTTTTCCAAAAAAACGTTAAAGATGCTCCAGACTTTTTGCGTAAAGATTCCTATGATGTGATCGTTGTTAATCCGCCTTATTTTAAAGTAGCACAAAATCACAAGGTTAATCCTGATCCAGCTAAAGCTATTGCTCGTCATGAATTGTTAATAAATTTAGAAGAAATAATCACGGTGGCAAGCGGACTGCTCAAAATGAAAGGTAAAATGTTTATGGTGCATCGACCTGAGCGATTAAATGAAATTGCGTATTTTTGTCTTAAGCATGATCTGAGTATTAAAGTCGTACAGCCCTATGTTTCTCATCGCGGCGAAGACAGCAATCTGATTATTATTGAGGCCGTTAAGCATACCGGTAGTGATGGCTTGGTGCTTAAAGATGCAATTGAGGTTCACGACAAGCAAGGAAATTATCTTCCAGCAATTCAACATATCATCCGCGAAACAGATAGCGATAAAGCAGAACGAGGAAAAGATAAAACTTATTATTTTTATGTACTGCTCTGTCATGATGGCAGCTTTTATGGGGGCTTTACCGATGATTTGGCAAAAAGGCTTAAAGCTCATAATACCGGCAAAGGAGCAAAATATACTAAATCAAGAAGACCCGTGAAAATGATTTACCACGAAGAATTTCAGGACAAGAAATTGGCTCTTAAAAGAGAATATTGGTTTAAACATCATTCGCGACAGTGGAAAGAGCAATTTTTAAGAGAGCATAAAGTTGACTTTTAGTCTTGCATCTTTAGCCATAATCTAGTATTATTTTATCGTATGCCATGTTGCATATATGTAAAAAACATCAAGAGCAATCAGTATTTTGGTGCCACACAATGGTGAAATACTGAGATGACCGCTTGAGAAGAATAAAACCGTAGGAGGAAGTTAATATGTCAGTAGTTTCTATGAAGCAATTACTTGAAGCTGGTGTTCATTTTGGACATCAAACTAGAAGATGGGATCCTAAGATGGCTCCTTATATTTTCACGCAAAGAAATGGAATTTATATCATTGATTTGCAAAAAACCATTAAAATGTTAGATGATGCTTATTCATTTGTTAGAGCCGTTGCTCAAAATGGTGGCGTTATCCTATTTGTTGGTACTAAGAAGCAAGCTCAAGATTCAATTGCTGAAGAAGCTACTCGTGCTGGTCAATACTACGTTAACCAACGCTGGTTAGGTGGTACATTGACTAACTGGAAGACTATCCAGAGCCGAGTACAAAGATTAAAAGATTTAAAGAAGATGTCAGAAGACGGCACATTTGATGTATTGCCAAAGAAGGAAGCTTCTCTTTTGACTAAAGAAAAGGATAAATTAGAAAGATTTTTAGGCGGTATTGAAGATATGCCTAGAATTCCTGATGTTTTATTCGTAGTTGATCCAAAGAAGGAAAAGATTGCTGTTCACGAGGCCAACATTCTTGGAATTCCTGTAGTAGCTATGGTTGATACTAATACTGATCCAGATCCAGTTGACGTAGTTATTCCTGCAAATGACGATGCTATTCGTGCTATTCGTTTAATTTCAGGTGCTATGGCTGATGCTGTTATCGAAGGTAAGCAAGGTCAAGATGATGACAGTGCTGAAGCAGAGATGGCTAAAGGTGCAGAAGATAAAAATGCTGAAGCTGAAAATGATGCTGAAAAAGCAGTTGAAGCTGAAGAAACTTCTGAATCAGATGAAGACTAGTCTTAGTTAATAATAAGTTTTTATTTGGAAGGATAAATAATGGCAAATATTACTGCTAAACAAGTAAAAGAATTGCGTGACCGTACCGGTGCCGGAATGATGGATTCCAAAAAGGCTTTGGTTAAAGCTGACGGCGATATTGAAAAAGCAATTGACATTTTAAGAGAAAATGGTGTTGCAAAAGCTGCTAAGAAGAGTGGTCGTATTGCCGCTGAAGGTCTAGCTGAATATGCTTTTGAAGGAAATAATGCTGTTGTAGTCGAAATCAATTCTGAAACTGATTTTGTTTCTTCAAATGATAAATTTATCAAATTAGTTGATGATGTGACTAAGGCGATTTTAGCAGCTAAACCAGCTAACGTTGAGGAAGCATTAAAATCTCCAATGGGCAATTCCACAATTGGTGAAGAAATTACTAACCTTACTGCCGTTATTGGTGAAAAAATCACTTTAAGAAGATTTGATTTGATTACCAAAAACGATGATGAAGTTTTCGGTGCTTATAAGCACAACGGCGGTGCAATTGTTGCTGTTGTTACTTTAAAAGGTAACAGTGAAGAAGCTGCCAAGAACATTGCTATGCACGTTGCAGCAATCAATCCAGAATATCTTGATAAGGACTCTGTGCCAAAGGCTGATTTTGACCGTCAAAAGGCTGTTTTCACTAAAGAAACAGAAAATGAAGGTAAGCCAGCAAATATTATTCCTAAGATTGTTGAAGGTAGAGTAAACAAGTACCTTAGCGAAATATGCTTAGTTGATCAACCATACGTTAAAGATGGTGACATGACTGTTGCTGAATACGCTAAGTCTGAAGGTTGCGAAGTTGTTGGCTACAAGCGTTACGAAGTTGGCGAAGGTATCGAAAAGAAGCAAGAAGACTTTGCTGCTGAAGTAAAAGAACAAATGAAATAATATTTGATAATTCTTTATAAAAAACCTTATCCATTAGGATAAGGTTTTTTGTCGTTTATGAGATTTACACCAAATTAAATTGAAACAGTGTTAACCTAGTGGTAGGAATGTGTCAGCAGGAATAAGATATAGTTAAAGTAAATTTGAGGATTACTATGAGAAAATTAACTGATTTTGATTATATGCTATCTTCATATATTAATGAAGAAGATAAATTAGAACAATTAAGATTACCTTTTACAAAAACTTTCACGATAGAATATATCAAAAATAATATGAAAATCGATAATTTTGTTGTTGGTAAGAAAAATAAAAACAGTTTTTGTTATAGGCTTGAATTTGAATTGGACAAACTAGGAAGTATGAAGGGCTCAAATTCAAAAAAATTTGGCATTTATTATAGCCAACAAAAACAAGATTACGTTGTTACAAAAGCCTGGCAAAGAAATAATGTAAATCAGTCTTTTACTGATTTGAAAGCCGCAATTGTCAAAATTATTGACTTAGGCAAAAAAGATAATACGAGTAAAGAAATTGATGCTATTCCACTTTCAGATATATTCAAGTATAAAATATTATCTGTTTATTATCCTTATAAATACTTAAATATTTTTGCAAAGGAACCACTGACATACTTTTTATCACAGTTTTATCAGACAAAAGATTTAAAAAATATGTCAATTTATGAGTTGCAAAAAATGTTAATTGATATGAAAAGAAAGGATAAAGCGCTTAAAAACTGGTCTAATATTGAATATGGTAATTATCTTTATTTTCTTTTTCCCAATGCTAAGAAATTAAATAGTTCTGATTATCCTAATAGGCTAAAACACCAATCTTATGATATTGAAACTCCACAAATCCCTGAAGATAAAGAATATTCATATAAAGAAATATATAATAATCCAATAATAATCACCGAAAGTATTACTCATTTTTTGGACTCTAGTAAAAAAAAGAGACATCAGGAGCATAATAAAGCAAAAATTGATTATGTAACTAAAGAGCAAAAAAACATCAAGCTAGGTATGATTGGAGAAGAAATTGTTTTTAATAGTGAGGTTAAAAGGCTGAAAGATTTCAATAATCTAAATGTGGAATGGGAATCTAAAGTTGATGATTCATTGGGATATGATATTTTATCTTATGAGCTAGATGGTACTCCAAGATATATAGAAGTAAAAACAACAAAAGGAAATAGGAGCAATAGTTTTAGTTTTTATATCTCTCACAATGAACTTGAAAAATCAAAGGTCTTAAAAAATTATTGGATTTACCAAGTATTCTTTTCGGTAGGACAGCAGCCAGTAATTTCTCTCATTGAAGATCCTTTTAATGCAAAAGACATTAAAATGACAGCTCTTAATTACCTGGTTAATGTTCAGGTAAAAAGAGAAGATTGATTCAAGTCAAGATTTTTTAATGTTAAGTTAAAGTAAAAGTGATTTAATTAGAATTAAGCTTTTCAAATTTCCTTTATATTATTAAAACTATCATCTATTCTGTAATTAAGATTATTTTAAGGACGGTGAAAACTTATGGGATTTTGGGTAATGCTAATTTCATTAGCAGTCGGGGCATTTTTAATATATTTGTGTTTTGCCAAAAACACGTCTCAATCAGTTAAGGTCACGCTTTTTTTAACTGGTTTAATCTTAATTGCCGGGGCAATTTTTCTATCTACTCCGCAAGGCGCAGCATTTGTAATGGAAATTACTTAATTAGATAGAAGCATTTTAAAAAATATTTATGGCACTAATCAGTGCCTTTTTATTTTGTTTTGTAAATAGTTTTTAGTATTAGCCCAGAAAACATGTAAAAAATATGCTGATGCAAAAGATAATAGCCACGTTAATAACCAGGTCGCCCAAAAGCTGCAAAAAGGATGGAGAATGGCATAATGTTTGATATTTAAGCCATACCAAATAATTTGGTCCCAAAAGACATTTGATAAATAAGCTCGGTAGGCGTAAGCGGCTAAAAAGTGAAAAACCTGTAGACTAATTTTTGAATTTTTTCTGACTTGATACAAGCAAAAAGACGAAATTAAGGCAATGACTGCTAAGCAATAAAAAGTCATTGACGGTTTATAATATGGTGCATTAGCAAAAAGTACCGGGTGACCAAAATTTTGTAATTCAAAGTTAGTCCAAAAAAAGCATCCGCCAAAGGCAATCAATATTAGCCACCAAAATCTTTGCAAAAGCGTATTAACATAATCTCGCAGTTGCCAAGCGAGTACACCATATACCGCATAAATAAAAAATGATATAAAAAGACGATCAAGAAGGTACCAACTTCTTTTTTGCTGGCCATGAAAAACAAAATAATCATAGAATCTAAGCCAAACAAAATAGAAGATAAAAGTTATGATTGCTACAGTGATGCCTCGTTTGACATCTTTACCAATAAAGCGGCTAAGGGCCCAGAAAAAAGGCATTAAAATGATAAATTGCAACATCATGGTGTTGTACCATAAATGAGGTGCAGCGTTGCCACTAACAAAGTGCCAACAAAATGACCAGAAGTTGGTAAACTTATTTACTGGTTGTAACCACGGCATTCCTAGTAAGTAAATTAAAGTCCACCATATAGTTGGAACAAAAAGATTTGACCAATTTGAGCGCAGGTATTTTTGATAAGAAAATCTGCCAGTTAGATCACAAGTGCGGATAGTGGAATAAAGTATGCCAAAAATAAATGCTGGTGCTGTATATTTAACTAAGTTATACATGATGCCAAAAATGTCCTGGGTATAGTAAGATTGCCCTTCAGCCATAATTAGAGACATTATTGGTTGAGTCATGACTGCTATGCAAGCAAACACTTTAAGATAATCACCAATATCAGCTTTTTTATAAGCTGGATAGGGGTATTTTTTCATTTACTCAGATCCTTATTTAATACTAAGTCTTGCATTTATTATTTTAAAAAATATGATAGAAGTAAAGAAGCTTATTCAATTATTTTTTGATAATCTCATTTTCAAAATTAGGGGGGTTGGAATTTATACTTTTTTAAAATATAATTTTTATTGCTGCTGCAAAAATGCATTGAGCTTTTTAGATAAGGAATTACAAGGGATATATGAGAAATTATTTAACTGTTGATATTGGTGGTACCGAAATCAAATTTGCTGTCTTAAACTCTGCTGGTAATATTATAAAAAAGAGTAAGATACCAACTAAGCAAAACAAAGAACAATTTTTAAGCGATGTAGATCAAATTGTAAAAAACCACATAGATGAAGTAAAAGGCATAGCTTTTTGTTCCCCGGGCAAGATTGAAAATACCAAGATTAGATTTGGTGGTTCACTACCTTTTTTAGATGGGATTGATTTTGCGGAAATCTATGGCAGGAAATTCCACATTCCTGTAGCGGTGATTAATGATGGCAAGGCCAGCGTTTTGGCTGAAAATTGGCTCGGAAGTTTGAAAGATGAGACTAACTGTGCCGCTATCACTTTAGGAACAGGTGTTGGCGGCGGTATAATAATTAACGGACATCTTTTGCGCGGTACGCATTATCAGGCTGGAGAATTAAGTTTTATGATTAGCAACCTTTCTCTTCCTAAAGATATGCAAGGAGCGCTTGGAGTTAATGGCTCGGCAGTCAAATTTGTTAAAGCCGTTAATCAAAAAGTTAATTATCAAGATGAAAATGATGGTCTACATGCCTTTGAAGTTATAAAAGAAGGCGTTCCGGAAGCTGTTGCAATTTTCCATGATTATTGTTTTAAAATTGCCGTTCTGATCCTTAATATGCAAACTGTGGTTGATATTAATAAAGTAGCTATTGGTGGCGGAATTAGCGCTCAGCCGCTTTTAATCAATGGTATCAATAAAGCGTATGACAAATTAGTAAACGAATATAATCCTATAATTGGCAGTACATTGACTAAGCCAAGCATTGTTTCTGCTCATTTTAGAAATGAATCAAATTTGTACGGTTCTCTTTATAATTTACTGCTACAAATTAATAGAGAGAATAAATATTAATATTTCTCTTTTATTAAAAATTAATCCTGAAGTTAAATCACCTCAGGATTTTTTACTATTCTTTCATGATTTAGCAAAAGCCTTTTTTAAGAAATCTCTCTCTTTTATTTCTAAGTCCACATTTGCAGTCTTTATATGGTAGAATAACTAAAGTTAATAGAGGAGGTTGTCATGACTAAAGTTAAATATAAGCGAGTAGTTTTGAAAATTTCTGGTGAAGCTTTAGCTGGAGATGAAGGAACTGGCATTAGTCCTACTGTAATTGGGCATCTGGCAAAAGAAATCAAGTCGGTGCATGATTTAGGCGTTGACATCGGTATCGTATGCGGAGGCGGTAACATGTGGCGCGGAGAGACTGGTGCCAAACTAGGTATGGAACGCTCACAAGCAGATTATATGGGTATGCTTGCCACAATAATGAATGGTTTAGCCCTTCAAGATGGTCTTGAACATATTGGTGTTCCTACTAGATTACAAACTTCTATTGAAATGAGACAGATTGCTGAGCCATACATTAGAAGAAAAGCTATTCGTCACTTGGAAAAAGGACGAGTGGTGATTATGGGTGGAGGTACAGGAAACCCATATTTCTCAACTGATACTACAGCAGCTTTAAGAGCAGCTGAAATCGGGGCAGATGTAATTTTAATGGCCAAGAATGGAGTTGATGGAGTCTACTCTGCTGATCCAAAGATTGACCCTAATGCTAAAAAGTACAGCGAACTTTCCCAATTAGATATTATCTCTAAAAACTTAAAAGTCATGGATAGAACCGCCAGCTCACTTTCAATGGATACAAACATACCGCTTATTGTTTTCAATGTTAATACTGAAGGCAATATTAAGAAGGTTGTCATGGGTGAGAATATCGGCACAATGATTGGAGGAGAAAAAAATAATGAATAATGATGCAATCAAAAAAGCTCAGGAAAACATGAAAAAGTCGATTACCGTCTTTGAGAAAAACCTGAGCTCTATTAGAGCCGGTGTAGCTAATGCTGCCTTGCTTGAAGGTGTTAAAGTCGACTATTATGGTGCACCGACACCGTTAACTCAAATGTCTAGTGTGACTATTCCTGAACCAAGGGTTTTACTAATTACACCCTATGATCAAAATAGTCTTGATAATATTGAACATGCTCTGTTAGCATCTAACCTAGGTTTAACACCAGCAAATGATGGCAAAGTCATTAGGTTGGTAATTCCACAATTGACTGGTGAAAGACGCCAAGAAATTGCTAAAGAAGTAAATAAATTGGCTGAAGAAGGCAAGATAGCTATTAGAAATGTTCGTCGTGATGCAATGACTAGCTTGAAAAAACAGCAAAAAGACGATGAAATAACTGAAGACGAGCAACGTAATCTAGAAAAGCAAGTACAAAAGGTTACTGATGATGCAACCAAAAAGATTGACAAGCTTGCAGAGGAAAAACGTAAGGAAATTACTCAAGGCTGATTAGATGGCAGAAAAAAAGAATCAATTGAACCATTTGGCTATCATTATGGATGGCAATGGTCGCTGGGCTACTAGGCAAGGCAAGAAACGCATTGCAGGTCATTATGAGGGCATGAATAATGTTAAAAGAATTACTTTGGCAGCTAATGAACTGGGAATAAAGGTTTTATCTTTATACGCATTTTCCACTGAAAATTGGGCCAGGCCGAAAGAAGAAGTAGCTTATCTCATGAATTTACCTGTACGTTTTTTTGATAAATTTATGCCTACATTGATGAAGGAAAATGTCAAAGTCAACATTATGGGTTATTTGAATGAATTGCCATCTAAAACTTATGATGTTGTGCAAAGAGCGATGGCTGAAACTGCTAATAACAGCGGACTTGTTTTAAACTTTGCGTTTAATTACGGCTCAAGAAGAGAAATTACGACGGCTGTTAAAGAGCTAGCTACTTTAGTTGCGACAGGTTCAATTTCTGCTGCTGATATTGATGAAAAAATGATTTCTCAAAGATTAATGACAGCAAGTCTCGGGCAATATAGTGATCCAGATTTGCTCATTAGAACCTCGGGTGAACAAAGAATTTCCAATTTCATGCTTTGGCAATTGGCATATTCTGAGTTAGCTTTTAGCGAGAAAAATTGGCCGGATTTTACCAAGGAAGATTTGGTAAAATTGGTTGAGGACTTTCAAAACCGTCATCGCCGTTTTGGTAAAGTTGATGAATCAGATAGTTAGGTAATTTTATGAAACAACGTGTGATCACAGCAGTAATTGCTTTAATATTATTTATTCCTATTGTCGTTATGGGCGGGCTCTGGATGGACTGGCTCACTGTTGCTTTTGCAGCCGTAGGAATTAGTGAATTCTTTTTAATGAAAAAGCAAATATTAGTTTCAGTAAACTTTTTATTAGCTTTATTAGCGACAATAACCTGGGCAGTACCTGATAGTTTTATTAACTCACTGCCATTTCATTGGACTAAATACGGCATCTATTTTGCTCTCATCATGTTGATGCTGACTTGGACAGTTTTAACCAAGAATAATACTTCGTTTGATGACGTAGCTGTTTATACGTTAGGCTCACTATATGTTGGTACGGGTTTTCATTACATGGCAGGCATCAGAAATGCCAATAATGGACTTGCGCTACTTTGCTACGTTTTTGTAGTTGTTTGGTTGACTGATACCGGTGCTTACATGATTGGACGTAAAATAGGTAAACACAAGCTATGGCCTGTTATTAGTCCCAACAAAACTTGGGAAGGATCAATCGGAGGTACAGTTTGTGCCGTAATTTGTGCCGCAATTTATGTTTACTTTGTTGACTTGCACCATCCACAAGTTGAAATGATAATTTTTGCATTTGTTTTGTCAATTGTAGGACAAATGGGCGATTTAGTTGAGTCCGCCTATAAACGCTATTATGGTGTTAAAGACTCTGGCAAAATCTTGCCTGGTCACGGTGGTATTTTGGATCGCTTCGATAGTATGCTATTTGTTTTACCCGTATTTGCAGCTTTACTAGGAATCATACACTAGGAGGGTTCTTGTGAAAGGTATACTTATCTTTTTAGTTGTATTTGGAATATTGGTCTTTGTACATGAATTTGGGCATTTTATTGTCGCAAAGAAATGCGGTATTTTAGTGCGTGAATTTTCTATCGGCATGGGTCCTAAACTTTTTCAAGTTCGACGCAATCCTACTACATATACCATCCGCTGGCTTCCTTTAGGAGGTTATGTGCGTTTGGCAAGTAAAGATGATGACACAACTTTAGCTCCCGGTATGAGAGTAGTTTTGCAACTTAATCAGCAAAAAGAAGTAGTTAGAATTGATGCATCCGAATCAGATGTACCTATTGCTGGCATTCCTTTGCAAATTACTAAAGTTGATCTGGTAGATGCACTATTAATTTCCGGATATGAAAATGGTGAAGAAGATAAGCTGGTCACTTATCATGTTAACCATGATGCCACCATTATTGACCAATCTAAAACGGAATTGATTATTGCACCCAGAGATACACAATTCCAAGAAGCAAATGTTTGGCAAAAACTGGCAACCAATGTTGCTGGTCCCTTAATGAATATTATTTTGGGATTTGTAGTTTTTCTGATTTGGACTTTTACAGTGCCAGGTCCAGCAACTACTACAATTGCGGAAGTTTTGCCCAATTCACCGGCTGCAAATGCCCAAATTGAACCCGGTTCACAAATAAAGGCAGTTAATGGTCATAAAATAAATTCTTTTGCCCAAGTTTCTACAGCAATCAATAACAGCAAAGGGAAAAAAGTGACCGTTACGTTCACTAAAGATGCACAAAAAAAGACGGTATCCTTAAAGCCAAATCCTGTTGAAGATCAAGGACAAAAAGTTTATCAAATTGGTATTGGAGCCAAAGGTGATGAAAGAATAGGAGCAAAGTTTAAGCGTGGCTGGGATACAGCGGTTTCGACTACTGGTCTGATTTTTCAGGCAGTTGGAGGGCTTTTTAGACATTTTAGTTTAAATAAACTCTCCGGACCAGTAGGAATTTATTCACAGACTTCGCAAGTGTCACAAATGGGCTTTACCTATATTCTGGCTTTCTTAGCTATGATTTCAATTAACTTGGGCATTGTCAATTTAATTCCAATACCAGGTCTTGACGGCGGCAAGTTTTTACTGAACATTATAGAAATTTTCAGAGGTAAACCAATTTCTGAAAATCACGAAGCAATGGTTGAATTAATTGGCTTCGGCTTATTACTTATTTTAATTATTGCAGTTACGGGTAACGACATCTATCGCTACTTTATTAAATAAAAATATTAGTTTGGGAGAGAAATTTAATGCGACAATCTAAATTATTTATGCCGACTTTAAAAGAAGCACCAGCAGATGCTGTAGCTGAAAGTCATAAACTTATGCTCCGGGGCGGCTATGTTCGTCAGGTTACAGCTGGAGTCTATGCTTATTTGCCTTTAGGCTACAGAGTACTAAGTAAAGCCGAGCAAATAATGCGGGAAGAAATGGCAAAGATTAATGTGCCCGAAATGGCAATGCCAAATTTATTACCCGCTACCCTATGGGAAGAATCAGGCAGATGGCAAAAGTATGGTCCGGAAATGTTTAAATTGAAGGACAGACATGGTCGTCAAAGCCTGCTTGGGCCAACCCATGAAGAAACATTTACTGATATTGTTGCTAAAGATTTAAAAAGCTATAAGCAAATGCCTATTGCTCTTTTCCAAATTCAATCTAAATTTAGAGATGAAAATAGACCCCGTTTTGGTTTATTAAGATCGCGTGAATTTATCATGCTTGATGCTTACAGTTTTGCTGCTACTAAAGAACAGCTTGATCAGCAATTTGATGATGAGAAAAAAGCATTTACGGCCGCTTTTGAGCGTTGCGGCTTAAAGGTTACTCCTGTAATAGCCGATTCCGGCACTATGGGAGGCAAGAACTCAACTGAATTCCAGGCTCCCGCAGCAATTGGTGAGGATACTATTGCGACCAACGAAACTGGTACCTATTCAGCCAATTTGGAAATGGCATGCAGTATTGACACGTTCAAGCAAGAAAAAGAGGAACCGGGTCAATTAGCAGAAGTTGCAACTCCTGAACAAGAGAGTATCGCAGACTTGGTTAAATTTTTAAATATTCCAGCAACTAGAATTGTTAAGAGTGTGCTTTATGTTGCTAATGAAAAAGAAAACATCCTAGTCTTGATTCGTGGTGATAAAGAGGTCAATGAAGTAAAATTAAAGCATTTACTTGATGTTGACTCACTTAGAATTGCTACTGATGAAGAATTAGCAAACATAACTGGCGTTGGTAAAGGCAGCGTTGGTCCACTTAAAGCTGATTGGGCTGATAAAGTAGTAGCAGATAATACTGTTAAAAATCTATATAATGTTGTTGTAGGCGCAAATAAATTTGGTTACCAAATTAAAAATGTGAATTTAAACCGCGATTTTACTCCAGACCTATTCGGAGATATTCGTGTTGCTAATGAAGGTGAACCAGATCCAATTGATCATTTACCATTAAAATTCACAACTACTATTGAAGTAGGACACATTTTTAAACTGGGAACCTATTACACTAAAGCTATGGGCGCTAACTTTTTGGATCAAAATGGCAAATCGCAACCAGTTATTATGGGTTCATATGGGATAGGCGTTACCAGAGTTTTGTCTGCTGTTATTGAACAACATTTGACCCCAAATGGTATTGCTTGGCCAAAAGAAATTGCTCCATTTGATTTGCATATTGTGCAAATGAAAATGAAAGATGATGATCAAACTTCTTTAGCTCAAAAACTTGAAGAAAAATATAGTGCTAAGTATGATGTATTATATGATGATCGCAATGAACGAGCAGGCGTCAAATTTGCTGATGCTGATTTACTAGGTGCTCCAGTGAGAGTAACGGTTGGTAAAAAAGCCAGTGAAGGAGTAGTCGAGGTTAAAAAGCCTACTGAAGATAAAGCTACAGAAATGACATTGTCCGAATTGGACGATTTTATTAATAAAGAGTTAAGGTAATTTTCGTGACTGATAAAAATAAACTATTTTTAAGGTTATTGCAGCAGATAAAGTTTCCGCAAGAATTTGCAGATAATGATTTACTGCAAAAAGGCGAAATTGAGAACGTGGATGTTTACGCTAAAGAACACAGGTGGGATATCCATGTTCTTTTTACTACACCGTTAAAATTTGAAACTTATAATGCTTTAAATAAGGCAATAACAGCCAATTTTTCCTCATTTGTCAATACTCATTTATTTGTGCGTTCTCAAGATGGCTCAGATGACTACTTAACTGATTACTGGCAGTTTGCTGTACAAAACTCTAACGCATTGCAACAGGTAGCGCGTGAATTTATTTCAAGTCATAAACCAGAAAAAGAAAATGGTCGCTGGGTCATTCCTGTTGACAATCTAATTGTTGACGGCTTGTTGGAACAAGGAATGCTTGACCAATTAGCTGAAGAAATGAGAAATTTTGGCTTTTTTAACTTAAAATTTGTGACAAAAGTAGACGAGGAGAATTCACAAAATAATTTAGCCAGTTTGCAAAAATTGCAGCAGCAGCATGAACAGAATATGCAGGAAAAATATGATGCTGCACCACCTCAGGAAAAACCAGCTCCTACTTCTTTTCCAACCAAAAAGACCCGTTACGGTAATCGTAAGCTAGATGAAAGTATACCTGTTTCTCAAATAAAAGAAGTTACTGACGGAAGTAGAAATGTAGTTATTGAAGGCAATATTTTTAACATTTCCAGTCGTGAACTTAAAACTGGCTCACTACTTTTTACTGGAGAAATAACAGATTATACTGACTCAATTTCATTTAAAAAATTTATTTCTGATGATGAGCAGATCCAAAGTATGCGTGATGTGAAGCCAGGAACATGGGCCAAAATGCAGGGTTCTGCGTCACAAGACCAGTATAGCCATGATATTGTATTTAACATTTCGTCATTTGAAGTGGTAAAGCATATTGGTAGGACTGAAAAATTTCAGGGTGATGAAAAAAGAGTCGAGTTGCACTTACATACAAATATGAGCCAACTTGATGCTACGAATACTGCAACGGATTTTGTTTTAGCAGCTAAAAAGTTTGGCCAAAAAGCAATAGCAATAACAGATCATGCGGACGTGCAAGCTTTTCCGGAAGCATATAATGCCGGCAAAAAAAATGGCGTAAAAATAATTTACGGCCTAGAAGCAAATATGATTGATGATCACGCTTTGTTGGTTATTAATCCAGCTTCGATGACATACAAAGATCGTGAATTTGTTATTTTTGACGTTGAGACCACTGGGCTTTCATCTGTTTACGATACAATTATTGAAATCGGCGCCGTAAAAATGAAAAACGGAGAAGTGTTAGAAAGGTTTGATAAGTTTATCAATCCGCATCACCCGTTAAGCGAACAAACTATTAATCTGACTTCAATTACTGATGAAATGGTAGGAGCAGCTGATGATGAAGCTGTAGTAATTAAGCAATTTCAGGATTTCTATGGCGATCGTCCTCTTTGCGGGCATAATGTCCAGTTTGACGTGGGCTTTGTTAACGCGGCCTTGAGACGAGCCCATCTAGCAGAAATTACCCAGCCCGTGGTTGATACGTTGGAAGTATCACGTTTGCTTCATCCGGAACAGACAAGACATACATTAGATTCCCTTGCTAAAAAGTATAATGTTGTCCTTGAGCATCACCACAGAGCTAATCAAGATGCAGAAGCAACAGGCTATTTAATGTTTAAGCTTTTAGATGCTTTTAACAAAAAATACCATGAAGATGATTTAGGCAAAATGAATGATTATGCTGCTCATGGTCAAGTGTTTAAGAGGGCACGTCCACAGCATATGACTATTCTGGCTAAAAATCAGGCTGGTTTAAAGAATATGTACCGTTTAGTTTCAATTGCCAGTACCAAAGATTTTTACCGCATTCCGCGCACACCTAAATCTGATTTGGTAAAAAATCACGATGGTCTGCTCTATGGTTCTGGTTGCTCAGAAGGCGATGTTTTCGTGGCAATGATGCAGAAAGGTTATGATGAAGCCCGGAAAAAAGCCCGTTTTTACGATTATTTAGAAATACAGCCACCAGCTAATTATTCTATTATGATTGAAGATCATTTAATTGCCGATGAAAAAGAGCTGGAAGAAATTTTAACTAATATCTATAAACTCGGAAAAGAACTGAATAAACCCGTTGTTGCCACTGGGGATGCACACTATGTTGAAGAACACGATGCTATTTACCGGACAATCTTAATTTCGGCTCAACGCAGCAATCCAGATCGTAACAAAAAGCAACCTGATATGCATTTCTATACCACGCAGGAAATGCTTGACGCGTTTAGTTTTTTAGGTGAAGAAGCGGCAAAAGAAATTGTCATCACTAATCCTAATAAAATTGCGGCGTCTATTGAAGAAATTTCACCGATAAAAGATGGACTTTACCCACCGCACATTGATAATGCTGATGAAGAAATGAAGCATTTGACATACGATAAAGCACATGAACTATATGGTGATCCTTTGCCTAAAATTGTGCAAGACCGGCTTGATATGGAACTTAATTCCATTATTTCCAATGGCTACGCTGTCATTTATTTAATTTCACAGCGGTTGGTAGCTAAATCAAATAAAGATGGTTACTTGGTTGGTTCGCGGGGTTCTGTCGGTTCCAGTTTGGTTGCGACAATGTCTGGTATTACTGAGGTCAATCCATTACCACCACATTATCGTTGTCCGCAATGTCAGTATTCCCAATTTTTTGAAAATGGTGAATATGGGTCAGGTTATGACTTGCCTGATAAAAAATGTCCTGATTGTGGCGCAAAGTTGGTTAAAGACGGTCAAGATATTCCGTTTGCTACATTTTTAGGCTTTCATGGTGATAAGGTTCCTGATATTGATTTGAATTTCTCTGGTGACTATCAACCGGTGGCTCATAACTTTATTCGCGTAATGTTTGGTCCGGCAAACTCGTATCGTGCTGGCACAATAGCTACAGTAGCCGATAAAACGGCCTATGGTTATGCCAAGCATTATGATGAGGAGAAAGAATTAAATTTGCGTGGAGCTGAATTAGACCGACTTGCAGCTGGTGTCAGCGGTGTCAAACGCACCACTGGACAACATCCGGCTGGTATTGTTGTAGTTCCAGATGATATGGATATCTATGATTTTACGCCTGTTCAGTATCCTGCAGATGATGTTAATGCTGCATGGCTAACAACACACTTTGACTTTCATTCAATCCATGATAACATTCTAAAATTTGATATTTTAGGTCATGATGATCCTACTATGATTAGAATGTTGCAAGATCTTTCTGGGGTTGACCCGTTAACTATCCCACCTGATGATCCGGGAGTGATGTCACTTTTTTCTAGTCCTAAAATTCTCGGCGTAACGCCAGAACAAATTCAGTCAGAAACTGGAACATTAGGTGTGCCGGAATTTGGTACTAGATTTGTCCGGGGCATGCTGGAAGAAACTAAGCCAACTACTTTTTCAGAATTACTGCAGATTTCTGGACTATCACATGGTACTGATGTTTGGCTGGGAAATGCTGAAGAATTAGTCAATAATGGTACTTGCAAACTGAAGGATGTTATTGGTTGTAGGGACAATATCATGATGGACTTAATTCACTGGGGTGTTAAACCCGAAGTAGCTTTTTCCACAATGGAATCGGTACGTCATGGTCGCGGAATTAGTGACGATGACATGGCTGTTTTGAAGCAAAATGATAAAATACCTGATTGGTATATTCCGTCATGTCTGAAAATTAAATATATGTTTCCTAAGGCACACGCTACTGCCTACATTTTAATGGCTTTAAGAATTGCCTGGTTTAAAGTTTATTATCCTGAAATTTATTACACAGCTTATTTTTCAGTTCGGGCTGACTTGTTCGACTTGGTGGCTATGAGTCATGGTAAAAATACTGTTAAAAAGGCAATGGCTGATATTCAAAATCAGGGTAATGATGCTTCAGCAAAAGATAAAAGTTTACTCACAGTTCTTGAGATTGCGAACGAGTGCCTAGAGCGCGGAATTAAAATTAAAATGGTTGATATTAATCAGTCTGAAGCCACTAATTTTAAAATAATTGATCAGCATACAATTTTGGCACCGTTCAATGCCGTCCCTGGATTAGGCAATAATGCTGCAAAACAAATAGTTGCTGCCAGAACTGAGCAAAAGTTCTTGTCAAAAGAAGACCTGGCAAACCGGGGCAAGGTATCTCAAACAATTATGGATTACTTGGAAGAAAATGAAGTATTGGCAGGAATGCCGGAACAAAATCAGCTTTCACTCTTTTAAGTTTTGCAGTAATAATATAAATGTGATATACTTTGATAAAGAAGTTCGAATAGATAATTCGGAGTGAGCAGTTCTGCTCACTCTTTTTATTACGGAGGAAAGTACTTGGCGAAAGTTAAAGATTTTGTTCTTGATGAGATAAGACCAATTATTGCAAAGCGCAATGATGAACTTGTGGATACTGAATACGTTAATGAAAAAGGTAAAAACTATTTAAGAATTTACGTTGACCGTGAGAATGGCATTGATATGGATGAAATTGCAGCCTTAAGTGAATTAATTTCAGCTAAACTCGACCAGCTGCAACCAGATCCTTTTCCAGATCCATACGTATTGGAATTATCATCTCCTGGTATTGAAAGACCAATAAAAACTGCAGCTGATTGGAAAAAGGCTCTAAATCAATATGTTCATGTCAATCTTTACCAGAAAGTTGAAAAACAAAAAGAATATGAGGGAACTTTAAAGTCATTCACTGACAGCGAAATCGAACTTATTGTTAAAGTTAAAACTAGGAAAAAAGTTTTATCGCTTCCCCGTAAATTAATTGCGAATATTAGATTTGCAATTGAGTTTTAGAAAGGTTGATTAAAATTTATGTCTAAAGAAATGCTTGAGGCGTTTGCTACTTTAGAAAAGACAAAAGGTATCAAACAGGATGTGATTGTTGAGGCCATCAAAGCAGCGCTAGTAGCGGCATATAAGAAAAATTATAATCAAGCTACTAATGTGATAGTTGAGTTTGATGAGCGCAGAGGCGACTTTAAGTTAATGACCGAAAAAACTGTCGTTGAAGAAGTTCATGATGAACGATTGGAGATTAGTTTAAAGGATGCTTTAACCATCAATAGGGCTTATGAACTTGGTGATAAAATTAGATTCGAAGTCGCACCTAAAAACTTTGGCCGGATAGCTGCACAGACTGCTAAACAAGTTATCATGCAACATTTGCGAGAAGCTGAAAGAAATCATATCATTGATGAATATTCTCAATATGAAGACGAATTAATTACAGGTACTGTTGAAAGACGTGATAATCGTTTCGTTTATGTTAAAATTGGTAATGTTGAAGCAGTAATGCCTCGAAATGATCAAATGCCCGGTGAAGTTTATAATCCTCAAGATCAAATTCGTGTATTGGTAACTCACGTTGGTTCTGATTCTAAGGGTGCGCAAATTACGGTTTCACGGACTGCACCGGATATGGTCAAGAGACTGTTTGAACAAGAAGTGCCTGAGATATATGATGGCACGGTTGAAATAGTTTCGATTGCTCGTGAAGCTGGAGACAGAACTAAAATTGCGGTAAAATCTAATGACCCTAATATTGATCCTGTCGGTACCTGTGTTGGTCAAAGAGGTGCGCGGGTACAAAATGTTGTGAACGAACTTGACGGTGAAAATATTGATGTAGTCAAATATGAAGATGATCCGTCTGACTATATTGCCAATGCTCTTAATCCTGCGGAAGTAATTGCTGTGCAATTTGGAGATGAAGATGATGAAAAGAGTGCTTTAGTCATTGTTCCTGATTATCAATTATCGCTGGCAATTGGCAAAAAAGGTCAAAATGTTCGTTTGGCAGCTAGATTAACTGGTTATAAAATTGATATCAGACCAGAGTCTGAAGTAGAATTTGTTGATGAAAGCAGTGCCCAAGCAGAAGAGGAGAACAAAGAAGCTGAAAATTCTACCACTGATGATACTGTTTCACCTGAAGTACAAGATGATGCTGTAGATGATGAAAATACTAATGAAGAATTAACATCTGAAGAAGCAGAAGTTCCGGATGAACATGAAGAAGCCACAGATGAGGAAACAGTAGATTCTACTGAAGATTAGCATAAGAGGTGAGCTTTTTGAAAAAGAGAAAAATTCCGATGAGAAAAGATCTGTTAACAGATACTATGCAACCAAAAAAAGAATTGGTGCGCATCGTAGTTGACAAAGAGAAAAATGTCTCGGTTGATCCAACTGGTAAGAAACCGGGTCGTGGAGCTTATGTTTCTCTAGATCCTGATCAAATAAAAAATGCTCAAGAAAAAGGACTTATTGAACGTAGTTTAGGAACTAAGATTCCAGCAGAATTTTATGACGAGCTATATTCATACGTTGATCATCAAAAAGCTAGAAAAGAATTGTTTGGTGATAATTAAATTTGCAAAATAGACAAAAAGCATTAAATTTGCTGGGATTAAGTCAAAAAGCTGGTAAATTAGTTTCCGGCTTTGAAGTTGTTTCAATGGGTGTTAAAGCCGCAAAAGTTAAACTGGTTATTCTCGCTCAAGACAGTCAAACTGACACAAGCAAGAAAATTACTAATTTGGCTCAAAAATATGAAGTTTCTGTTATTACAGAATTTAATAGTACGGAAATTTCACAAGCAATTGGTAAAAAACGTAAGGTTTTAGGAATAACTGACATCGGTTTCTGCAAAGCATTATTACAAAAAATTAATGAAGGAGTGTGATTTGATGACTAAAACAAGAATTTATGAATTGGCAAAAGAATTAGGCATCGATAATAAAACTGTCGTTAATAAAGCTAAAGAACTTGGTTTCGATGTTAAAAATCATATGTCATCACTTGAAGATTCACAGGTAAATCAAATAAAGGGTAGTTTCCGTAGCTCCGCTCCCGCGAAAAAGCAAGAAAAACCTGCAAAAAAGAGTAGTAAAATTAAAATTTCTGTTACCTCAATACGCAAAAATGAAAAAAAGCATGAAGAAAATAATGGCAACAGAAATAATAGAAGAAATAATCAGCATAGAGCAAATAACCGGACAAGGCAGGGGCAAGACCGCAATAAACAACGATCAAATCCTAGCCAAAAAGCCTCTAAGCCGGTCGCACAAGACCTGCTTAAACAACTAAAACAAAAACAGCGAGTTGAAGAAAATACGTTAAACCGTCAAACTGAAAAAGCTCAAAAATCTTATAGTAATGAGCAGAATAAAAAGACCAGCAATGAAGGCAGAAAAACTGTTTCAAAGCCCGAAAAAGAAAATAAAGTTGTCAAATCAGAAACTACCACTCCTAAAGTGACAGGTCCTAAGATTATCAAACCTTCTCCAGCAAGAATGAAGAAGCAGCAAGATAATAATACTGTTCATAAAGAGAAAGTATTAGATACTACTGCAGCTCCTGAACCAGCAAAAGAAGAAAAGCGTCGTGGTAATGGTCATGGTCGCAATTCTGGTAAACCTGGCAGAAAGGGTAGAAATCAAGCTTATGGTGCAAATAATTATACTAAGCACCAAGAAAAACATAAGCGTAAGAATAAGAAAAAGCAGTTTGAACAAGTTCCTAAAAAGCAGCCTACGCAAAGAAAAGAACGTCCTTTACCAGAAACATTAGTTTATGAAGTAGGGATGAATGCCCAAGATCTAGGAAAGATATTGCACCGGGAACCAGCTGAAATAGTTAAAAAACTATTTATGTTGGGAGTGATGACAAATCAAAATCAATCACTTGATAAAGATGCGATTGAATTAGTAGCAGCTGAATACAATATTAATGCAAAAGAAAAAGTTCATGAAGATATTTCAGATATTGATACTCTTTATGATAAGAGAATGGCTGCTTCTAAGGAATCTAAGCACCAGATCAAACGTCCACCTGTAGTTACGATTATGGGTCACGTTGATCACGGTAAGACTACTTTACTTGATCGTTTGCGTCATACGCACGTCTCTGCACATGAAGCAGGTGGTATCACTCAAAAAATTGGTGCTTATCAAGTAAGAGTTGATAACCAACCTATTACATTTTTAGATACTCCAGGACATGCTGCATTCTCGAACATGCGTGAACGTGGTGCTGAAATAACTGATATTGTGGTATTGGTTGTTGCAGCTGATGACGGTGTAATGCCACAAACTATTGAAGCAATTGATCACGCTAAAAGTGCCAAGGTGCCAATTATTGTTGCAATCAACAAGATGGATGTTCCTGGGGCTAATCCAGAGCACGTCACTGAACAGTTGATGAAATACAATTTAATTCCTGAAAGTTATGGTGGAGACACTATTTTTGTCAATATTTCTGCTAAAACAGGTGAAAATGTTGATGAATTGCTGCAAATGATCTTATTGCAAGCCGACGTTATGGAATTGCAAGCCGATCCTAAACAAAAAGCAATCGGAACAGTTATTGAAGCACGACTTTCTCGTGGCCGGGGGCCTGTTGCCGACCTTCTGGTTCAACAAGGAACTCTAAAAGTAGGTGATCCTATTGTTGTTGGTAATCGCTTTGGTCGTGTCAGAGTGATGACTAATGATCGCGGACGCCAAGTTGAAAAAGCTACTCCTTCAATGCCAGTAGAAATTACTGGTTTGAACGATGTGCCTGAATCAGCTGATAAAATTGTAGTCTTTGACGATGAAAAGACGGCAAGAAGTGTCGGTGAGCAAAGGGCACAACAGGCATTGCAACAATCCCGTGAAAATGTACAGCATGTTACCCTTGATAATTTGTTTGACACCATGAAGAAAGAAAACATGAAAGAAGTTGACGTTGTCTTAAAGGCTGACGTACAAGGTTCAGCTGAAGCATTGCAACAGTCACTTGAAAAGATCGAAGTTGAAGGTGTTCGTGTTAATATTATTCATGCCGGCGTTGGTGCGGTTAACGAATCAGATGTTACTTTAGCAGGTGCCTCAAATGCGTTCATCATCGGCTTTAACGTCAGACCTACAGCTACTGCCAAGTCACAAGCAGAAGCCGATGGCGTTGATATTCGTCTTTACAGTATAATTTATAAAGCTATTGATGATGTCAAGGCTGCCATGAAGGGTATGCTTGAGCCAACTTATGAAGATAAGGTTGTCGGTAATTTAACAGTACGCGAGACTTGGAAGGTTTCTAAAGTAGGAACAATTGCCGGTGCTTTTGTGGACTCAGGCTATGTTTCTAAAGATTCTACAGTTAACCTAATTCGTGATGGTGTAGTTATCTATACTGGTAAAGTGGCTTCTCTAAAACGGTTTAAAGATGATGCCAAAGTTGTCAAACAAGGTTTTGACTGTGGTCTAACCATCGAGAACTATAATGATATTAAAATTGGTGATGAATTAGAAGCGGTTGAAAAGCAGGAAGTTAAACCTGAGTAAGATTAACTAGGAGGAAAAACATGAAACACAGAATTGGTCGTGTTGAAGGAGAAATCCTCCGTGAATTAACGAAAATTTTGCGCAAAAATATTCGTGATCCACGAGTTAATGATGTTACAATCACAGCGGTTGAATGTACTAATGATCTGTCTTACGCTACCGTCTACTACAGCATTCTTACAGAAGATTCTAAAAAAGAAGAAGAAGCTGCTGCCGGATTGAATAAGGCTAAAGGAATGATGAGACACCTTTTAGGTCAAGTCCTAACTGTTTACAAAGTTCCGGAGCTGATTTTTAAAAGAGATAATTCGGTTAAATATGGTAGTAAAATTGATCAATTGATCGCTGAAGTAAAAAAGCAGGATGCAAATCGTAATAAGTAAGAAAAGCGCTGTTGGGCGCTTTTTTCATGGTTAAGGTAAACATAATGATAAACGGTATTTTAGTGATAGATAAAGATCAGGGCATGACGAGTGCAGATGTTGTCTATCATTTACGCAAGGTGTTGCACATTAAAAAAATTGGTCATGCTGGGACTCTTGATCCAGATGTCACAGGTGTATTGCCCATTGCAATTGGCCAGGCTACAAAATTAATTGAACTAATGCATCAACAAAATAAAAAATATGTTGGGCAAGGAATTTTAGGATTTTCTACTGATAGTTGTGACACTAGTGGGAAAATATTAAGCTCTCAGAAACTCACTCAAAAAATTGCGGCAACGGAAATTAAAAAAGCAATGCAGGAATTTATCGGAGAAATCGAGCAAGTGCCGCCAATCTACTCTGCGGTGAGAGTGAATGGGAAACATCTCTATGAATATGCCAGAGCCGGCATAAGTGTTGAGCGACCTAAGAGAAAAGTGCATATCACTAATTATGAACTTGAACGTGAACCATTTTTTGATGACGAAAAAGGACAAGAAACTTTTAGTTTTCAAATAGAATGTAGTAAGGGTACGTATGTAAGGTCATTAGTTAATGATCTGGGAACTAAGCTGGGTGTACCAGCAGTGATGAAGACTTTAAGACGTACAGCAAGTTCGGGTTTTGATTTGGAGCAGGCAGTTAAATTGTCTACAATAATTGAGCATCCTGAACACGTCACTGAATTTATTCAGCCATTAGATGCTTTTTTCAAGGACTATAGTCACTCTGATCTCGGTGAAACGGATTGGACTAAGGTCAAAAATGGCGCTGCTATTTCCTTGAAAACGAATGCAAAAAAGGTGGCATTACGGTACAATAATAGCGTTAAGGCAATTTATCAGAAAGATGGTACCATGTATCGCCCTTATTTAATGCTTTTACAAAATGAATAAGTGAATGAAGGTCTTATTATGGAAATAATCCATTTAACATATCCCATTAAGAAAAATATCTTCCCCCAGAAAATAGTTCTTGCTTTGGGTTTTTTCGACGGCGTTCATCGGGGACACCAAGAAATAATAGAAGCTGCTAAAAAAAAGGCACAAGCAAAACATTTACCTCTTGTTGTGATGACGTTTGATCGCCACCCCAAAGAAATTTATCAAAATAAAAACGTTACCTACATTGATACCTTGTCGGAAAAGGCATATAAAATGCAAAAGCTTAATGTCGATTATTTATTAGTAATGCACTTTAATAACGCATTTTGCCAGCTGACGCCACAAGAATTTGTGGACGAAATCATTGTTAAATTGCGCACTGATACTGTCGTTGCCGGCTTTGACTATACCTATGGGCCCAAAAATATAGCCAATATGAAAAACTTCCCTGAATTTGCTCAAGGCAGATTTGCTATAGTTGATGTCCCGAAACAGTCTTATGACGGAGAAAAAATTGGTTCAACAGAAATAAAAAAAGCGATCAGTGCTGGAGAAATGGAATTAGCAGCTAAATTGTTAGGTTTTCCTTATCTAATGTCTGGCTATATTGGACATGGGCTGCGCAATGGTCATAAATTAGGCTATCCAACGGCAAATTTAATTTGGAAGCCCAAAAAAGTAGTCCCTAAAGTAGGAGTTTATGCCACCAAAACTAAGATTAGAGGGAAATGGTATGACTCTATGACAAGTGTTGGTTATAATGTCACTATCAATGATGGTCAAAAACTATATATTGAATCAAATTTATTTGGTTTTGATCAAGAAGCTTATGATGAGGAAATGCTAATTAAATGGTATAAGTATACCCGTGGCGAAATTAAGTTTGATAGTTTGAAGGAATTAAAAGAGCAGATGAGTCAGGACGAGTCAGAAATTAAAAATTATTTTGCAAATCATAAGTAATTATATTATCAGACTTAAAAGATAACGGTTTTTAATAAAAAAGTTAGCACTCAGCTTGACATTCTGCTAAAAGCTAGTATCATAATAATTGTTAGCACCTGAGAAGATTGAGTGCTAAAAGTGAGGGCGATATTTATGTTGACCGAACGTCAAGAATTAATTTTAAAAACAATTATCAATGATTTCACGCAGACACATGATCCTGTTGGTTCAAAAACAGTCATGAATCAGTTGCCAATTAAAGTTTCGAGCGCAACAATTCGCAATGAAATGGCAGTTTTAGAAGAAAAGGGCTTAATCGAAAAAACCCATTTGTCAAGTGGTCGTGTTCCTTCTACTGAAGGGTACAGGTACTACCTTGATAAATTGGTAGAGCCCTTACAAATATCTTCTTCTGTTTATAAGAGAATCATTAATCAGCTAGATCAGCCATTTCATCAGGTAAATGACATTGTGCAGGAAGCTGCCAAAATTTTGTCTGATTTAACTAATTACACTGCTTTTGCGGAAGGACCTGAAAATAGTGATTTAACTATTTCTGGGTTTAGGATAGTCCCGCTTTTTAGTAGACAAATAATGGCCATTCTAGCAACTAGTGACGGTGATGTTCATAATCAAGTCTATACATTACCATATAATGTTCATGGTGATGAGATTGAACGTGCCGTTCGAATGATTAACGATGAATTGGCAGGTAAAACTTTAAGCGAAGTGACACCTGAATTTCTGGAACAAACTTTAGGTAAAAAACTTAAAGTTAGTCATGTTGCCGAATTAATTGAATTGGTAAAAGATGTTATTAGTGATGCTGCTAGTGAGCAAATGTACGTTGATGGTCAGATTAATTTGCTCAATAATATTTCTTTAAGCGATGTTTCTAATTTACGTTCATTATATGAGTTGATTGAGCACAATGATTTGATTTCAAGTATTTTGAATAGTGAAACAAGTTTAAAAAGTGATAGGTACCCAGTAAAAGTAAGTTTAGGCTCTGAACTTTCAAATGACTTGTTAAAAGATTACAGTCTGCTTACAGCTGAGTACAGTGTCGGCTCACATGGCAAAGGCATAATAGCTTTACTTGGACCTGATAACATGCCATATTCACAAGTAATAGGACTCCTTGAATACTTTAGAAACGAGTTAGCAAAAAAGTTGCTTGAATATTATGGTAGATTTAAATAAAGGAGGTTAGCCTTGAGTAAGGAAGAAAAAACCAAAAAAGACGTAGATGAAAATCAACGTCATTCTGAAAAAACCCAGTCACCAAAAACAGATTCAAAATCTGAGGCTAACAAGAAAACGAAGCCTGAAACTTCAGAAACAAAAATTAAAGAAAAATTGACTAAGTTACAGGCGGAAAAAGATGATCTTGAAGATAAGTTCTTGCGCAGTCAAGCAGAAATGCAAAATATGCAAAACCGTTATAATAACGAGAGAGCGCAGCTTATTAAATATGAATCACAGTCTTTAGCCAAAGATGTTCTGCCAGCAATGGACAATTTAGAAAGAGCTTTAGCTACCAAAGTTGATGACGAAGCATCAAAGCAACTTAAAAAGGGTGTACAAATGACCCTTGATTCACTGGTTAAAGCGATGAAAGATCACGGAATTAGTGAAATTACAGCTGAAGGTGTAAAATTTGATCCTAATTTACACCAAGCTGTTCAAACAGTTGCGGCTGAAAATGACGATCAAAAAGATCATGTTGTGCGAGTTTTGCAAAAAGGTTATTTATACAAAGATCGTACTTTAAGACCAGCAATGGTTGTTGTAGCACAATAATTGAAAGGAAGCATATCAATGTCAAAAGTTATCGGAATTGACCTCGGAACTACCAACTCAGCGGTTGCTGTTCTTGAGGGTAAGGAACCAAAAATTATTACTAACCCAGAAGGAAATCGGACAACTCCTTCAGTAGTAGCTTTCAAGGATGGAGAAATTCAAGTCGGTGAAGTTGCTAAGAGACAAGCAATTACCAATCCTAATACTATTTCTTCAATTAAGCGCCACATGGGTGAAGCTGATTATAAGGTAAAGATTGGAGATAAAGCGTACACTCCGCAAGAAATTTCAGCAATGATCTTGCAGTATATCAAGAAATTCTCCGAGGATTATTTAGGTGAAAAAGTAACAGAAGCCGTTATTACAGTTCCTGCATACTTTAATGACGCCCAACGTCAAGCTACTAAGGATGCTGGTAAAATTGCTGGCCTTGATGTTAAGAGAATCATTAACGAACCTACTGCATCTTCCCTTGCTTATGGTCTTGACAAAGATGCTGAAGACGAAAAAGTTTTAGTTTACGACCTTGGTGGTGGTACTTTTGATGTTTCCGTTTTGCAATTAGGTGACGGTGTATTCCAAGTTCTTTCAACTAATGGTGATACTCACCTTGGTGGTGACGACTTCGATAACAAGATTATTGATTGGTTGATTAAGAACTTTAAAGATGAAAACGGTGTTGACCTTTCTAAAGATAAAATGGCTTTACAAAGGTTAAAGGATGCTGCTGAAAAGGCTAAGAAAGATCTTTCTGGTGTATCTTCAACTCATATTTCATTACCATTCATTTCTGCTGGCGAATCTGGTCCATTACACCTAGAAGCTGACTTAACTAGGGCAAAATTTGATGAATTAACTTCTGACTTAGTTGATAAGACTAAGATTCCGTTTGACAATGCGTTAAAAGATGCTGAATTAACAGTTAATGATATTGACAAGGTTATTTTAAACGGTGGTTCTACTCGTATTCCTGCTGTGCAAGAAGCTGTTAAGAAGTGGGCTGGTAAAGAACCTGATCACTCAATTAACCCAGACGAAGCTGTTGCTTTAGGTGCTGCTATTCAAGGTGGCGTCATTTCTGGTGACGTTAAGGACGTTGTTTTACTTGATGTAACTCCTCTTTCACTTGGTATTGAAACTATGGGTGGTGTATTTACCAAGTTAATTGAGAAGAACACGACAATCCCAACCTCCAAGAGTCAAATCTTCTCTACTGCTGCTGATAATCAACCAGCTGTTGACGTGCACGTATTGCAGGGTGAGCGTCCAATGGCTGCTGATGACAAGACTTTAGGTCGTTTCGAATTAACTGATATTCCAGCAGCTCCTCGTGGTGTGCCACAAATTCAAGTTACTTTTGATATTGACAAGAACGGTATCGTTAATGTTTCTGCTAAGGATATGGGAACCGGTAAAGAACAAAAGATTACCATCAAGAGTTCATCCGGTTTATCTGATGAAGAAATTAAGAAGATGCAAAAAGAAGCTGAAGAACATGCTGAAGAGGATAAGAAGAAGAAAGAAGAAGTTGACTTACGTAACGAAGTTGACCAATTAATCTTCTCCACTGAAAAGACTCTCAAAGATGTTAAAGGTAAAGTATCTGATGACGACACCAAGAAAGTACAAGACGCAGTTGATGCTTTGAAGAAGGCACAAAAAGACAACAATTTGGATGAAATGAAGTCTAAGAAGGATGAATTATCCAAAGTTGCTCAAGACCTAGCAGTCAAATTGTACCAAGCTAATGGTGGGGCTCAAGGTGCACAAGGTCAAGCCGGACCACAAAATCCTGGTTCACAAGATGGCAATTCAGGTAGCGGTTCCGCAGGCGAAGGCGAGTTTCATAAGGTAGACCCAGATAAGTAAAGGGTTTATAATTGAATAAATTAGAAAAGAACTGCCAAGAAAAGTAGTTCTTTTCTTTTGTAAAGTTAAGGAGCTTATAGATGGCACAAGAAGATTACTATAGCGTGCTTGGTGTTGATCGTAATGCCAGTGATAAAGAAATTACCTCTGCTTATCGTAAACTTGCCAAAAAATATCACCCCGATTTAAATCACGAACCGGGTGCGGAAGAAAAATATAAAGAGGTTAATGAAGCCTACGAAGTCTTACACGATAAACAAAAGAAAGCCCAATATGATCAATTTGGTTCTGCAGGAGTCAATGGTCAAGGCGGCTTTGGTGGTGCGGGCCAAGGATATGGTGATTTTGGCGGCTTCGGCGACTTTGGTGATATTTTTAATGATTTCTTCGGTGGTGCAACAGGATCTAACCAGCGTCGTGCTAATCCAACAGCACCAACACGTGGTGAAGATTTAGACTATACTCTGACAATTGATTTCATGGATGCTATTACCGGCAAAAAGACGCAGGTTTCTTACACTCGCAGTGAAACTTGCCCAACTTGCAAAGGGAATGGGGCAGAAAAAGGCACACACCCAATAACTTGCGATAAGTGTAATGGTAGTGGCTATATGACTGTTACGCAGAAGTCGATGCTAGGTGTAATTCGGCGTCAAACTGTATGTGATAAGTGTCATGGTCGAGGTGTAATTATTGAACATCCTTGTCAAACCTGTCATGGTAATGGTGTAATTGATGGTAAAAATACCATTGAAGTTAATATTCCCGCTGGAATTGATAACGGTCAGCAGTTACGTTATGATGGCCAAGGCGAAGCTGGTAAAAATGGTGGTCCTTATGGCGATCTTTATATCAGCTACCGCATTAAACCTTCAAAAGAATTCGAACGTAAAGGAACGACAATTTATACTACAGTGCCAATTTCATTTGCCCAGGCAACATTAGGTGATGAAATAAATGTCAAAACTGTCCATGGGAATAAAAAGTTAAAAATTCCTGCTGGTACTCAGCCAAATAAAGAATTTACTTTGCATGGCGAAGGTGTTCCTTATTTGCGCGGTAGTGGTAATGGCGATCAAATTACTACTGTTCAGGTACAAATACCAAAATCAATTAACGAAAAACAAAAGCAGGCTTTAGTTGAATTTGTTAAAGCTGGAGGAGGCTCAATTACCCCTCAGGAAAAAGGCTTTTTTGAAAGATTAAAAGAAAAATTACAGTAATAAGAAAGCAGTACTAAAATTTTTAGTACTGCTTTTTATTTTTCAAATATATAATTGAATTTAATATTTTACGCGCTATAATGTAATAAATATTTAATAATATGTTAATATTGTAGGCAATAACAATAAAATTAAGCAACTTAATAAAAACGAATATTTTAAATTCAATTCTAATAGTATCTTTAATCGTAATCTATGGTTGTGGAACTGCATTCAGCTCATACGTTATTAAGTTCGCTTATAATAGCCTGAGTAAAAGTCATTTCTTTCAATTTTTATACTTTATTTTGGTTAGTCTAATTACGGGATTAGTTGCCTTTATAATTAATTCTGTGGCTACGTGGCTTTATAGTAGACAGCTGCAACAATATATTGGCTTGATTAGAGATAATCTCGTTAAGCATTATTACCACAGTAAATCTGTTTCTACAGCAGCAATGGTAAATAATTTAAATAATAATTTGCAGCTATTAACAGATCAATATGCTAATCAAGTTTTGCGTATACTTAGTTCCCTTTTTGTAATGATTACTTCGACAATTGCTTTAGTCATGTTTCATTGGTCGATAGCTGTTTTAGTAGTTACTTTGGTCATTATCACTTTATTAGTGCCCAAACTAACGCATAAAGCTCTAACGAAAGCAACCAAAAAAATTTCTGAACAAAATAAAAAATATTTAAATACCATTTTTCAGTGGTTTAACGGTCTGGCAGAATTAAGAAGGTACCTGGCATTTGATGCCTTTAGTCATTATTTGACAAAAAAGGGGACAGATTTGGAGCAATCTTATGTTGACAGGCAAAAAGTCATGGGACTGGCTCAATTTATTAATGGGTGCGCAAATTCTTTTTCTCAAGTAGCAGTGACATTTCTAGCAACAATTTTATTTTTCGCTAAAATTGTTTCTTTCGGTACTATTATTGCTGCAGGAACTTTTGCATCTAGTATCTTTAATTCAGCTTTGACTATCACTACCGCATTAACAAGAATGCAGTCAACTAAGAATATCAATCAACAACTAAATGAACTGCAAAGAGAAATTCCAAGCACATATTCAAATGAAGCAAATTTTTCTGTAATAAAAACTAGAAGTTTAAAGTATAAATATCAAAATAATAGAGAAATTTCCTATCCTGACATGACTATCAAGAAGGGCGAGAAGATTCTATTGCAGGGTAGAAGTGGTTCTGGTAAATCAACTTTATTCAAACTGCTTTTGGCAGAATTAAAGCCTACCAGTGGACAAATATATTTTTGTGATAAAAAGGGTAATAAGGTTAAAGTTGACCGCAGTCAGATAAGTTATCTAGCACAAGACAATTTCTTATTTCCAGTATCGATCAAAGAGAATATTACCATGTTCAATAGTAAATTGAATAAGGTTGTTGAAAAATATGTAAAATCAGTTCAACTCGAGTCGGATGTAGCTGGTTTTCAAGCTGGTCTGGAAACAATAGTTGATGTTGACAAAGACAACCTTTCGGGAGGCCAAAGACAAAAGATTGTATTAGCGCGTAATGAGATTCAAAACAAGCCTATAATCTTGGCCGATGAATCCACTAGTGCCATTGATGAAAATGCAACAAACAAAATAATTAGTAATCTTTTGAATAGTAACCAAACTATTATAGTTATTGCTCATAATCTTACTAAAGATACTAAAAAATTGTTTGATAGAGTGATAAATATTGACCCTAATCGAGGTGAGGGTAATTATGACCTTTAAAGGATTGTATGCTACTAATAAAACTAGAATGATAGTCATTTTGCTATTAGAATTTACTACTTCCGGCTTAGTTATTGGTACAAGTTATATCGGAACGTATATCTTTTCTTTTATCCGCAGAAGGATGGTAAATGAGTTTTTGTTGTTTTGTCTAATCGTATTATTTTTATATTTTACAAGTTATTTGGGTATGAATTTGTGTCAATACTTAATTGAAAAGCAAATTCAACAATATAATCATCAAGTAAGAGCGGAAATTGTTGCCCATTTTTTCAACGATTACGTCCATCATAGTCCAAATAAGGTCCAAAATATACTAACGAATGACCTTAATATAATTAAGTCTTCTTCTTTGAGCATTTATACCGATATTCCCTATTATGCTGCGCAAATTCTTTTTGTTATTTTGGCACTCTGGTCATTTCATTGGAGCCTTTTAATAATAGTACTATTTTTAGGCAGCCTAAATTTATTGCTTCCCCGTCTATTACGAAAGCCCTTACGCAAAGCTGTGCAAAATTTATCTTTGGCTAACGCGTCATATTTAAATACCGCAGAAAATTGGTTAGATGGCTTAGCTGAATTGCAAAATTTTATGGCTGGAAAAAAACTTTCAACTGTAATGACAGGAGCTTCAAAGAAACTAGAAAAAGCAAATGTTAATCGAACAAAAACTGCGCAATTTTTATCTGTTGTGAATAAGGCAAGTTCAGTTTTGTTAAATTTTGTACTACTTGTTAGCGCTGCTTTGTTAATTACTCGTAAAATAATTCCTTTTGGTGTGATCATCACCGTCGAAAATTTTAGTGCAAATTTGTTAGAAGCATTGCAAAGCCTTACAAATGAGGTTGGACAAATATCTTCTGCTGGTCAATTAAATCAGAAAGTTGCAAAATAGCGCGTGCCAGTGACTAGTCCACCTGAAGGTATGCAGCCTATATGTTTAGAAACTCACAATTTAAGTTATATTTTTCCGAACGGTCAAAAATTAACTTTTCCAGATATCACTATTAAACCCCATGAAAAAGTTCTATTAATGGGTGATTCTGGTAGTGGTAAGACTACTCTTTTTAAATTGCTTTTAGGTGAATTGAAACCTACAACTGGTGTAGTTGATTTTTTTGATCAGAATAAAAACAAACTTAATCCGCAAAACTTAAGGTTAGGCTACATTCCTCAATCACCTGTTTTGTTTTCAGTTAGTATCAAGGACAATATAACAATGTTTAATAAAGATCTAGAAGAAAATCTAAAACGAGTAATTAAAAATACTTGTTTTAATTATGATCTTAGCAAATTTGCTGAAAAAGAAGAAACAATTATTAACTTAAACAATTTAAATGTGTCTGGGGGGCAAAGACAAAAAATAGTTCTAGCCAGATCTGAAATTCATGAAAACCAGTTTTTGTTAATTGACGAAGGTACATCGGCAATTGATGAAGAAAATAGTGCAGAAATAATTAACAATATTGTTGATATTCCTATCACGGTTTTTATGATAGCGCACAATTTGTCTCAGAAAATTCAAAATAAGTTTGATAAAAGAATTAGTTTAAATAAAAAAACAAAATCTAATTAATCAAATAGTTTAGACTACCCTTACTTTTTACTTAATTGCTTTTAACTGTTTCAGTTACTTTGTTATAATAATAAAGATAGAGTAAAGGGTGCAAATTATTTATGGACATAACAAAATTACAAGATTATCAGAAGCGTATTCGCAATTTTTCCATTGTTGCTCATATTGATCATGGTAAGTCTACGATTGCCGATCGAATTTTAGAGTTGACCGATACGGTATCTGAACGCCAATTAAAAAATCAGATGTTAGACGATATGCCTTTGGAACGCCAACGCGGCATCACCATCAAGATGAACTCAGTAGAAATTAAATATCATGCGCAAGATGGCGAAGACTACATTTTTCATCTAATTGATACACCAGGACACGTAGATTTTTCTTATGAGGTTTCCCGTTCCTTAGCAGCTTGTGAAGGTGCATTGTTAGTTGTAGATGCTTCGCAAGGTGTGCAAGCCCAAACTTTGGCAAATACATACTTAGCAATTGATGATGACTTAGAAATTTTGCCTGTTATAAATAAAATTGATCTGCCTTCAGCTAATCCGGAGCAGGCTAAAGAGGAAATCACAGAAATGTTGGGGTTAGATGCTTCCGACGCTGTTGAAGTTTCCGGTAAAACCGGGCAGGGAATTAAGGAGTTGCTTGAACGCATAGTTAAAGATATACCAGCTCCTAGTGGAGATCTCCAAGCACCGTTAAAAGCGTTGATTTTTGATTCAAAATATGATGACTATCGCGGTGTTGTTTTATCTGTGCGGATTGAAGAAGGTACGGTTAAACCCGGCGATAAAATAAAAATCATGAATACTGGTAAGGAGTATGAAGTTACTGAAGTTGGAGTTTCCAGTCCACATCCGGTTAAAAAAGATATTCTAATTGCTGGGGATGTTGGTTACTTAACGGCAAACATCAAGTCCGTTCGTGAAACTCGTGTTGGTGATACTATCACTGCCGCAGAACATCCAACCGCGGAACCACTTCCCGGTTATCGTCAGATACCACCAATGGTTTATTCAGGTATGTATCCCGTAGACAATGCAAAATATGATGACCTTAAGGAAGCTTTACAAAAATTGCAGCTCAATGATGCAGCTTTAGAATTTGAACCTGAAACTTCAACTGCTTTAGGCTTTGGTTTTAGGTGCGGCTTTTTAGGTTTACTCCACATGGATGTGGTGCAGGAAAGACTTGAACAGGAATTTGACCTAGACTTAATCATGACTGCCCCTTCTGTTGATTATCATGCGATTATGAATGACGGTACGACCAAAGTAATTGATAATCCTTCTGATTTACCGTCTGCAGGTGAATATAAGGAAGTGCAGGAACCTTTTGTTAAAGCAGAAGTAATGGTTCCGAATGATTTTGTCGGTCCTGTGATGGAATTATGTCAACGCAAACGGGGCGAGTTTGTGACAATGGACTATTTAGACAAATATCGGGTTAACGTAATTTACAATATGCCGCTAGCCGAAATTATTTATGATTTTTTTGATGATTTAAAATCTTCCACTAAAGGTTATGCCTCACTTGATTATGAAATTACGGGTTATCGGGCAACTGATTTAGTTAAAATTGATATTCTTTTGAATAAACAAGTGGTCGACGCTCTTAGTTTCATTGCTCACCGTGATGAAGCTCAAAATAGGGCGCGACAAATGACCTCAATGCTTAAGAAGTTAATTCCTAGACAGAACTTTGAAGTTGATATTCAAGGAGCAATTGGAGCAAAAATTATTTCTCGTGCCACTGTTAAGCCATACCGCAAGGATGTTACTTGGAAAATTCATACGGGAGATCCTGATAGAAGGGCAAAGCTGCTTGAAAAACAAAAGCGGGGTAAAAAACGGATGAAAGCAGTGGGTCATGTAGAAATTCCCCAAGATGCTTTTATGGCTGTCTTAAAAATGAATGATGACGATTTAAATTAAAATAAAGATAAGTAACGACAAAAGGCTGAATTAAATTAATGATTGAATGGCGCAAACGTAAAGGTGAAGAATTAGCTCCTGCTATAATTGAGAAGTATCAGCTTAGCCCAATAACGGCTAAGCTGCTTTCTTTGCGCGGAATAAATACTGCGGAAAAAATAGATTATTGGTTTAATGCCACTGAAGCTGATTTGGCTGATCCCTTTTTAATGCATGACATGAAAAAGGCAGTTAACAGAATTAATCAAGCAATTGATGCAGGAGAAAAAATAACGGTCTATGGTGATTACGATGCTGATGGTATTACTGCCACCACTATTATGCTGGAAACACTGGGCATTTTAGGTGCCGACGTACATTTTTTTATTCCCGATCGTTTTAAAGATGGCTATGGTCCAAATCTTGAATCCTACAAAAAAATTGTAGCAGATGGGACTAAACTGATTATTACTGTAGATAACGGGATTACTGGGGTTGACGAGGTTGCTTTTGCCAAAAGTAAAGGTGTAGATACAATAATTACAGATCACCATAAATTTCAAGAGCAAGTTCCTGACTGTTACGCTTTGGTACACTGCAATTATCCTGAACAAAAATATCCGTTTGATGATTATTGTGGGGCAGGTGTTGCCTACACTATTTGTCGGGCGTTAATGCAGGAACCAATGCCTGAATTATTGGAATTAGCAATGATTGGCACAATTGGTGATATGGTCAAGGTGTCAGGAGAAGGTCATGTAATAGTAAAACGTGGCCTTAAAATGCTTAATGAGACTGAGCGGCCGGGACTAAGAGCTTTAATAAAAAAAGCTGGTTTACAATTAGGACATATTGACGAAACTGATGTTGGCTTTAATATTGCACCAAGATTAAATGCTGTGGGCAGACTTGCCAATGCTTCTCTGGCAGTGGAATTACTATTATGTGATACTGATGAAAAAGCCGATGAGATAGCTACTAAAGTTGAAAAATTAAACGATGAACGCAAAAAATTGACTGCAACTGTTTTTCAAGAATGTCTTGAACAAGTTAAAAATAATGGCTGGGAAAGAAGTCAAACTCTGGTAATTTATCAACCAGATTTTCATGAAGGCGTCTTGGGTTTAGTAGCAAATAAGGTGGTTGAGAAAACTCATAAACCTACCATAGTTTTAACCAAAAATGAAGCTGGAATTATCAAGGGGTCTGGGAGATCCGTTGCCGGTTATAATATTTTTAATGCGCTAAATCCCTTAAAGGACAAACTATTTTTGAAATTCGGTGGGCATGATTTTGCTTGCGGATTATCAATGACTGAAGAAAAAATTCCTTCTTTAAGAAAAGCCTTTGAAAATAATTTTAATGGTTCATACAACCAGAATATCAGAGATTACGATTTTGAATTACCGTTTGCTAATCTTGATTTAAAGACTATTGCGGAAATTAAATTGGCGGGTCCTTTTGGCACAGATAATGTGGAGTCGGTGTTTAGCATTAAGCATCCTGACATCACTGGCTGCTTTTACATGGGTGCAGATAAGAATCATATCAAACTGACTGTCAGTAAAAGCAATAAGAAATTGGATGTGGTAGGTTTCAATAAAAAAAACTTAACCAGAGCCCTGTTACCATACATTGATCAGCTTTTTATTGGCTTACAAGAAAATTGTTTTCGTAATCAAACTAAAGTGCAAGGTATAATTAAAGGTATCGTTTTTGCAGCCCCTAAATTAGCTGTTCCTGCACCAGTTATTGATTTACGATCTGAAAAATATGTAATGGGTTTTGCGGATAGGTATCTTTTATTTGACGAAAAAAATAAGATCTCTGCTTCTACAAAATATGATATTGATCCCGCAAAAATTACGCTGATTAATGATTATGATAGTGAGGGCGAGGTAGCCGTCTTTCTTGACGTTCCCCATAATCAAAGTGAATTAGATGCAGCATTGACTAATAATTACGCTCAGCTTTACTTACGGTTTATTTTGGATCAATTACCGGTGACGCAGATGCCTGTGAAGTCAGATTTTGAGAATGTATTGCGCTACGTATATACACATCCTGGCTTAACGATCGAGGATTATCGCTTAGTTGGACCTTTTCTGCAGCAGAGTTATGATCATATTCTATTTATTTTACGTGTATTTTCTGAGCTGCATTTTATTAAAATAGCGGACAACAAAATCTATGCTGTTAAACATCCTGCTAGAAGTAAGTTAACAGCTTCACGATATTATCTTGCCACTAGGTCACAAATTGCCTTCATTCGTGAATTAAGGAATATGTCTAGTAAAAAATTGCTAATGTACGTGAATGAGCAATTAAAGCAGCATTAATTTTTCACATTATTAGTGCTTTTAATCCTGAAATCTGTTAGAATATTTAGGTCGGATAAGCTTTAGCAAGAAAGTTAAGTTTTGGAGGTTTTTTCTTCTTATGGCAAACGATTTTGAGAAACATATTGCAAGTGTTAAGGATTTCCCTAATAAGGGGATCATTTTTCGTGACATCACTCCTATTTTACAGGATGGCAAATTGTTTCAAGCAGCTACTCATGAATTAGCAGAATATGTTAAAAGCAAAAATGCTGATGTCATTGTAGGTCCCGAGGCCCGTGGTTTTATAGTTGGCTGTCCCGTAGCTACTGAATTGGGTATTGGTTTTGTACCTGCTAGGAAACCACATAAGTTACCTAGAGAAGTGGAACGTGCTTCTTATGATTTGGAATATGGTTCTAATAGTTTGGAAATACATAAAGATGCAATCAAACCAGGTCAACGTGTGGTAGTTTGTGATGATTTACTTGCTACAGCAGGAACTCTGAGAGCATGTAAGCAACTAATTGAAAATTTAGGTGGAGAATTAGTTGGGTCTGCTTTTTATATTGAATTACCTGATCTAAAAGGAAAAGAAAAATTACCGGGACTTGATGTTTACTCATTAGTTAAATACCACGGTGCTTAAGTGAATAACATGCAATTAAAAAGTTCCCTGAGGGTCAATCTCTTGGGAACTTTTTTGGTAGTTAAATTGACAATTTTTATTGCTTTCAGTGATATTAATATAGTAGCTTCTTCTACTAAGAAAAGGTAACTTACTTGACTATTGGTTTTAATAATCGTTAGAATACAACTACGGTAGTAATAAAAGCGTTTTTTTAAGAGGAGGATATAAGACATAATTAAAGTATAATTTTATCATTGTTGTAAGCGCTTGCTAAATTTAGTAATTTCTGTTGAAAAAGGTTACCATACTTTGTAGTTTGATAGGTAGTGGCTAAGTGAAAATATAAATTAGCTTAACCTAAATAATTTATTTACTGAAAAAGCATTAATAATAAGTTTGTTACCTTGCCCCATAGTGCATTATTAATTTAGAAAAACAACGCTAATTTATAAGCTGTCAGCTATGATAGCTTTTTGGGAGTGAATAGATATGGATAAAATCAGAATTGGCAAAAGTGATGTTTACACAACTAAGTTGGGTTTAGGAACAAATAAAGTTGGGGGACATAACTTATTTAAAAATTTAAATGAAGAAGACGGATATGATTTACTGCGCGAGGCTCTTAAGCAGGGCATCAACTTTTTTGATACCGCTTATGTCTATGGGCTCGGCAGATCCGAAGAGATCATTGGGGACGTCTTGCAAAATTATGATCGCTCAAAAGTAATTATTGCTACTAAGGCTGCCCAAGATAAGTCACAAAATATGGCACCTAATAATAGTGCCACTTTCATTAAAAAAGCCGTTGATGAGGCACTTTTACGTTTGAAAACAGACTATATTGATATTTTTTACTTACATTATCCGGATGAGAATACACCCAAAGATGAAGCAATTGAAACTTTAGATGAAATTCGCAAAGCTGGTAAAATTCGGGCTATTGGTGTTTCTAACTTTTCTTTGAGCCAAATTAAAGAAGCAAATAAAAATGGGAAAGTTGATATCGTTGAGGATCATTATAGTTTGGTGCGCCGGGCTCCTGTTAAGGAAGAATTGGAATATTTACATGAGCAAAATATTTCATTTGTGCCATTTTTCCCGTTAGCTTCAGGTCTGTTAACTGGTAAATACGGCGCTGGTGATTGGGACAAGTTTAACAGTACTGACGGCGGAAAACTGCTGGGTGATTTTAACGAAGACCGGTATGACAGAGCAATCAAGGGTATTGCGGGTATCCGTGAGATAGCAACTAAGCATGAGGCAACGGTTACCCAGACTGTTTTGGCATGGTATATGGCTAATCCAGCTATTAGTGTCGTGATTCCGGGTGCGCGCAACGCTGACCAGGTCAGAAGCAATGCGAAAGCCATGTCAGTTAAATTGTCACCAAGTGAATATCAAGAAATTGATCAATTGTTTAGTGATTTTTAAAAGCCTAACGAAGATCTATTTTTAGTTTTTTGAGTTAAAAGTCTTGTGAGAGCAAGGCTTTTTTTTATTGAGTAAAAATTAGTTGAAATAAGGTTAATCTGTCTATACACTCTTTTGATAGCGTTTACTGAAAAATGAAAATTTTTTCTTTTTTGAAGTGCAAATTTTTTACAAGCTGGGGGTCAAGTATATATAATGGTACAGTATTTCAAAAAAAGGAGAATAGAGTAATTTGCAATTAAGAAAAGCAACTATGGCCGATTTTGACCAAATTATCGCTATTTTGAAAGACGGTGCCAATCAATTAGCTGAGCACGGTGTTAACCAGTGGCAAGGTGAATATCCGTCAAAAGGACAAATTAAAGAAGATATCGAAAATGGCTGGGCGTTTTTAGCCGTATCTGAAGATCAAGAAACGGTTGGAGCAATTGCAATTGTTGACGGACCGGATCAAATTTATGATCATTTAGATGGTGAATGGCTATGCGACACTGATAAATATGTAGTTATTCATCGTGTGGCAATTCACTCACAGCATTCTGGTAAAGGCTACGCTACTAAGTTATTGCGGGCTGTTATTAATGATATTAAAGACAATCGTGCTGATATAGATTCGATTAGAATTGATACTCATGAAGATAACCAAGCAATGCAACATCTGATTGCAAAAATGGGATTTACCAAAGTGGGTCTGTTACACGGAGTTTATCGTCCAGACGAAACTTCATATGTGTATGAATTAAAGAAATAATTTCGTTATTTAACACATTTAAAATCAGTAAATTTTACTGATTTCATAGCAAAAAAATAAAACTAAATAGTTTACATTAGTTATTTTATGTATTAAGATAAACATAACGAATGTAATTTAAAGCATAAATAATGTAGCCCGTGCTACATGTTTATGCAGCATTTGTTATAAACGTACAACCAGCGAAAGGGGGGATATGAGGGTCATTGGTAAAGTAAAATTTATTTTTGCTGTTGACTCGCATCTTACCAAAATTAATTTTCCTGATTAATTTAACTATTTTTTCCTATTCTAAATTATTATACCAAATAGCATATACAAAACCTTTTTACCGATGTGATGGAAAATTCAGGAACTCATCGGTATACCTTAAAAAACCTGATTTTGGAAAAAGTCCAAGATCAGGTTTTTCTTTTGCTTTATTAAATTAATAAACTAGCGATTTTTCATTATCGGCTGATAAAAGAGGTCAATAATGATAGCGGCAATCAAAGCAGCAGCGAACGTTAGTAATAGATTCGTCCATGTAATTTTAGTCATTGCTATGCCAAATAAAGCTAATATTACTGTTAAAATTACATCACCTAACTGAGTTAGACCAACAGCCTTTGACGGGTAATCCTGCCAAAAGTAGCGCTTAGTTCTGGTGATTAAGATAATAAACATAGCACTTAAGACAAGGTAGACGTAGACCATGGTTGACACTGTACCGTGACTATAACCGTGAGTATTAAGATATGCAATAGCAAAGATGCCGATGGCCGTCCATCCGAAAGCAAGTGAAAAAGCAATTTTGGCTAAGCGGGCCATATTCCAATTTTCAGGCTTATAGGTAATGTGAGTCCTATCCGTACCAATCATCATTGTGACCATATTATTCATAATTGTATAAATAACCATTGCATTTAACGCCATTGGGATATAGTTAAAGAAAAGATAACCGAAGGTCAAAAGCATAGTTAATTGCGCAGTTCTCGCCAATTTAGTTAACGACCAGGTTGTCATTCTTTGATAGACCCTGTGACCAGCGTCAAGAATTTTAACAATTGAAGATAAACCATCATTTAGAAGAACCATCTTGCCTGACCGTTTGGCAACGTCAGCAGCGTTGGAAACAGCAATTCCGACTTCAGCTTGTTTCAAAGCGGGGGAATCGTTAACACCGTCACCTGTCATGCCGACGATATAGCCTTTTTTCTGGAAGAACTTAACCATCTTTAACTTATCTTCTGGTAAAACATCCGCAATACCCGCTAATTTACTGGTATCAGTTTCATCATTAAAATCATGAATTGATATGACATCGCCTTGTAAATCGACTTGCTTAGCTACGGCTTCAGCAGTCTTTTGGTTGTCACCTGTGAGCATAATTGGTTTAACGCCACGCTTTTTAAGCTCACCAAGAGATTTTTTAGAATCGGGACGCACCATATCCTGCAAAATAAAGACCCCGGCTAATTTATCGTCAATCAGTACAGCAACTGAGCGTCCCGCACTAAAATCAACGTCTTTAGCTATTTCATTAGCATTCTGATCAATGAGCGAGAGCTGCTTAAAAGATCCCAGCTTGATATTGTGCCCGTTATAATTAGCCATTGAATAACCAGTACTAGAAGTAAATGGCGTAAAGTCAGTACCTGTCTTCACTTCAAGTCCTAAACCAGTTACATAGTCATCAATCGCCGTATCAATAATTTTTTTATTTCTTTGATCTGTTGCAGCCGCCGCCAATTCTAGGGCTTGGTTATTATCTAATGAACTAAAATTAGTCCATTGCCCAACAGCTGTTTTATTTTGTGTGATTGTTCCCGTTTTATCTAGCAAAATCAGATTAAGGTTGGCTGCGTCCTGAATACCGGTAAGATCTGATGTTAAGACGCCTTCTTTACTTAGACGGGTTGCCTCAAAGGAATTTGAGAGTGCAAAAGTTGAGGGCATAGCAACAGGGATGGAAGCTATAAACATCATAGCTAAAAATGGCAACATATTAATTAAATTGTTGAGGTCGCCACCTTTGAAAAAGGATGCCACAACGATTACTAGTGTCAAAATACCATCTAAAATACATAGATAATAAATGATTTTGGTTAATAATTGTTGTAGGTGTCCCGGAGCAGCTGAATTATTAATCAGGTTAATTGTCTTACCAGAACGCGAATTTGCTCCTGTAGCTGTGACTTGAGCAAGTCCATTTCCTTCAGTCACAGTTGTACCTGCATAAGCTGTATCCTGCGGATTTTTACGAACTGTCTTGGCCTCGCCAGTAATCGAACTTTCGTCAGTAGAGATCTGACCTTCAAGTAATTTCACATCTGCTGCTAGGACATCACCAGCCTGCATGCTGATTAAATCACCTGGGACTAAATATTTGGAATCAATATTTTGCCACTTGCCGTCTCTTTGGACAGAAATAGAAGGTGTCAGCTTATGGGAAATATTGTTTAATACTTTGCGTGACTGCTTTTTCTTAGAAGCACCGTTCCATGCGGCAAAAAGCAACATTAAAAGCACAAACAATGATTGAATCCACTTACCTAATATGCATTCCAGAAGGAGGGCAGCTTCTAAAATCCAGGCCGATAAATTCCATAACTTAGATAAAAATTCTTTGAAAAAGTTAAATTGAGGTTCAGGAACTTCATTTAAACCATTTTTTTGAAGAAGTTTATCTGCTTCGGCTTGGCTTAAACCCTTAAATTTTTCAGACATATTACTACTTCCTTAGTTTTAAATACTGCACTTAAAGTAGCATAAATAATTGACTTTTGCTAGCAAATAAAATAGATATTGTTGCTATACTCGTAAAAAATTATGAAAAGTGTATAATAAAGGTATACTAGTGTATTGATACACTCAGAATTTAAATTAAGCAGTTATTTTAGCTAATCTGCTAAATCTATAAAACCAAATTGGATAAGGAGTAATCATGAATTTTAGAAAAATATTTTTTGTCTTTGTGTTAGCAATTGCAGCTTTCTTTTGTTTTCCCTTTTTTATTCATAATGAAATTTTCGATCGTTTCAATCTTACAATTCCCGAAACTAAAAGTTATGCTCAAGTAGAAAAGAATACGCAAAAGTATTTTAACGTTCAAGCTTATGATGCCAAGACTGGTAAGAAACTTCCATATAGGATCAGAAGAGTAGGTGGTTACGATCCTTCTAAACAATATATCAAAATTGATCATAGAGGTCAGTATGTTAAGAAAATTCAGTATGTTTCAAAGAGAGAATTCAACAAGAAAGTAAATAATAATTAGTTTTAATAAATTTGCAGATCTTGCCACATTGTCTGTATCATATTTTAAAAATTATTGGTTATTTAGCATGAAGAACTTAATGAACAGATATTGTAAAAGACTAGTATTGATTGTATTTTCTATTGGCTTGTTAAATAGGCGAAACAAAAAGGCTTGCTTTAAAAGCAAGCCTTTTATTGTGAGCTTATGATAATATTTTGCTTTTGCTTAACAACCATCTAAAACAAATGAGGTGTGTTGTTATAATGGCTAAAAGTTCTAATCATCATCAATTTAACAACCATCTAAAACTATTAACTTCGGGAAACTCATCAAAAATAAGTTCTAATCATCATCAATTTAACAACCATCTAAAACTGCCCTCATAGGCAATTAGAGTGGAGCCAAGTTCTAATCATCATCGATTTAACAACCATCTAAAACAAGCAATGCAAAGCATATCTTTAGGCTATGGTTCTAATCATCATCGATTTAACAACCATCTAAAACTATAAATGGTCATAAGGTATTTTATGCAAAGTTCTAATCATCATCGATTTAACAACCATCTAAAACATAAATTGACAGCGTCCATGTGTTTCTGTGGTTCTAATCATCATCGATTTAACAACCATCTAAAACCAACAACGGTACATGGCTCAATCCTATGAAGTTCTAATCATCATCGATTTAACAACCATCTAAAACCCGTTGTGCCTCATCCGGAAGGTAATCAGTGTTCTAATCATCATCGATTTAACAACCATCTAAAACTTTGCTGAATGTTTATCATCCCCTTTTAGCGTTCTAATCATCATCGATTTAACAACCATCTAAAACTTTCTTCAAATTTAGTTTTCAAAACTAAATGTTCTAATCATCATCGATTTAACAACCATCTAAAACTCACAATGGATAGAGGTTGGCAGTCAATCAGTTCTAATCATCATCGATTTAACAACCATCTAAAACCGAAAGAATGCAGGAAATAGGCGATAATTAGTTCTAATCATCATCGATTTAACAACCATCTAAAACTGGCTTGCGGGTGCTTGCGGGTGGTGGTCAATATATTAATGTTCTAATCATCATCGATTTAACAACCATCTAAAACCCACACCTTGACCACCTACCAAGTCTAAAAGTTCTAATCATCATCGATTTAACAACCATCTAAAACATTTGGATTGATACTAATCAACCTTATATAGTTCTAATCATCATCGATTTAACAACCATCTAAAACGTGTAACGTACAGATATCTGTTTTGGTTAGGTTCTA